>CAMORM010000007.1 GCA_946623785.1 uncultured Verrucomicrobiota bacterium
CCTACCCCAGGCGGACGCGGGGGTCGAGCCAGGCGTAGAGGAGGTCCGTGAGCATGTTCACGACCTGGTAGAGGAGCGCTCCCAGCACAACCACGGCGCGCACTACCGCCATGTCCGAAGAATGGATGGCGTTTATCGACACGCTTCCAAGCCCCGGTATGCCGAAAAACGTCTCGAGCATGAGCGAGCCGGTGAAGAGGAACGGTATCGACAGCGAAATGTACGTGGAAACAGGTATGAGCGAATTGCGCAGCACGTGCACAAGCAGTATCCTCGCGCGCGAAAGGCCTTTCGACTGGGCCGTGCGCACATACGGCTTGTTGATTTCGTCGAGGACGGCGGCCCTGTAGAACCGAACGTCCGGCCCGAGCGAGGAAAAGACGCCGATCAGCACGGGCAATGCGAGGTACGCCGCGCTTTCGTATCCCCACACGGGGAACAGCCCCGCCTTGTACGAGAGGAAATACTGACCCGCGAGAATCCACACAACGTAGTTCACGCTCATCAGCACAGTCGAGCCGACAAGCACCGCGTTGTCCACCCTCCCGCCGCGAAACGCCGCGCAGAGGAGCGCAAGCGAAAGCGCGATTACCGTCCCGCCGACGAGTATCGGGACCGTGAGCGAAAGCGAAGGCCCCACACCACGCGCAAGGACGCTCGCGACCGGTTCGTCGTATTCAGTAGATATGCCGAAGTCGCCCTTCGCGAGGTCGAACATGAAGTTGAAGAACTGCGAGTCGAGCCGGCTGCCTTTCTCGCCGACCACGAGCGGCTTGTCGTAGCCATACTTGTGGTTGAACGCGGCGATCGACTCGGCCGTCGCGTTCTTGCCGAGTATGACCTCCGCCGGGCTTCCGCCGACAACGTTGAAAAGCAGAAACGAAAGCACCAGTATCCCGATGGTCGTCGGAACCGCCTCCGCAATTCGTCTCAGCGCATAGCGAAACACAGGACGGCCTCCCCTGTCAGCGCCGGCACGAGCCCTGCGCGCCGAACCTCCTAATATGCGAGGACGCAATGGAGGCGTCAACGTCGAATCCGGGCAGTACGGTGGGCTCGCCCTTGCGCTTCGTCGACGGATAGTCGAGCGTGTAGTGCAGGCCGCGGCTCTCGTGGCGCTTCATTGCGCTCCGGATGATGAGCTCCGCGCAGAGCGCGATGTTGCGCAGTTCGAGGACGTCGGGCGTCACAAGGTAGTCGAAGTAGTACTCGCGGATTTCGCGGCGGAGCGTCTTCACGCGCCTGAGCGCGCGCTCCAGGCGCTTGTTGCTGCGGACGATCCCAACGTAGTCCCACATCAGGCGGCGGATCTCGTCCCAGTTGTGCGCAACAAGCACGGCTTCGTCGGGCGTGACCGCGTGCCCAACGCGCCAGTTAGGAATCTTGAGCGGTTCGGGGAGGCTCTCCGGATGCGGGCCTAGGCGCGCGGCCGTGAGGCGCGCGCAGACGAGCGCCTCCATGAGCGAGTTGGACGCAAGGCGGTTCGCCCCGTGCAGGCCGGTGCATGCCGTTTCGCCGACGGCCGAGAGCCCCGGCAGGGAGGTGCGGCCGTCCGTAGTCGCCTGCACTCCGCCGCAGCAGTAGTGTGCGGCGGGCACGATCGGGATCAGGTCCTTGGCCATGTCTATGCCGAAGTCGAGGCACGTCTTGTATATCTTCGGGAATCGCCTCTTCAGGAAGTCGCGCCCCTGCGAGCGTATGTCGAGGCAGCAGTACGGCGCGCCAGTGCGCTTCATCTCGCTGTCGATCGCGCGTGCCACGATGTCGCGCGGCGCAAGCGAGCCGCGGTCGTCGTACTTGTGCATGAAAGGACGCCCATGCCTGTCCGTTATCACCGCGCCTTCGCCGCGAACGGCCTCGGAAATGAGGAAGCGCTTCGCCTTGGGGTGGTAGAGGCAAGTCGGGTGGAACTGGATGAACTCCATGTTCTCGATCGTTGCGCCCGCGCGCCACGCGAGCGCGATGCCGTCTCCAGTGGCGGTGTCCGGGTTGCATGTGTAGAGATAGACCTTGCCGCAGCCGCCCGTCGCGAGGATCGTGTTCGCGGAGCGCACGGCGTAGATCTCGTTCTCCGCCGTGTCCAAAACGTACGCGCCGACGCAGCGGTTGGGGCCCTTTATGCCGATGCGCTTCGTTACCACGAGGTCGATGACCATCGAATGCTCGCGGAGCTCTATGCCCCGGCACTTGAGGACCGTCCGGATAAGCGCCGCCTCGCAGCGCTCGCCCGTGATGTCGCCTGCGTGGAATATCCGGCGCGCCGAATGACCGCCCTCGCGCCCGAGGTCCCAGAAGCCGTCCTCGCGCTTCGTGAAGCGGACTCCGCAGTCGATTAGGTCGCGTATCCCGGCAGGCGCCTCGGAAACGAGCTGCCGCACGACCGCCTCGTTGCACAGGTTCGCGCCGGCGACAAGCGTGTCCTCCACGTGGGCGTCGAACGTGTCCTCCGGATCCGCCACGCAGCAGATCCCGCCCTGCGCGAAGTTCGAGTTGCAGTCGGCGAGCTTCTGCTTGGTGGCCACCACCACCTTCCCGTAGGGCGCCAGGTGGAGGGCCGTCATGAGCCCGGCCATGCCGGAGCCCACCACAAAATAGTCGCAGTCAACCGTCTTCATTTCAGCTTCACTGGTCCTCCGTCACACGCATGATCTCCTTCACGCTCGTGACGCCCTTGAACACCTTGTCCCAGCCGTCCTCGCGAAGCGTCTTCATCCCTCGCTGGAGCGCGAGGTGGCGTATCTCCGTGGCGTTGGCGCGCTTCACGATGGCGGTCTCGATATCCTCGTCTACCTCCAGCACCTCGAAAAGCGCGCGGCGTCCCTTGTAGCCCGTGCGGCTGCACGAATCGCATCCCGCGGGCTCCCATACCGTCTCGCGGACGGGCGGGTACGAAAGCGTGTAGTACTTGCGGTCCAGCGGGACCTCGCGCTTGCACTTCGGGCAAAGGCGCCTCGTGAGGCGCTGGCCCATCACGCCGGCGATGGCGGACGCGATCAGGAACGGCTCAACG
The DNA here is from genome assembly GCA_946623785.1 of uncultured Verrucomicrobiota bacterium. Lineage (GTDB taxonomy): Bacteria > Verrucomicrobiota > Kiritimatiellia > RFP12 > UBA1067 > CAMORM01. Next base: position 3,011 of record CAMORM010000007.1, read on the forward strand.
CCCATGTCGGTGAGGCGCGGAAACGCGCCGGCTGCGTCGTTGGTGTGGAGCGTGGAGAACACCATGTGGCCGGTGAGCGACGCGTTGATGGCGATTTCGGCAGTCTCGCGGTCGCGGATTTCGCCCACCATGATCTTGTCGGGGTCCTGGCGGAGGAAGGCGCGCAGCGCGCGGGCGAACGTCATGTCGATCTCGCTGTCCATCTGGACCTGCACTATGCCGTCCATCTGGTATTCGATCGGGTCCTCTGCCGTAAGGATTCGCACGTCCATCGTGTTCACCTCGTGGAGGAACGAGTAGAGCGATGTCGACTTTCCGGAGCCCGTCGGGCCCGTGACGAGGAAGATGCCGTTCGGGCGGTGGATGATCTTGTCGACCACGGCGAAGTCGCGGTCGTTGAACCCGAGGTCGCACATCTTGACGAAGTTGCCCGCCTTGGCGAGTATGCGCAGCGAGATGGACTCGCCCCACGCGGAAGGCATCGTGGACACACGGATGTCGATGTCTTCTCCGCCGATCCTGATGCCGATGCGGCCGTCCTGCGGCAGGCGCTTCTCGGCGATGTCGAGGTTCGCCATGACCTTCACGCGCGAGATGATCGCGCTCTTGAGCCTGTTCAGCTGCGGAGGTACGTCCACCTTGTGGAGCATGCCGTCGATCCTGTAGCGGATTCGCAGTTCCGTCTCCTGCGGTTCGATGTGGATATCCGTCGCGCCCTGGCGGTCCGCCTCGGCGATGATCTGGTTCACGAACTTGACGATCGAGGCCTCTTCGCCCTCCGCGCCGACGTCGATCTTCTCGATGGAGCCGAGCGAGTCGTCGACGGCGTAGCGGCCGTCCTCAAGCATCTTCTGGATGGCCTCCGCGCCTACGCCGTAGAACTTCTTTACGGCCTTCTCGATCTCCTCCTTTGTCGCGAGGACGATCGTCACCGGGCATCCGGCGGCAAGGCGTATTCCGTCCTGTATCGTGGTGGAGAACGGGTCATGGCTCGCGACCACGAGCGAACCGCCTTCCATCCTCAGCGGCAGGACGCCGTACTGGTTGGCCGCGGCCGGAGGGAGCTGCTTGAGGACGTCCGCGCTGGGGGAGGCCTTCTCGAGCGAGGTATAGGAATATCCGAGAACGGCTCCGACCTTCTCTAGGAACTCGTCCTCCTTGATCCCGCCGAACTTGACCGCCGCCTCCGCTACGCCCATCTCGGGGTTGACTGCGACGCCTTCCGCTATGCGCGCCACGGCCTCTTCGGAATAAGCCCCCGACGCCTTGAGCACCGAAAGCGCGACTCGTGAGATTTCTGCCATTGCCGTATTTCCGCCGAAAGTTGTTTGCGGGCTGCGTTCTTTTTTCCAAGGCTGGCGCTTGCGCCCCCTATTGCCTTGGCTTCAGGAACATGCAGCTCGTGGTGATCGTCCAGGCCCAGTCCTCGGGCATGCGCTTGAGCTCATGGCCGGGGCCCCAGGTGTCGGTGTAGAGCACTTCCTTCGTCTTGTCGTTGTATCCGATGATGAGCCGCATGTGACCGCCGGACGCCTGGGGTATCTCGGGCTCCGGGTAGTGCCCCAGCATGACGCTCCAGAAAATCGGCACGCCCGCGTTCACCTGCTTGTGGATTTCGTCGTGGAAGCGCTTCTGCTGGCCCGAGAGCTTCGCCCGGGCCGCCTTGAGGATCTTGGGCTTCATCGCCTCCATTATGGCCCCTGCGTTGATCGACATGCCGGACATGTACTGCTGCCAGTCGATCGTCGGCTCCTTGGCGGACTTCGCCGCCTGGTTGTAGAGCTGGAGCGTCTTGTAGATGTCGGACTTCTCCCACTCGCCGCCGCTGGCAGAACGCACTATGTCCTCCTTGCGGAGCCCCACCTTGTTGCCGACGCGCGTTACGGCGTCGACCATCGCGCCGGACTCCGTTCCTCCCGTGGCCGACGTTCCGGCGAGCTGGGCGATTTCGTGCTCGTCCATCTCCAGGCCGTAGTAGCGCAGCACGCGCTCGCTCGTAGCCGCGGCGCAGTAGCCCTTCTGGCCCTGGTTGACCATCGGGACGCCCGATATGAACACGTCGCCGTTCGCGTTCTTCTGGACGTTCTCCTTTATCTTCCGCACGCCTTTCGTCGCCTGCCTGGACGTCGTCATCTCCCGCCGCGCAGCCGAGGCGTCCTCCGCCCCGATGAGGTTCAGCCTGACGTACTCCGGCTTGATCTCGCGCTTCCCGCCCTCGCGCGACTCGCGCCACGCCCACGACAGTTCCGCCGCAGGGAATGTCTTGTCCCAGCGCTGCACGCGCCTGTACATCCCCGACGCAAGGGTCTCCTTGGTCGTGTCGGGAAGCCTGGCGCCCTCCGGGTTTACGCTGCTCCTGACCTTCTCCACCAGTTCGAGGAACTTGTCCTTGCCGATCGGGTCAAGGTCGCCCTTGTTGTAGACCGAGATCTCTATCTTCTTGACCTTGCCTTCGCCGAAATAGACGCGTGTCTCCGCGACGGGCACGCCCTTGTACTCCACAAGGCCCTCGCCCATCGCAACGGCGCAGTCGCGCTTCTGGTCGACGAACCGGAACCCGGCATCCTTGTGGTCGATGTTGAACTCGACCGGGTCGGCGGTCCACTTCTCCTTGTCGGCGAAATCAGCGCCGATGTCATAAGCCCCGAAAACAGCGGACGAAACCGCACAGGCGACAAACGCCAAGATGTCTTTTGTTTTCATATTGCCATTATATCAGATTCCGTGGCGGACCACACGCCGAAAATCACGTGCAAATGAGCTCGCGCATGCCTTTCGCAACACTGGCCCTCGTCTCTGTAACGCATGCCGAACGCGGCGATGACAGGCCGAGGCATTCCGCACGACGAAACGCAGGGAGCCGCCGGACGGCGGCTCCCTGAGGATCCAGCGCCAGGGCCGGAATGTCAGCAGCGGCTCACTTGACGCCGCCGAAATGCTGCTTCGAGAAGTTGAAGAACGGGAAGAACGGCAGGAAGCCCTCCTTGTTGAAGCAGAGGAGGCCGAACTGCAGCGCGGCGCCGTCGGCAACGTTTACGAAGCCGACCTGCGGCCCGTTGTTCACGACATCGGCCTTGTTGTAGGCGATCGAGACCTGCGCGCCGGCGCGGACCGTCCCCGTGACGTTGAAGAGAAGCGAGACCTGCGCTCCAGTTATGGACGCCGTCTCGGACGCGATTCCGAGCGCACAGCCCGAAACGTCCTTCTTCGCGTTCTCGGACGGCGCGTTCGTCCACCAGCTCCAGATCACCTCGGATTTCGCGGATGCCACGCACATCACCGCCACCGCCATTGCCATCATGAGTTTCTTCATTTTGTTTTCCTTTCGTTTTCTGCCCTTGCGGGCCTTGGTTGTTCTTGCTAAAAACCAGCCTTGCCGCGCAGCACCGGCTTCACTTCACCCTTCCGGTGTACGCGTCGACGCCCGACGTGTCGACCGCCTCCTTGAAGAACCTGTCGGCCGCCGCATGGCGATCCTTGTCCCAGGGCCGCGGATTGCCGTTGAGCTGGACAACCCAGAGGTTGAGCATCTTCTTGCGCCAGTTGACCATGCAGTTCGTTCCCCATGCCCCGCCGTGGCCGAACCACGCTTCCTCGTTGTCCTTCTCCGGCTCTGGCGCGGCCAGCCCGAGCGAATAGCCGCCAAGACCCTTCGGACGCGTCGAGACCGAGAGGAGCGACTTCACCGTCTCCTCCTTCAGGATGCGGACCCCGTTGTCGCCAACGCCAAGGTTCATAAGCATCTTGTAGAACTTGTACTGGTCTCTGGCCGTCGTCCAGAGGCCCGCGCCTGCGGACGCGAACACATGGCCGTCGTTGTACGGACGCTGCTGCATTCCGTTCTCGAGGCGGTACTTGGCGGGGGCCTCCTTCTGGCACTCGTACATCTCGACCTGCGTCTTGAGCTGTTCGTCCGTAGGCCAGAACCAGGTGGACGCCATGCCCAGCGGGTCGAGAACCTCCTTCTTGAGGTAGTCCTCCCACTTCATTCCCGTGACGACCTCCACGACCGCCGCGCCAACGTCGATGCCTGTGTTGGAGTACTGCGTCTTCGTGCCGGGCTCGAAGAGGATCGGCGAAGCGGCCGCGATCGCCGCGGTCTGGCGGAGCGGAGCGCCGCCGGACCAGCCACCGCCCCTGATGTTGCCCTGCTTCGCGCAGATTTCGAACGGGAAGCCGCCGGTGTGGTTGAGGCACATGCGCACGGTAAGCACGTTCTTCGCCTTCACGAGCGTCACGGTGTCGTTCGTCTGCGAGGCCTTGATCCAGAGCGTCTTGAACTCGGGCAGGTACTTGGACACGGGGTCGTCCAGGCTGATCTTCCCCTCCTCCACGAGCTTCGCCACGGTTACGCCGCAGAAGCCCTTGGTCTGCGAGCACTGCATGAAGGCGTCGTCCATCGTGATCTTCCGCTTCGCCTCTACGTTCGAGTAGCCGATGCACTCCGCCTCGGCAACGCCGTCCTTGTAGAGGATGCTTATGGCGCCCGGGCACCAGCCCTTGTCCACGTACGGCTGCACCGCGTCGCGCACGTAGTGCGTGCCCGAGTCTCTCCACGAAGGCGCGGCTGCCTTGTCAGACGAGACGGTTGAACATCCTGCCAAAGCGGCGGCTATCGCCGCTGCAACTACAAGCTTCATTTTTGCATTCATAGGAGGTATTATAGCAAAACCGTGCATGGCAGGATAGACCAAAAGAGCCGTCCGCGCAGCTCCCGGGCTGCCAATGGCGTGAAAATATGGTGTAGATTAACCACGGCGAATATGATAGACTACCTGCCCAAACAAGGGGAACCATAAAAATGAAAAAAATTGCAATCGCAATTGTGTTCATCGCTGGAGCCGCCTGCGGCTTCTTCGGCCACAGCCTGTACAGCGGAAAATCGGCGGCCAAGCCGGCCGACGAGGGTGCGACAGCGGTCACCAAGAAGAAGAACTCCTCGAGAGTCGAGGAGCTCGAGCGCGAGCTCGCAAAGGCGCGCGGCGAGATAGCCCGCCTGACAAAGCTCAACGAGGCGGCCGAAAAGGCTGTCGCGCAGGCTCTGAACGACAAGCCCGAAAGACCGGAGAACATCGAATTCCCGACGAACATCGACTTTAACGCCGAGATGAAGAAGAACCTCTCCGACGAGCAGTTCACAGCGGCGACGAACGCCATAGCCGGATTCCGCGCCAGACTCGCGGCGCGCGCCAAGGGCAGGATCGACTTCCTCTCGTCCGTGGATGTTTCCAGGATGTCCGCCGCCGACCGCGAGAACCACGAGAAGTACCTCGCGCTCATGAAGCAGCGCGAAGAGCTCATGGGCAAGAACAAGAACGGATTCCCCGACATGGACACGATCCAGAAGATGATGGAGATCCAGATGCAGATGGGACCAGCCGCCAAGAAGGAACGGTCTGCGCTCGTCAACGAAGTCACTCGCGAGCTCGGCTACCAGGGGGACGACGCGGTCGTCGTGCAGGATACGATCAACAGCATCTACGACTGCACAAGCGGCGGCGGACTGATGGGCAACCTCGAGGACGCGATGGAAGCATTCGGTCCGGGAATGGGCCCTGGCATGGGCGGACCTGCCGGTGCCCCCAACAAATAACACACAAAACCTCCCCTAGACGAAATTCGACCGCCGGACTCTGCCAGGCGGTCGAATTTTTTCACCCTCATGCGCGGCGCGGCAAGGCCGCGCGTCACTTGTCGCTGAGAAGGTCCTCTACCGATGTTGCGGTATCGGGGTTCACCAGCGGGGCGGGCTCGGGCTTGGATTCGTCCTGCTGCACGGACGCAGGAGCAGGAGCGGCGGCGGACGGATTCTCCTGCGAAACGCGGCGGACGGAGACCGAGCCGTCTACGCTCGTGGACATGTCTGGTCTCGGCTCAGGGTCGTCGCCGGACAGCTTGATTACCACCGCACCGCTCGACTCGCCCTTCTTCCCGCCGGACGACTCGGGCTCGGCCTTTGCGGGATGCGCCGCACGCTCGTCGAGCGGACGATCGTCGAGCCTGTTGAAATCCTGCAGCACGTTCTGGCGGTCGCCTGGCTCCAGACGCGTTCCAACAACATACTCGCGGCCCATGACGGCGTTCTTTGGCAGGCCGATGTCGGAAGGAAGCGCCCGGGGATCGGCTATGCCGACCGTCACGAAGACGATGATCTCCTTCTGGACCTTCTGCCTGCTCGTCCACCCGAAGAGCCTGCGTCCGATCCAGGGGATCTTGCGGAGGAACGGGATTCCCGAGTCGATGTCCTCCTCGATCGTCCTAGAGAGCCCGCCTATTACCGCCGTTGCGCCGTCCATCATCGTGAAGTCCGTGGTAAGGCGCTTGACTTCGATGACCGGGTACTTCGTGTATGGCGTGTCGCTTTCCTGGCTGGACTGGACGGTCGCGTAGTCGGTGCAGTCGCTGATCGTCGGGACGATCTCCACGTTGATCAGGCCGTCGGGCGAGATCCTGGGCTTGACGGTGAGCATGATGCCCCAGGAGAAGAACGCCTCCTTCGCGAACATCTGCTTGTCCTCGCCGGGGATCGTGTCGAGCTTCGTCGACACCGAAAGCGAGTTCTGGTTCTGGCCGGTGAAGTTGGAATCAATAGTGACGTTCGGATACTTCTTGGTCATGTCGACCTTCGCCTCCTTGCCGTTCGACACGATGATCTTCGGATTCGAGAATACGCGGCCTTCGCCGAGCTGCTCGAACGCGCTCATCGCAAGGCGGAAGTCGTCGACGGAAAGCTGGCCCGAAAAGCCGCGGGCGTTTCTCCACGACATCGAGTTGGCGGTCCGGTTCGCGCCGTCGGCCGCCGTGATCGCATTCGGGACGAGGCCGGTGTACGTCTTCGCGTCGCTGAGGGACGTCGAAGTGCTCGTCGTCCCCTTGCCCTCCGCGTCAAGCGAAGTCGACGACGATGGGCTGGTGGTGGACGTGACCTGCGAGAGCTTCGACCCGTAGTTTGCGGCACGCCCGCTGTTGTACTCCCATCCGCCGCTCAGGCCCTTGACTGTCGCGCCCCAGCTCGAAAGCGAATCCCACTGCATGCCGAGCTTGCGAAGCGCCTCGTTCGATATCTCGATGAAACGGGCCTCGATGTAGACCTGCGACACGGGCCTGTCGACTGCCTTGATGATCAGCTCGCAGTCGCGAAGGACCTTCTCGGTTGTCGTGACAACCACGACGTTCGCCCCGGGGAATGCCGTTGCAACCGGCTGGATCGGCACGCCCTGCGCGTTCTTGGCTGAGTATGTGGCGTTGAAGAGCCTCGCAAGCTCCTCCGACGACGCATGGTTCAGCGTATATGCGCGCGTGAAAAGGGGGTCAAGCTGCTTGTCCTCGCTCACGAAGTAGATGCCTTCGCGCGGCTCAAGCCTGAAACCGCGGGAATTCAGTATCGACTGGAGCGCCTGCAGCCACGGCACGTGGTTGAGATTCACGGAAACGCGGCGCAAAAGGTTCGTGGAGTCGCCCGAGATTATGTTCGCGCCGGTCGTCTTGCGGAACTGGCGGAGAATGTCGGCCAGGGTAGCGTCGTCGCAAGAGATGTCCACGAGCGCGCTCTCGGAAGAGTTGGAAACCGCAGGGGCCGTCCTTGCCGGAACGGCGGGAGCCGCAGCGGCGGCGGACTGCTGCGACTGCGCAGCGGCAGGCTCGGCGGGAACGGACGATGCGTCTGCGGCAGGAGTCTCGGCAGCCTGCGCGGCCGGCTCGGGGGAAGTCTGCTCCGCCTGAACCTGTTCCGGCTGGGCTATGAACTTCACTGTGGGGCGCTTCGCCGCGTCGGCAGAATCGTCGACTTCCTCAAGGTCTATGTCGTCTTCGCGGTCGGGATGTGCCGCGCCCTGGTTGGCGGCAGTGTCCTGCGCCGCAGCTGGCACCGCAGCAGCGGGCTCTGCTGCAGGTTTCGCCGCAGGCTCTGCAGCAGGTTTCGCCGCCGCCTCTGCTGCGGACTTCTCGGCATCGGCGGCAGGCTTGGCCTCTTCGGGCTCGGCAGCTGCCGGCAGGCCCGCGTCTGGCTGGGCCGGTGGCTGCTCGGCCGGCTGCGCGGAATCGGCGGCAAACGCGCCGAGCGAGAGGACAAGCGCGAAAAGGAACGCGCACTGTAGCTTCTTCATTTGGTCTTTCCTTTCTCGGGTTCCTTGGCTGCGTCCTTGTCGGGTTCCTCGACCTTGCGGACGCGGACGCGCACGAGCTTGAGCACGTCGGAATCGTTCAATCCAACCACTTTCCACGTAAACCGCCTTCCGGAATGCGTGATCGAGACATAGTCGCCGTCCGCATACGCCTTGCCGTTGATCATCACGCTCGAACGGCGCGAGCCGTCCTTCCCCTTCACGATGAGCGGACTTCCAACGGCAAGCGTCTTGCGCGCCGCAATCCAGTGCTGCGACGTAGCGGACTCGGCCATCATCGTTGCCGCGGCGTTCGCCGCGACGTCGGCGGCGGTAAGGGTGTCGTCGTCTCGCCCGGAGGCCGCAGGGATCGCGATCTTGACGCGGGGCTCTGCGGTGATGACAGCCCGTTCGCCCTCGTAGCCTATCGGCCAGAACGGATTGCGCACAGGAACGGGAGCGGGGCCTCCCTGGGCGAAAGCAGTGGCGCACGAAAGAGAAACCATCAATGCGGCGGCAAGCTTCACTTTCTGCCTCCCTTCGGGGCCGGAACGGTGCTCTCGCCCATCACTGGCCATTCGAACACTATGTCGCCGCGCTGCGTTTCCGGGTCCTGCTGCGCGTCCAGCCTGAACGACTGCATCGACACATACGGAAGGTCCTTCTCGACGCGCATGAGGAACGAGACTATCTCCGCGTAGCTTCCGCGGCACGACACCTTGATCGGCCGGCGCGCGAAGAGCTGCTTCGGGAGCGGCTTCGGCACTGGAAGCGCGCGGACGGGAAGCTCGGAGTAGTCGATGTTCAGGAGCCCGGCCTCGGCCGCCAGGATGTCGAGCTTGGACTTCGCCCTCATCGCCCACGACTCCAGGAGCGGGGTGAGCATCGCCTCCTTGTACGGCGCCATCGCGGCGTCAAGCTTCTCAAGCCTGACCTTCACCTTGGCGGCCTCGCGCAGGTCGCGGTCTATCACCTGCTTCTTGGACCTCAGCTGCTCGAGCGTCTGCTTTGTCTTCTCGAGCGATTCGCCGCACGGCTGTACGGCGAACATGTACAGCACAACCGCCACGGCCGCGATGGCGAGCGTGATCACGAACGAGCGCTGGGCGTTCGGGGCCATCTGGGAAATGGACTTCATTTCTTCTTGTCCCCCTTCCCCTTGCCCGCCTCATCCCTGGAAGGCTCGGGCGGCTGCGGCTTTTCAAACACGCGAGGTTGGCACCTGTACTCGATGTCGAACAGCAGCAGACGCGAACCGTCCTCCGTTGTGCTGCCGTCCTGCCTGAACGAATGGACCTTTGGGCTGGCGTCTGGCAGGCGCGGGTCCTTGACGACCACGAGGGTGTTCGTGAATTCCGGGGCCTCCAGCGACTCCATGAGCGAGAGCACGGGCGTCTCCTTCGGGGTGCGCCCCATGATGCGCATCGACATGCGCTCCACCGTTCCGGTAGGCCCCCAGACGGGCTTGCCCTTCCCGCCAGGCGGCATGAGGTTCTGCGGCGGCTGCTCGGGAATTTCTATCTTCGTGATCTGCACCCTGATCGGCATTACCTCGGCAAGGCGCGCAAACATCCCGCCGTAAAGGTTGCGCGCCGCCGAGTACATCTCGAGCTGGTCGAGCTGCGCCTGCTTTTCGCGCGCCTCCGTCATCTGCGCGAGGATGTTGGCGTGGGCCTTCTCCTTCCCCGCTATGTCGTCCTGGAGCGACGACACCTGCGTTTTCACCAGGAGCAGCTGCGTGGCGAGCATGGCCCACCACACGAGGCATCCAGCGCACGCAAGGAGAGCCATCACCGGCAGCATCACGCGGAGGCGCACTGGAGACGAGGAAAGCTTCTCCGTGTCACGCAGGAGATTCAGGTGAAGGCGAGAGCTCTTCATTCGCCCACCTCCATCGCGGCCACCGCCGCGCCGATCGCGCCGAGGAACACCTGCGACTGGGCCTCGTCCATCTCCGGCACGCGGTTGCCCTTGGCGGGCATCTCAAGCCCCGCGAACGCCGAAGGCGTCACAAGCGGCACCTTGAGCGCGTCCTCCGACATCCTGCTCCAGTACTGCGCGCCGGACGGAAGCCCCAGCAGGAAGACCCTGTCGACATGGAGGGCGTGGCGGCGCGAAAGGTAGTCCATCGAAATCTCCAGCTGCTGGAGAATGGGCCGCGCGAACGGCTCCAGCACGGGCGTAGGGTCGATCAGGGACTCGTTGAGCACGGAGTCGACCATTTCCTCGTCGAGCCCCAGCCGCTTCTTCACGGTCTCGCGTATGAACAGGTGGCCTTGCGCCCCGGGGCACTCGCGCAGCAGCAGGAGCCGCCCCTCCTGGTACCCGGCGAAAAACACGGAGTCGCGCGTCATGAAGAGGACGAGCGCATTGCCGTCCGCCTCCACGAACTCGGGCTGGTTCAGCACGCTCGACAGGAGCGCGGCATTGTACGTCTGCACCGACACGGCCGTGGGGCGCTTTCCCTCGGGCAGGAGGCGCGAAAGCCAGAGGACCTGGTATTCGGGCATTCCGCTCTCCACGATGAAAGACTCGTCCGCAAGAGGCTGCACTACGAACCTCGTGCCGTTGTTTGAAGTCGCCACACCCGCCGGAGGCGCGGGAGCCTTCCCTGCAGAGCCGGCGACCGGAGCAGGCTCCTGCTTGACCGACCTGAGCCCGATCTTCTTCCTGCCAGGCTGCTCAAGCGCGGCCTTCGGCGCGGACATCGAGTTGGCAGTCAGCGCGTCCGGTGTCGTCTGCCGCAGGAAAACGTCCGCCGTGGACACGGCCAGCGCGGCGCCAGGCGCCTGGTATTCGACGGGCAGCGCCCATGTCGCCTGGTTGGAAAGCTCCTCCCACGACTGCGGGATCTCCCCCTCCGGAGGCTTGACGAAACCTGCCGCGTATACGTGGAGCCGGCCCTTTTTCCTGGTCAGGCGGACAGCAGGGCATCCACGCGGATCGCCAGACCCGAACTCCACCCCCACGACGTCCGAAGGCCCGCGCCGACGTGAGCCGCCGCTTCCCCCACCGCCTCCAAACGGAAGCTTGACCTCGATCGTCTTTGTCTTTGTAAGCTGTATCTGCATTACTTGTCCCACGACGCCTTTGGAGGCGCCTTGTCACGCCATTCCTGAAGCGAAATCATGTTGCCCGCGCTCTCGCGTCCCGCAAGATACGCCTCCGCCACGTATTCGCGCTTCTCCTTCATCTGCGCAAGCAGGCTCCTTATCTCGATTACGGCGTCATAGCACATGTCGAGTATCTGAGCAGCCGTCTCGCGGTCGGTGCTGTCCATCCTGAGCAGCTCTATGCTCGAGAGCAGGACAGTGGCGGGCTGTCCAAGTGCATGGCAAAAGCCGGCAAGCGACTCCATGACTACCTTGGATCGCTCAACCTGCATCTCCGCAAAGGCAAGCCGCTTCGCTATGACCTCGGGACTCTCTTTCTCTTCGTTGTCCATGACTCGCGTTAAGCAATTTCCGTGCCACCGCGTATTTTAGCGAATATCAGCCGAAGGTTCAAGCGCGGAAATGCGCCTTGCGATGTTCTTCGAAACAAGGCTTTCCGAGTCAATCTTCCTCGCCTCGGCAAGATAGCCCGAAAGCTCCTTCGCGCCGCCGCGTTTCGCCGCAATGGCGGAAAGATAGTCGAGTATGTTCAAAAACACCTCCGCATCGTGCCCCGAAAGCACAGAAACGTCGGAGCCGCACGAGCTGAGGCCAAGGCGCCTCGCATTCGCGAAGGCCGTTTCCGAAGCGGCCATGTTCCCCTTCCCGCCCCGGTAGAGAAAGCGCCCCTCCGCAAGCGCAATCTCCATGCTGCGCGGGTTCGCCGCTTTTGCATCTGCGAGAATGGAAGCGGCAAGTTTCTCGTTTTTGATAATGCGGTCAGCGATGTACAGGGCGGTTGTCCACGCCTCCACGTTGTGCGGATCGGCCTTAACCGACGCCCAGAACCACGGCATGAGCTCGACAGCCTTCTCGCCCTCGAGGTGGCGCTCCACCTCGGGCGCGCGGATGCGCTCGTTAATCCATGCCCACGGATCCAGTCCGCCGTCCGAATCGTGGTCGTGCCCTTCGTGGTCATGGCCGTCGTGGTCATGGCCGGGACCTCCGTGGGCATGTTCGTGTCCGTGGTGTTCGTGGCCGCCGTGATCAAGGTCGTGTTCGGCGCTGCCGTCGTAATGGTGGCGGCAAGAGCATTCCATGTCAACGCCGCCGTGGAAATAGCTGTCCGCCTGGCGGAACATGGCGTCGCTGATGGCAGCCTTCGCGCCGCCGAACGCCACGGAGAGCGCGTCGCCTCCACGCGCCAGCTGCGGCATCTTGCCGGAAGGCGCAGCGCCGATTGCGAACGCCGCGCCTGCGGCGCATAGCGCGGAAAAGGGAAAGAGTCCCTTCATCAGAGCTTCTTCCTCTTGAGCACCGCGGCAGAAAGCGACAGCAGCGCGACCACGTAGAACGCGGCGTATCCGAGCACCGCCAGGAAGACCGTCCATTCGACGCCGCCCCAGCCGTGGACTACGCGCTGGCGCATGTCGAAGAACTCGGCGTGAGGCGCCACGGCGTACGCCGCCCTCACGAGCCACGAAAGCGGAGCCGACACGGTGTCGGCATACGCGGGCAGGCGGCGTCCGAAGAAGAACATCGCCACAAGCGCGATCGACGAAAGCGTGAGGTTGGCGGACGGCGTTACGAGCAGGGAGCCGAGCAGCGACACCGCCACCGCGAGCGCGGAGAACGCGAGGTGCAGGACGAACGCCTGGGCGAAGTCCGCGCCGTAGCCGAACCCGCCGTGCACAAGCGACGCAACTGCGAACATCGCGTAGAAGAACGCGAGTGCCGACCATGAAGCTGCGACCGCGCCGGCGAACTTCCCCACGAGGAGCGCGCCCCGCGATATCGGCTTCGCGAGAAGCGTGTACACCGTGCGGCTCTCGAACTCGGGCGGGAACAGGCGAGCCCCCGTGCCAAGCGAGATGAAAAGCGAATACGCCCACACGAGAAGCAGCGCCGCCTCGTCGAGGTAGCGCGTCGCGCCCTTCGTGCCGAACGGCGCCGACATCGACAGAGGCACCATCAGCGCGAGCGCGAGGACGAACATGGCGAAGATGTCGTTGCGTCGCCACAGCTCTGTGAACGAAAGCTTCACGAGCGCGCGGACCTGCCGGAGGAAAGTCTTCATTCCGCATCCTCCAGCTTCTTCAGGAACAGGCGCTCGAGGTTTGTGGCGCCGTCTCCGGCAATGTCCTTCACCGGCCCCTGGTAAACGCACCTGCCCTTCTTCATTATCGCGACCTTGTCGCACAGCAGCTCCGTCTCGCCGAGCTCGTGCGAGGAGAAGAAGATTGCCTTGCCCTTCCCGCGCAGCGAGCGCATCAGCTCGCGGAAATGGATGCGGGCAAGCGGGTCGAGCCCGGTGAACGGCTCGTCGAGGACGAGCAGGTCGGGGTCGTTTAGGAGCGCTTGCGCGATGCCTGCGCGCTGGAGCATGCCCTTGGAGTACGTCCTGAGCGGTCGTTTCGCCGCCTCGGCGAGCCCCACGGCCTCAAGCAGCTCGCCCGTGCGGCGTTTCACCACGTTTGGGTCGAGGCCGCATATCCCGCCGTAGAACGAGAGCAGCTCACGCGCGTCGAGGTAGGGGTAGTAGTACGCTATCTCAGGCATATAGCCGATGCGCGCGCGGACGGAGGCCCGCGCGGGGTCTCCGCCGAACACCGAGACCTCGCCCTCCGTCGGGGGGATCAACCCCAGCATCATCTTTATCGTGGTCGTCTTCCCCGCGCCATTTGTGCCGAGGAAGCCCATGACCTCGCCCGGAGCAAGCGACAGCGAAAGCCCGTCCACCGCCTTCACGGAGCCAAAAGTCCGAGAGACGCAGCAAATGTCCACCGCACTGGCGGAGCCGATCATTCCCCCTCCTTTGCAAACTTCAGGATGTCCGCGGCCACAAGCGGGTTGCGGAAGGTAAATGCGCATCGCTCGCTGGACGAGCCGACGCCTGCCTCGAAGACGATTCCGCCCGGCTGGACCGTAAACGACCGGAGCCTGTCGAACGGCACGCCGAAGTCCAGGTCCTTGCCCGCGAACGCAACGCGGCGGTTTGTGAAATAGCAGTGTGTCCGCTGCGCTATGCGGCACTTTCTCCTGAACCCGGGGAACGCAACGTCGCTCGGACGTCCCACCGGGCGGGCGGGCTGCCCCTCTGCGATGGCGCCACGAGGCGACGCAGCGTCGATGTACAGCGTCCCCTTTTCGTGGAAGTGAGCGAGCTCCCCCGGCTCAAGCGCCAGGCGCGCGTTCCTTGCGGGCCGCTCGCGTACGGTCGAGAGCCCGCCCTCCGCAAGCCACTGCCTGTAGCGCTCTTCGTTCTGGAGGCGGCGGCGGCGAATCCTGAAGCGCACCACGACCATTGGTATCAGCAGCCAGAACAGCCCGAAGAGAATTGCTATCATGCCGAGCGCGTGCATGAACCACGGCTTGTTCAGGTTGTCCAGGTCCTGGTATATGAGCCAGAACATCCCCGCGAGGAACACAAACGCAATCAGCTTTCTCAACGCGTACAGCAATTCGCATTCCCCTTTCCCGGCTTCAAATCCCAAAAGCCGCCAGGGCCGATGGCGACAGCGTGAACACCGTTGCGGCGCCCGAGAGCATCACGTACCGCGAACCGTCCGCAAGAGTCGCGCCGACTATCAGGTTCCTGCGTATGGAGTCCGACGACTTCAGGTCTATCGCCACGGTCCGGTAGGGCTTCGCGAGGCCGAACCTCTCGAGCTCCTCGGGCGATGCCGAGAGGTTCACCACCGACACGGCCACGAGGTTCGCAAGCGCCTCCGTGACCGCGCCAGGCAGCGGCTCGCCGGCTACGGCCGGCCAGATCACCGTGGGCGAATCCTGCCCGCTGACCGTGACCTTCACGATATCATGCGCCGCGAGCGAGAGCATGGTGCGCGTGTGGAAGGAAGCCAGCGTCTCCGCGCTAGGCAGGGAAGCGGGAAGCGCTGCGGAGACCCCGCCTATCTTCACCGTCACCGCGTCTGCCGGGACAGACGACGTCGCCGACGAGTCGAGGGAGAGCATCCGCTGTATGAACGCCGTGACCCTCTCCTGGTTCGCCGGCGCAACGACAGGCGACTCGAGCGACCACGTGTCCCCCTCGCGGCGGAGGATGCACACGCCGTCCGACGAAGACACGGTAAACGAGTCCACCTGCGACTCGGCCACAGGGAAGAGCCGCGTGTCGCGGAACGATTCAGGCGGCACAGCGCATGCAGCCCTCAGGGACGCGGGGACCTTTACGACAGCTCCGCCGTTCTGCACAAGCGCATATACGGAATCGCCCTCCACCGAATCGCCAAACACTATCTGCATCGACTCGCCTGGCCCGTACACGGTCACGAGGAGGCTCTTGTCCGGCTCTATCTTGTAGGTGGCAAGCTTGGAAACAGGGATCGGGGACCCAGTGTCTACATACGCCTGTATCTCCGCGCCGGCCAGCGCGCCGACAAGCGCCGTCACAGCCGAAGGAAGCGCCGGCGCGGAGTTGCTCGACTTCAGCTGCCAAGACCCCGCCGTGCGCGTGAGCTTCACGAACGCGGCGTCCGGCACGCGCACGTCGAGCGCAGTGACAAGCGACGGCTCGAACGGAAGCAAGCGCAGCGGACGGAACCCGTCAACCGACTTTGGCACGGCCGCGGCCACGGCTGCCGGCAGGGTGAAGACGCTCATCGCCCCCTGCGCCATGACGTACACCTCCGAGCCGGAAGACGTCTTGTACCCGAGCGACACACCCACCCGCTTCCCCTTGCCGGACGACACAAGGCCTATCGACACCTCTGGCGGGGACAGCCCGAAATCGGCCGGCGCGAGGTTGTTCTTCCGAAGCTCGTCGAACGTAAGCGCGTCCCCCACCTGCGAAAAAGCAAGGGAGTCGACAAGCTTCATAACCGCAGACTGGTCGGCCGCGGCTTTCCCCTCAGGAAGCCTGAGGAACCAGCGGGCCGGCGAAGACGCGCGTACGACGCTCACGGTGTATCCCGGCGCGGAAATCTCAACCTCCGTGACGTCGGAGGGATCGACGTCGGCAAGCGTCGTGCGGACGACCTGCGCCGATACCGCCGCAGAGCGTATGTTGAGCCCCCACAACGCAGCGGAGACGGCGAATATGCCGATGAGTAGCCTCAATATGACGCCGCGGTTGCTCATGGACGGTTAAGCCGCCTCCTTCCGGCGAAGGCGAAGACAATGAACAGGAAAAGCGGATAGCCGACGGCCGAAGCGACGGCGAACGGAACATACGACTCGCGCGCCATCCCGAGGTGAAGCTGCAGCGGCGAGGTGCTTGTCGCAGAGGCGAAGTCGACTCCCGCAAGCCACTCCACGGCGTTGAGGAAGAAGTCGCGGTTCGCCGCACCCTTCTCGCCAAGCGCGCCGTTCATCACGAACGAGTCGTTCCCGACGACGACGATGCGCGTCGGGCGGAGGGCGATGTCGTTCGCCGTCACGCCGCGCTGCAGCGCAGCCGCCACGACCTCGTTCGTGCGCACGGAAAGAAGCGGCGTGAACACTATGCGGTCGGCGGCCGAGGCGCCTTCCGACGAGGTGGCGGAGGGACGCACGAGAAGCGGCTTGTCAAGCACCACCGATCCGTCGACAAGCGGCTTCGTCACGGCGTGGCCGCCGGAAGGCGAAAGGACAGTGTCCTCGCCGGACGACGTACGCACCGGCACGGCGGTTTCGTCGGAAACGACCGCGCCCCACGGCTCAAGGCCGTTCTCTGCGCGGTGCGCCAGGTAGAGAAGCCGACCGCCATGCCGCAGCCAGCTGTCCACAAGCTCCCTTTCCACGCGCGGGAGCGGGTTGCGCGGACCTGCCATCACCATCACCGAGCAGTCGCTTGGAACGGCCGGGAGCGTCGCAAGGTCAAGCCTGGACACGGTGTATCCGTTGCGCACAAGCTCGCGCGCGATGTCGGAGAAGCCGCTCACCGGATCGTACGACTCTGGATCCGCTTCGCCGTGGCCGGCGATGAAGCATACGTGGCGCTCCCGCCGCGGGACAAGCAGTCTGTGGAGCGCCGCGGCCAGCGCGTCCTCCCCTCCGCTCGCCGCGGCGACCTCGCGCCGCCGGCCGCTGTATAGGACGATCGAGCCCTCCTTCACCCCCTCGCGCGACAGGCGGGACGATCGGGCGAGGTCCCAGCGCGGGTTCACGTACTCCACCCGCACCTCCGCACCCGCCGCGGAGCGCGCGGCGTTTTGCATGACACGCATGAGGCGGTCGGCAGCGCGGAACGCCGGGGTCTTTTGCGGCACGTAGCACACCGCACGCAGATCGCCGAGCGTGTTCCGCTTGAGAAGCTCGTACAGTCGAGGGGACACAGCCTCGCCCGACTCCGGGCGGGCGAGTTCGACGGACAGGTCGAGCCGCCGCGCAAGGGCGGTCGCGAGAACGGAGAACACGGCGGCAAGGATTACCGCCGTGAAGGAAGACAGCTTCACTGCATTGCAGCCGCGGTGCCTGAAGCGCAGGGACGCGACCTGCTTGGACGCGAAGAGAAGCGCGAACCCCGTCCAGATGACGCACGAAATCGCGGCAGACGTGGAGACCAGGCCCGTGGCCATGTCATACACGTGCGCCTCGGGGAGGTACGTGGCCACGGCGGACCTGTACGCGGGGAGCCACGCGATGGCGGCGGAATGCAGGGCGCGCGGAATGCCCTCGCACACGAGGACTGAGGCGGTGAAGGCGATTGCCGGGTGCGTGGTGCAGGCCGAGCTCGCCGTGCCCACCGCGCACCAGAGCGCGCCCTGAAGCGCCAGCGCGATGAATGCGAGCGAATAGCTTCCGCTCGCCGGACCGGGCTTGTAGTGGAAGAACAGCGAGAGCATCGCGGGGACGGCGAGATATAACGCAATGGACAGGAGCAGCCCGGCATACGAGCCCACGAACTTCCCAGCCACCATCTCGCGCTCGCGCACGGCAGTGGACATCAGCAGCTCCAGCGCGCCGCTGCGCCGCTCCTCGGCGATTGTGCGCATCGTGAGCGCCGCAGCCAGAACCGGGAGGAAGGGAGCCGCGGCAAGCACCCATATCGCGCTCGCCGGCAACATCCCGCCCTCGCCCGTTCGCATGTGCCACGCGAAACTGGACGCGGACGCCGCGAGGAACAGCGCAACCACCGCCCCGCCGAAGGAGGTCGCAAAGGACGAAAACGTCCGCATTGCCAGCAGTCGAACGGCTCTCATCACTCGAACTCCATAAAGCGCGTCACGAACTTCGACAGGCACTCGCGTTCGTGCCCGGTCACGACCACCGTCGACGTCGCGGAAACGGTCTTGAGCGCCGCGACCACCGCATTGCGCGACTCCTCGTCTATGCCGGCTACCACGTCGTCGAGAAGGAGCAGCCTCGGGCGGAGCAGTATCGCGTCCGCAAGCGCAACCCGCTTGCGCTGCCCCTGGGACAGGAATCGTATCGAGGTCTTCATCAGGTCGCCGAGGTTGCAGTCGTCGCAGGCCTCGCGAACGCGGTAGCGGATCCTGATGATCTTCTCGCCCTTGAGCCGGGCGCGGTGGTAGAGGAACTCCTTCACCGTCATGTCGTCGTAGAGCGGAAAGGCGTCGCCCATGTATCCGAGCTGCCTGCGGTAGCGGAGGGGGGAGTCCGAAGAGTCCACGCCATCAACGACAATCCGCCCGCGCCGGGGGAGGTAGATTCCCGCAAGGATCTTCACGAGAGTCGTCTTGCCCACGCCGTTCGGGCCCCACAGGGCCACAATCTCACCCGTGGCGACGTCGAACGTGAGGTCGTCGATAACGTCCTTGCCAGAATAGGCGAACGAAAGATGTGATACCGAAAGCAATTTTTCCGCCGTTGTTTTCCGTTTGTTCCCGACATGGCACGGAGCGTCTTCCTGTTAGCCCCGAAACCTCTGATATTATAGCAAGTTCACGGCGTCCATATCAAGTGCGAGACGGACCGTATTTGGAACGGGACGCACCCCGGAGATCCACCGATAGGCACCGACTATGCTCCGCGGGGACTTCGACCTAAGCACGATCTGGTACCTGAACCACCCTTCCGCCTTCTCAAGCACGGCCGGCACCGGATCCCCCACAAGCAGCCGCGAAGCGCCGGAAAGCTTCGCGGCGTAGGACTGGAGCGACTTCGCGTACAGCGCGCACCATGCCGACGCAAGCGGCTCCTCCTTCGACTTGAAGTTCACCGTGGCAAGGCGCCAGAACGGCGGGAGCATCGCGGCCTCGCGCTCTGCAAGCTCCACCTCGGCAAACGGGACGTATCCCGCATCCGACGCCGCGGCACGCACGGCCGACGCGTCCGGGTTGAACGTCTGCAGGTACACCTCGCCCGGGAGCTCGGCCCGGCCCGCGCGTCCAGACACCTGCGCCAGAAGCTGGTACGTCCTTTCCGACGCCCTCGGATCCGGCAAGTTTAGAGAGGAATCGGCATTGAGCACTCCGACTAGCGTGACGTTCGGGAAGTCGAGCCCCTTCGCTATCATCTGCGTGCCGATCAGGATGTCGATGGCGTTCGCGCGGAAGCGCGAGAGTATCTCGTCGTGCGAATGGCGGCGCGACACTGAATCGGCGTCCATGCGCTGGATGCGCGCCCGCGGGAAGCACTTCACAAGGGCCTCCTCGGCGCGCTGCGTGCCGATTCCTCGGCAGCGGAACGACGGCGCCCCGCACTCGGGGCACTTGTCGGGAGGCCGCTTCCAGCCTCCGCAGACATGGCACCTGAGGCAGTCGTCCACGCGGTGGTAGGTATACGCCACCGAACAGTCGGGGCACTCCTCCACGTAGCCGCACTCCGGGCACGCGTAGGAACTCGAGTAGCCCCGCCTGTTGAGGAAGAGTATCGTCTGCTCCCCGCGGTCGAGCCGCGACCGTATCGCGTCCATGAGCGGCGCGGAAAATATCGGCGCGCATCCCGAGCGGGCCTTCTCCTCCTCCATGTCCACGATCCGCACCTCGGGCATCGGATGGTTCATCGCGCGGTGCGGCATCGAGGCCAGCACATATTTCCCTCGCTTTGCGTTCAGCCAGCTCTCAAGCGACGGCGTCGCCGAGCCGAGCACCGCCTTCGCACCCTCGATCCCCGCCCGCACCACGGCCATGTCGCGCGCGCTGTATCGCGGCGACTCCTCCTGCTTGTACGAGGAGTCGTGCTCCTCGTCCACGACTATCAGCCCGAGATTCCGCACCGGCGCGAACACGGCGCTTCGCGGCCCAACAACCACCCGCGCCTCGCCGCGTCGTATGCGGTGCCATTCGTCGTACCGCTCGCCGTCCGAAAGCGCCGAATGGAGCACGGCCACGAGCGGCCCGAAGCGCGACGCAAAGCGCTGGACCGTCTGGGGCGTAAGCGATATCTCCGGGACGAGCACGATTGCGCCGCGTCCTGCCTCGAGTTCGCGGGCGATGGCCTGGAGGTAGACCTCCGTCTTGCCGCTGCCTGTGACGCCGTGCAGAAGAACGGGGCGCGGGTCCTCCGACGCAATCGCCGCGAGCGCCGCGGCCTGCTCGGCGTCGAGCGTCTTCGGGCGCGAGCGGACGAGGGCCTTTCCTCCGAGAGGATCGCGGCGCGAGACCTTCCGGGAAATCTGCACGCACCCCTTCGCGGCCAGCGCCTTGATGGTGGCCGGAGAGGTCGAGAACTCGCCGCACAGCTGGCTCAGCCATCCGCCGTCCACGCGCACGATATCTGCGAGAAGCACGCTCTGACGCGGAGTGAGGCCAGAAGCCGCGGCGTCCTTCACGGGCTCAACGAAGAGAAGCTCCTTGGGCCGCGCGTTAGGCTTGAGCACCGCCGCGGGAACGGCCGCGCGAAGGACCTGCTCCACTGGGGCCGCGTAGTACTTTGCTGCCCACTTGACGAGTTTGAGCAGCTCTACGGTGAAGAATGGCGACTCGTCCTCTATCGCCATCACCGGCTTGACCGCGAACTTCGCCCCCGGCACGGAATCGCCCTCGGACAGCTTCATGCTGAAGCCGCGCGCGATCCGTCCAGAAAAGGGAACGCGGAGAAGCTGACCTGTTTTCAGCTTCCCCGCGAGTTCGACCGGCACCGAGTAGGTGAAAAGCCGGTCGAGGGCGAGATCTATCGCTACCGATACGAGCAACTTACTGCGGAGCCTGCTGGCCGTCCGGGGCGAGATAGGTGAACTCGGCAGTGTCCTCTCCTTCGTCGGAGATCTCGAACGCCTGCTTGTTGTAGATGATCTGGTAGGTGCAGTAACGGCCGCCTTCGCCGCTGATGACGACGCCGCCCTTGGTCACGAGCACGAAGCCCTTGTTGGAGAACGGAGTGTCGAAGTTCGCGCCGTTGGCAGTTCCAAGGGAGACCTTGGTGTTCTTCGTGCCGTCGTACTTCTTGAGAAGGTCCGACGCCTTCATGTTGCGCGTCAAGAGAACGGGGATGATGTCGTCCAGCTCGTCCTGAACGTTCGCAGCCACGGTCCAGGTCACGTTGTCCTTCTCGAGCTGGGTCGCACCGCCCTTCGGAGGCTCGACGCCGTTTCCGTAGAGCGTCTTGAACGCATCCTTGGACACGAACGGCTCCCACTTCTTGGTGTCGTTCATGTTCTGCATGTCGAACAGCTCGGTGAAGTACTGGGCGGAGTTGCTGCACGGAATCTCGGCGATGTCCTTCTGCTCGCCGCCCGAAGAACCGCTGGAATCGGGGTTCGTGCGCGGCCAGACATTGCCGAGGCCAAGCTTCTGGCGCTCCGTGTTCGCGTCGAAGATGGCGGTGTAGAGCGTACGCCCGCGGACGCCGACTGCCGTCATCGCGGACTTGAACTGGACCGTTGAAACGGCCGGGAAGAGCACCGACATCAAGACACCGAGAATGCCGAGCACCACAAGAAGCTCGACGAGCGTGAAACCTTTCTTACCAGCTTTCATTTTGGAGAAACTCCTTTGCGTTTTTTATTGTGCCTATATTATGCCAAAAAACTGTCGGGGACGCAAGGGCAAAGTGACGACGCGCGGATGCCGCCCGACAAGTCCGGCGGGAAGGCTCAAAAGCGCGGCATCTTGGAAAGGGAGTCCGCAAGGCCGCCTTCGCGGTTGCGGAGCCTCCAGATGCGGCCGTGCTCCTCACGCAGTGCGCGAAGCCTGCCTTCGTCGCGGCGATGGCACGCCGCGTCCACCAAGTTGGCCATGTAGACGATCTCCTGCGCCCACACGTTCCCGCTCCCGGCGTATCTCTCCGCCTGCATCCTGCATCCATGCGCGAGGGACGAAATCTCGTGCAGGATGGAGTCGGTGAGGCCTGGGTGGCGCGAGTATCCGTGGTCGTTCGAGAGTATGCGGTAGAGTTCGCTTGCGTTCGCGCGAAGCGCGCCACCGCGGAGGTAGAGGACGCCGAGCCGAAGCAGCGTTCCGCCGAGGGGCACTCCCATTATGCCGTTCAGAGAGTCCTCGAGATTCATCTTCGCCGCCTTCGGCCCTTCCATGGCGAACGTCCCCCCGAGGATTAGCCCAGGCAGCGAGGCCGCCAGCGGCTGCCAGTGCCCGCCGTCGCCCCAGTCGGTCATCATGAAGCCCTTCGCGCCGCAGAGGCGCCCCGCCTTTTCCGCGGCCTCCACGTTCGAGCGCATGTTCTCCACGCGTCCGCAAAGGGAATTCCAGCTAGACGTCCCCGGGCACACGTAGAAGTCGAGCCCGGCCTGCGCGAACGCCTTCGCCTCGCGCTCGAAGGGATGGTCCGCCTCGTAGCCCCAGTCGAGCGCGATCATGTCCTTCGGGAGCATCGGCACGAGTTCGGGATGCTTGAGGATGATGTCGCCCCAGAACATCGGGCGCTTCCCGCGCATGCGCACGAGCGTCGCCACCTGACGGAGGAAGTCGAGGTAGACCCTTCCCGCGCCCTTCTCCTTCACGGCCGCCGCTGAGCGGCCATAGGGAGACAGGAGGTCGAACGTCTCGTCGCAGCCGATGTTGAAGAGGCCCGACCTGAAGTTCGGAAGCAGCTCGTCGTAGAGGCCCGAGAGGAACTCGAGCGAAGCCGGGTCCGTCGGGCAGAGCGTGGTAGGGTCCTTCTTGATGGCCCCCCACGGCGTGATCGCGCCGCCTTTCGGGAGCTCGGCGAGGTGGTTGTACTCTGGGTGGACGAGCCATCGCTCGAGGTGTCCGAACGAGTTCTGGTTGGGCACAAGCTCAATGCCCTGCATCTCGCAGTAGAGCGACAGCTCGCGTATCTCGTCGGCCGTCATGGGCGACGCGTCCCTCCACACGGCCTCGTGGCGCGAGTAGGCGAACGTGTGTTCCGTGTACAGCTGGAACTGCGTGTAGCCGAAGCGCATGAGCAGATCGACGATCTGCTTGAGCGTGGACATCGTGGGGACCTTGTCCCTGCTGATGTCGAGCATGTAGCCTCTTGTTGTGAACATGTGGTGCGGCCTCGTCGTGAATCAGCGCTTTCGCCAGTACGCAAGGTACTCGATGTTGCCCTTCTCCCTGCCGCGTATCGGCGACTCCGCCGTGCCGACGAGCTCGAGCCCGAGTTCGCCGGTGCCGAACCTCGCGATGTCGTCGAGAACGGCCTGCCTCACCGCCGGATCGGAGACCACGCCGCCAGGCGCATTGCCGCGCCCGGCCTCGAACTGAGGCTTTACGAGCGACACGATCTCGCCGCCGGGCTTCAGGACCTCGGCCATTGGCGGCAGGATCAGCTTGAGCGAGATGAAGCTCACGTCCGTGACTGCGCGGTCTGGGAGCTCGGGCAGATCGGAGGCGGTCATGTACCTGGCGTTGAACTTCTCCTTCACCCACACGCGGGGGTCTACGCGAAGACGGTACGCCAGCTGGTTCGTCCCAACGTCGACAGCCATCACGCGCCTTGCGCCATGCTGGAGCATGCAGTCGGTGAAGCCGCCTGTTGACGAGCCGACGTCAAGGCACGCAAGCCCCTCGACCTTCCATTCCGGAAACGCGGCAAACGCTCCCTCCAGCTTCTCACCCCCGCGCGAGACGAAGCGAAGCGGCTGCTCGACTTCAATCGACGAATCGCCTGACACGGCCTGCGACGGCTTGGCGGCGACCTGCCCGTCCACCCGCACTTCGCCCGCCATGACGAGCGCCTGGGCGGCGGTTCGCGACGGAGCGAGCCCGCGCGCGACCAGCGCGATGTCCAGCCGCTCTGACATGGTCACTCGATCGGCTTGACGCTCTTCACGTCATCGGAGTCGATGACTTCAACAAGTCCGGGACGAGTCTCGATGCGGTAGCTGCCAAGCGCCGTCTGCTCCAGGAGCTGCCCGCGCTTCACGGTTCCGTTCACGGTGGTGATCTCGATGTCGGGCAGGAAGATGCGCTTCAGCTTGACGCGCAGCTCGGTCGTCTTGCTCGGCGCGACCTCGAAGCGCTTGCTCGCCTCCTCGTAGCCCTTCATCTTGACGGTGACCAGGTGCTCTCCGTCGAGAAGCTCCTCGACCGCGAACGGCAGCGACGTCTGTGCGCCTTCCTTGCTGCTCTTCGTAATGCCGCGCTTCTTCCTGTCTACCCATATCTCCGCCCCGACAGGAGTTGTCGTGATCTCGAGTCGCCCGAGAACGCTCTTGAGGCGGAACTCCTCGGTGACGCTCCCGCCGTTCGGCACTTCCACGGTGCGCGACATGGGCGCATAGCCCGGAAGCTCCGCGCGGACGCGATGAGTACCGCCCTCCACGGACACGTTCACGGGCGAACGGCCCTGGAACTGGTCGTCCACGTACACGCGCGCCCTCTCGGGAATCGACACCACGGAGAGGCGCGTCGGACGGCCCTTCATCCGCACCGACAGGTTTTGCTTGTCCCCGGCCGTGATCTTGACCTCGCGCGTCAGGTCCTCGTATCCCTCCTTCTTGAGGACGATCGTCGCGATGCCGCGCGGCACGCGCTCGACGCGCACGGGGGAATTGCCCTTGCTCACGCCGTTTACGATGACCTCGGCACCTACCGGGTCCGACACGATGTCGAGGATGCCCGAATCCAGGGTGAGCGTTTCGTCGACCACCTTCGGTCGGCGTCCGTCGAGAGTGACGTTGACGGTCTTCTTGCCGTATCCGTTCTGCGAAAGCGTAAGCTGGTACGAATTCCCGGCGGAAAACGTCGTTATGAGCAGCGGCGTGACGCCGAGGGAGAGCCCGTTGTACGAGACATCGCATCCCGCCGGGTCCGTGCGCACGAGCAGCAGGCCCTTCTCGGGACGAAGCTCGAAGTTCTTCTGGGTGTACGCGCCCTTCTGGAGGACGACAAACTCGTCGTAGGTCCTGTATCCAGGGGACGAAACGGTCACAAGCCTCTTGCCGGGCTTGACGTCCAGGAGCGTGAGCGGCGTCACGCCGCGCACTTCGCCGTCAATCGCGACCGTGGCCTCGCTGGGCTGGGACGTGATGTCGAGCCTTATGAACTCCTGTTCCGCGGCAAATGCGGCGAACGCCGCAAGAAGCGCGAAAAGCGATGCAATTGTCTTCTTCATTCCGCTGTCCTCCGCAAAATCACTTCCTCTTCATTCGGCCCTCGACGTCCATAAGCTTCGCCGCCGCGTCCGCATGGCGCGGGTCGTCTTCGTCGGGCACCATCTCGCAGAGTATCTTGAGCTCCATCTGGGCCTGCGGCCAGTCCTCGAGGCGAATGGCGCGGTCGCACTGGAAGTTCTGGTCGCGGTAGCGCGAGTCGAGCTCGTCCTTCGCGGCAGAAAGCTTCTCCACGAGCTTCTCGTGGAACTCGGGCTTGGGGTTGACCGTCTCCAGGTCCACCACGGCCTCGCGGTAGTGGCGTATCGCCGCCGCGATGTTGCCGTACTGCACGTCGCGCTCCTCCCATTTCGCGTCTCCGCTCCTCATGGCGGCCTCCGCCATCTCGGCGAGCTTGTCGGTTGAGTACTGGATCGCCCAGATGCCGAGCTCGTTCTTCGAGAAGGCCTCCAGCTTCGCGCTTGCGTCCCTGAACTCGTCGGGCAGAGTCGTGTTCTCGGCGGACACCTCGAATATGTCGTCGTCCGTGACCACCTTGAGGCGGGAGCTCCTGAGGTCGTTTGACTTCGCGGCGATCCCGGTGTATTCCTTGTCGAGATTGGTGACGCCCGAGGCGGAGATGATCTTCGCGAGCTTGGCGACCTTGTCCTGAGTGAGCTCGGTCGACTTCTCGATGTGGCGGTTGTCCGTGAGCGCGTCGTCCACCGTTACGGAGAGCACCACCTTGGAGCCCTGCTCGTCCTTGACGCCGCCAACCTGCATGGCATAGCGGAATATGCCCTCGGACGAAGCCTCCACCTTCTCGTAGTAGAGGGACATCAGGTTGGACCTGCCGTCGCGCGTGTCAACGGCAAACCGCCGCGGGCCTTCGGAATCTCCGCCGGGGGAGAGGAGCAGGAACGCGAAAGCCCCGAGCACGACAACGCCGCACACGCCCCAAAGCGCCGTACGCAGCATGTTGCCGCTCTTCGCCACTGAATCGGCCTCGGGCGCGCCGGCCCTGCTGAACCCCAGGTCGACCGGCGCAATCTCCCCCGGGGCCGGAAGCTCGGCCGCCGGGGCGGCAGGCGCCGCCGGTCCCTCGCCGGCCTTCACAAGCACAACGGCCGAATCGCCAACGACCACCCTGTCGCCGAGCGAAAGCTCCTTTTCGGTCACGGGCTCGCCGTTGACCTCCGTTCCGTTGGCGCTCGCGAGGTCGGTGACCCACACCGATTCGTCGCGCAGCTCGAACAGGCAGTGGTTTCGAGAAAGCGATGGGTCGGTTATCGCGATGTCGCACGACGACGCTCGGCCGAGCTTGAGCCCGGCTTCCGTTGGCGTGAACCGCGCGCCCTTCGCAGGGCCTTCCGTCACAAGCAGTTCAAGGGATTCGCTCATTTATTTTTCCTGGGTTTCTTTTTCGCTGTTAAGTCCGCCGGCCGGAGCCCCTCAGGTGATCAGGCCGATGTTCTGGAGGATCAGGGGCCCGAGGAGTATCACGAACACCGCCGGGAAGATGCAGAGCATCAGCGGGCCGAGCATCTTCACGGGCGCCTCGTTCGCAAGCTTCTCCGCGCGGTCGAACCGGCGGCTGCGCAGCTGCTCCGACTGTATGCGCAGGATCGTGCCGATCGACACGCCGAGCTCGTCCGCCTGTATGAGCGCGTAGGCGACGCTCTTGAGGTCCGGCTGCTTCACGCGCTCCGCCATGTTCTTGAGCGCCACGCGGCGCGGCGTGCCGACCTGGATCTCGCGCGTCATGCGGATCAGCTCCTCGTTCAGCGGGTCGAGCTTGCGCTTCTCGCAGTTGCGCTGCATCGCGCTCATGAAGTCCATTCCGGCCTCGACGCTGAGGGTGAGGAGGTCCAGGACGAACGGCAGTGCGCGCATGATCGACAGGTGCCGCGCCCTGAGCGCCGAACGGAGCCACATTATGGGCTGGAAGTAAAGCAGCACCACGCCTGCGGCGATCAGCATCCCGCGCGCGTCGGTGAAGATCGAGTCGGGGAGGATGGCACCCAGCAGGAGGACGAAGAGAGCCCAGAACACGCCGCCTACTACCGGCATCAGTATCTTCAGCGCCACGAACTCCGAGCCGCTCAGAAGGCCCTCGAAGCCCGCCGACACAAGCATCTCGCCCGCTATGCGGCGGGAGTTGTCGAACGCAGGACGCGACACGAGCCCGGCAAGGTTCGGCACAAAGGGAAGAAGAAGCCGGAACAGCAGCGGTATCGACCGCTCCTGCTTTCTGCCGTCCGCAAGCGTCACGTACGTGATCTCGCGCGCCATCGCCCCCGCATAGGCGGCAAGCCCAGCGGCGCACGCGCCCCACGCCAGCACTGAAAGCCACATCATCAGGTTTTGGTTCAAATTCGTCTCCCCGGCTCATGCGGGCCGCGAGGCCCGAATCCGCCCGTGGGCTCCTTTCGGACGCAGATTATACCATAAACACGCGAAGCGGGCAATATGCCAACGAGCGCGTCCGCGGGAATCCGGCCCCGCGGCGGAAGTCAGTCCTCGGGCTTCAGGAATCGGAGGAGTTCGTCGAAGCGGTTTATGCGCTCGTTGAAGCGGCGTCCGTCGATGCGCCCGATCCCGTAGGTGCAGAAAGCCGACTTGATCCCGGCGTTCGCGGCGGCTTCGAGGTCTGTCCAGTTGTCGCCGACCATCCAGTCGTGCGACGAGAGCCTGTGCCCGCCCATCCTCGAAGCCGCCTCGCGTATCGGGAGCGCGGCCGGCTTCATCTCGACGCAGTCCCCTCCCGCGACGATCGCGTCGCGGAAGTAGCGCCTGAGCCCGAAGTGCTCTATTATCGCCACGGTCGCCTCGCGCGGCTTGTTCGTCACGACCCCCATCTCCCAGCCGCGGTCCGCAAGCGCGCCGAGCGTGCGGATGACGCCGGGATAGGGCGTGGTGGTGTCGAGGGCATGCTCGTTGTACGTCGCGAGGTAGAGCGGCAGCACTTCCTCGATGGCGTCAGCCTTTTCGGGGATTGTGCGCTCGAGGAGCTTGCGCGCGCCGTTCCCCACCGCCGCCACTACGGCCTCCTTCGGGATCTCGGAGAACCCGAGCTTGACGCGGGTTGCGTTCACACCGGCCGCAAGGTCGCCAACCGTGTCGAAGAGCGTGCCGTCCATGTCGAAGAAAACTGCGCTCATTTTGCCTCCTCCCCCTCAACCGGCTGCACGGGGAAGTCGGCGGCCTGGGACGGGAACACGGCGTACGCCGGGAGCCCTGTTATCTTGAGCGGCTTGAGGAACCCGTAGTCCGCGAGCTCGGCGAAGTCGTTGATCTTGATCTTTATGACGGTAAAGCCCTCGAGCGCCTTGACGACCTCTTCCTCGCGCAGGACGGACCTGTCCATGGCGGTGCAGTTCTTGCACCACGGCGCGCCGACCTTCACGAACACCGGCTTAGTGCTTTCCTCGAACATCCTCGCGGCGGCCTCCGGCGGCACGGATCCTGCGGAATCGGTACCGGAGAAGGAATCCCATGCCGTTTTGCAGTAGTAGATGGCGAGCACTACGAGGAAAAGCCCCATCGCGCGCTTGACCCACGTCATCCACGTGCCTGGCTTCGGAAGCGCGGAGATACCGGCGCCAAGCAGCGGCCAGGGTGCCGCCATTCCGATACCGAGCGCAAACGGCACCGCTATCGCAAGTCTGCTGCCCGACGCCACGGCATCCGAAGTGTAGACAAGCGCAGCCGCAAGGACAGGCGCCGTGCAGGCCCCAGCCAGAACGGCCGCGAGCGCGCCCATCACGACGAGCGACGCCACTCCCGCGCCCTTCCCCGCTGAGCCGAACTTCCCGCGGAACCGGCTGAAGTCCAGGTTGAAGACGTCGAACATCGCAAGCGCCAGCAAGAGGAACAGAACGGCCGCGCCTATCTGGAACCAGCCGGACGACTGGATCGACCCGAACGCCATTCCGCCGAACGCCGCCGCAATCCCAAGGGCTCCGTACGCAATAGCCATCCCAGCGCCGTAGGCAAGCCCCGCCGCGAAGCCGCGCCCGCCCTTTCCGCCGCCGCGCTTCGCGATGATTGCGGCGTTGATCGGGACAAGCGGTAGCACGCACGGCGTCAAGTTGAGCGCAAGTCCGCCCAGGAACGCAACCAGGAGCACCACCAGGAGCGAACGGTCCGCGAACGGCGAGGCGTCCGCCTGGCTCTCGTCCTTGAGGAACGCGAGGAACTTGTCCTTCGGCATGTAGCCGAACGCGACGCGCGCATCGGGCTCGGAGTCCTGCCCTTCCGCAAGCTTCTTCATCTGCGCAAGGAATTCGGCGAACTTGCCGTCTGAAAGATGCTCGACCTTCTCCACGACGGCTGTGGACGCCTCGCCGTCGTCAGGCTCCAGATAGCATACGCCGTCCTTGCACACGACCTTCGCCTGTGCCGTTGTTGCAGCCACGCACGCCGCGACTGCCAGCGCGCCGGCGAACCTTGTTATCGCTGAAAGAATTTTCATATGCGCCGATTATACCATACCCACAGTGCCATTACAAACATTGGAAAACAGGTCAGACCCGAATTCCAATGTTTGGGACCGTCAGATTATGCCGAAATGGCGCAGAGCGGCGGCAACGCCGTCCTCGTCGTTCGACGAGGACACGTAGTTGGCCGCGGCAAGGACCTCAGGACAGGCGTTCGCCATCGCGACGCCCGTTCCGGCGGCCTTGATCATGGAAAGGTCGTTCATGCCGTCGCCGAACGACATGCAGTTGTCCGCCGTCCAGCCGAAGTGCTCCGCGAACCTGACGAGCGCCCTTCCCTTGTTGGCCGACGCGATGTTGATCTCGATGTTGTTCCATGTGGACGACGTCACGGAAAGACCGGGGAACTTCGCCGCAAGCTCGTCCGCAAGCGCCTTCAGGCAGCCTGTGGCGGGCTCGCGCTGGACATCGTCCGGCACGCCGTCGGCGCGAAGGCGCGAGAAGAGCATGATCTTCTGCACGTCGCCGTCCCGCGGAGTCGCCTCTATGTGCGCCTTGAGCTCGGGCACGCCGTTGCGGAACTCGCGCACCATCCTGATGTAGTGCACGTTCGTGGCGTAGTCCTCTACCTTCTCCTTGAACGCCTGGGTCATCCACCCCCAGTTGCCGCGGTAGCAGTCGTAGACCACGTCGTAGCGGTCGAGCACCTTCATCACCTCGACGGCCATTGCGCGAGGGATCTCCTCGCGGACGATCGCCGTGTCCGTCTCGCGGTCGTACACCTGCGCGCCGTTGATGGTGATCGCGTAGCGCACGAACGGGAGGTTGCGCACGCACTCCGGCATCATGCCGAAGAAGCGGCCGGTGGTCGGGACAACAAGAACGCCCTTCGCCGCGGCAGCGGCAAGGGCGTCCCTGTTGGCGTCCGACAGCCGCTTCTCCGAGTCGAGCAGCGTGCCGTCGAGGTCAAGGGCGAGTATGCGTATCTGGTGTGGATCCTGTGGCATGGCCGACATTCTACCACACCACCCCCCGCCGCGCAATGGCGAGTTTGGCGTTAGTAGCTAGTCGTTAGTTCAAAGTTCAATGTTTGATGTTCAAAGTTTGATGTTTGAAGTTGCTAGTCGTTAGTCGCTAGGGTTGGGGAGTGCTGTGTTTTGGGGCCATCCTTTCGTCTCGGCGAAAATTATTAACGCAGAGGCGCAGAGGCGCAGAGGGCGCAGAGGTGTTTTGGAGTTGGCTCGCTACGCGAGCTCGCTGGGGAACAGATTGGGAGGGCGCGTGTCCTCACGCGCCGTAATCATTGGATATTTGCACATTAAGCGAAAGGATGGTCCAAAATGCGCGACCTCATCCGCAATAGCCGAGCCGCCGGGACGGCGGCTCGCCATGTCACCAATCACCAACCTGTAGAAGCAGTTCGCGGGGGGAGAGGCGGAGGAGCTTGTCGGGCGAGTCTGGAGACGGCAGACGCACTTCCTGCTCCTTGTCCGTGGCGTTGGCAAGCACGAGCGCGCGGCGTCCGTCGAGCGACTCGTATGCGGCGGCGAAAACAGCGGGACCAGTCGTCTTCTCCTTGCCGTACGCCACCGGCACATCGGCGCAGACGACGCGCGGAGGCTTCACGCGCCTGCCGTGCGCAAGCCATGGACGCCCCGCGCCGTGGAAGAGTCCGACCCAGCGCCGCATGTACTCGCCGCGCCATGAACCGTCCTTGCGCCGACCAAACTCCTCCATGTCGGCCTTGTCGGGCACCAGGTTCGGCAGCTGCCCCATGGCGGCCGTGTACGCCATCTGCCTCAGCGACTGCGGCCTGTTGGCGGGCTGGAAGACAGGCACGTACTCGTGGTAGATGTATCCGTAGAGGCTCGCCCACTCGACCTTTGTCCGCGCGTCGCGCAGCAACTGGATGCCAACGAGGTCGTTCATCTGCTCGTTCGGCTCCTCGTACGCCGCCGCGGCTTCGCCGCGCACCCTGCGGATCGACGCGAGCATCCCCTCCATCTGGCGCCTCGCCGCGTCGGTCTTCCATCGGCCCTCGCCCGGCGGATGCCCGTGCACGCAGCTCCAGCACGACGGGAACCCGCCGCCGTTGTTCTGGTCCGCCTGGATTATCCGGCAGCCGCGCTTCGCAAGCTCGCTCGCGACATCTTCGTTCCACCAGCGCTGCGTCCACCCGTCGCCGCCGCACATCGCCGACATGGATCCGCCCTTCAGCCAGTTGCCGCCCGGCGTGCGCTCGTACAGCTTCCCGTCGCGGTTTACGCATGCATGCGCCGCGGCCCTGTTCGTGAAGTCCGACCGCCAGTCGTGGATGAACGAGCCGTCGTCCTGCCTGCCGTAAGTGAGCGTCCAGTGGTATCCGCTGGGCCAGGGATAGACGTGGACGTTCCTGTCCGCAAGATCCGACACCACCGACGCAAACGCCTCGTCCGACGGATTGCACGGGAAGTACGGGTGGACCCAGGTGTCGTAGCGCTCCCATCCCCACGAAGCGGCGACAAGCGGAACGTCCTTCGACACGTTGGCACGGTACGCCTCAACCCACCTTCGCATGTCGTCCGGCCTGTCGAACCACTGCCGCTCGAAGAGCGTGAACGCCGGCGCATCGGCGAGCCATCCCGGGATATCCTTCCGCTTTGCGGTCGGAACGGAGCAGAAGCGGGTCTTGCGCGCCCATTCGCGGTAGAGCTCAGCGCCGTCGTACCACGTGGCGGGATTCTCCGCGGTGCCGCAGACTGCCGACATGGTGAAGTCGTAGTCGAGCCGGACGGGCGCGGCGTCGAAGCAAAGCCTCCTCCAGCGGAACGAAATGCCGTCCTTCTCGCGTTCGACTACGAGCTGCTTTACGTCGCCCTTGTCGTCTTCCGCCGCGAAGTAGAAGAGCGCCGACGCATCCCACCAGAGCGCCGCCTGCACCGAGAGATCGCCGGGCTGCTTCCTGGCGACGAGCCTGCGCGGCTTCGGGTCGGATCCGGGCGCGTGCTGTATGCCGCCCCACGCCTCGCCCGTGAGCAGACGGTCGTCCGATGCGTCTGCGCCTATGCGGTCAGCGAGCCTTATGCGCGGATACTCGGCGCACGTCACCGCCCATCCGTCGGCCGGCTCGAACGAAAACCCGAAGCGGACCTTCCCGCTTGCCTTGTCGGCTCGGATCGTGCACTCGACGCGCTTCAGCCTGCCGGCAATGTCCTCCCACACGAACTTCACGCCGTCCGGCAGGGTCTCTCGCGACATGCGCGCGGTCTGCGAAGGCAGCACGTGCGAAAACGCGGAGAAGTCGTCAGTGCGCGTGAGGTCGAACGCGAACAGGTCGCATGCGCTTGCGGCGGAAAAGTCCGTCCCGTTTGCGGCGCGGACGCCTGTTATGCGCCCGCTGGCGTCGTCAAGCTCCAGCGCCAGCGTAGAAGACTTGACGGCGGCGCCTCGGGCGAAAAACGCCCAGAACGCCGCCGCCGCGAAAAGCATCCCTGTCAGACGCTTCATTTCTTCTTGAACTCCTCCTCCTCGACGAGCTTGTTCTTCGAGGCGTCGTTGATGCCGAACTGGATGATAACGAAGTCGCCCGCCGATATCTTCGCGAGGCTCTTCTGCCAATCTGGCTTGGTGGTGCGCACAGTGCGTCCGCCGATCGCGCGGTTGACGATGTCGTTGCCCTCGGCGAGATAGGGCTTGAGCGCTGCGCCCCAGCTTCCCTTGACGGTTTTTTCGTCGCGCGGGGCGAGTGTGGAGTCGCCAACCAGCACTAGATTGGCGGCGGAGGCGGCCAGGGAGAGGACCGCTGCGGAAAGTGCGACAAGTGTTTTCATGTCGCCAATTATAGCAGATCGTCTGCGGCGATTCAAGCCGCGCGGCGGCGGTCGCACAGGAGCAATTGTACAATCAAGCGAGTCTAATCGGAAAGGCAAGGTCTCAAGGTGGAGGACGGAGGCAAAGAAGCAGCCAGGTCAAGTCTCCTTGACCGTGCCTTTCAACACCGCGATGAAGGCGCTCTGCGGCACGTTGACGTGTCCGAACTCCTTCATGCGCGCCTTGCCGCGCTTCTGCTTCTCGAGCACCTTCATCTTGCGCGTAACGTCGCCGCCGTAGAGCTTGGCGAGGACGTCCTTTCGGAACGGCTTGATGTCCTCGCGCGCGATGATCTCGCGTCCGATCGCAGCCTGCACCGGTATCTTGAACATGTGCTGCGGGATCGTGTCTGCCAGCGCCTTGCACATCTGCTGCCCGCGCGCGCGCGCCTTGGAGCGATGCACCATCGTCGCGAACGCGTCGACCGTCTCGGAGTTGAGGAGGATGTCCATCTTCACGATGTCGGAGACCTGGTAGCCCGCTGGCTCGTAGTCCATGGAGGCGTAGCCGTGCGAGACGCTCTTCAGCGTGTCGTGGAAGTCGAGCAGAATCTCGTTGAGCGGCAGCATGCAGTGGAGCATCACGCGGTGCGCGTCGACGGTTTCCGTGCCCTCCACCTGGCCGCGGCGGTCCATGACGATGCGCATCACGTCGCCGATGCTCTCCGACGGCGTTATGATTCGAGCCTTCAGGATGGGTTCTGAAATCGACTCGAGCACGCTC
Organism: uncultured Verrucomicrobiota bacterium; assembly: GCA_946623785.1. Lineage (GTDB taxonomy): Bacteria > Verrucomicrobiota > Kiritimatiellia > RFP12 > UBA1067 > CAMORM01. Next base: position 37,575 of record CAMORM010000007.1, read on the forward strand.
GGGTCGGGCATCTGCTGCGGATTGTCGAGGTCTCGCTCCTCGCCGCTCTTCAGCTTCAGCTTGTAGATAACGCCGGGCGTCGTGGATATGATGTCCAGGTTGAACTCGCGCCTCAGGCGCTCCTGCACGATCTCCATGTGGAGGAGCCCGAGGAATCCGCAGCGGAAGCCGAACCCGAGCGCGAGCGAGCTTTCGTGGTGGAAGGTGAACGCGCTGTCGTTCAGGTGAAGCTTCTCGAGGCCCTGGTGAACCTTCTCGAACTCGTCCGTCGACATCGGGTATATGCCGCAGAACACGGTCGGGCGAAGCTCCTTGAATCCAGGCAGCGGCTCATCGCTGCCAAGGCGCGCAGTAGTCACCGTGTCGCCGATCTTGATGTCCTCCGGGTCCTTCACGGTGCCTACGAGATATCCCACCTGCCCGGCGGAAAGGCGCTCGCACGGCTTCTTCGACGGCGAGAAAATGCCGACTTCGTGGAGCGTCGTCGTAACTCCGGACGCCATGAACTTCACGGGGTCGCCGGCTGCGATGGACCCGTCCACTATGCGCACGTACGTTATCACGCCGCGGAACTCGTCGAACACCGAGTCGAACACAAGCGCCCTTAGGGGGGCGTCGGCTCCGCGCGTCTTTGGCGGCGGAATGCGCTTCACGATCGCCTCCAGCACAGCGGGGCAGCCAACGCCGGTCTTAGCGCTCACGAGAAGCGGGTCGTCCATCGGTATCGCGAGAATGTCCTCGATCTGCTGGGACACGCCCTTCACGTCCGCGCCCGGAAGGTCGACCTTGTTGAGCACCGGGACGATCTCGAGCTTCGCGTCCTGCGCGAAATACGTGTTCGCGACAGTCTGCGCCTCCACGCCCTGCGCCGCGTCCACCACAAGCACAGCCCCCTCGCACGCCCCCATCGAGCGCGAGACCTCGTAGGCGAAGTCGACGTGTCCAGGCGTGTCGATGAGGTTGAAGAGGTACTCGTTGCCGTCCTCCGCCTTGTACATCATCGACACCGGGTGGCTCTTGATGGTGATTCCGCGCTCGCGCTCCAGGTCCATCGCGTCGAGGGTCTGCTCCTTGAGCTCCCTGAGCGGAACCGCCTTGGTCAGCTCGAGGATTCGGTCGGAAAGCGTGGTCTTCCCGTGGTCCACGTGGGCTATGATGCAGAAGTTGCGTACGTTGTCTAAAGTCTGTTCCATTGGGCGGATTATACCAAAAACCCCTTCGCCGCGCCATATCTCATAGCGGCGCCCAATGGCGGAACGCAGGTCATGGGCGGGCTGCGCCGAGCGCGGAAACGTCCATTTCCCGCACGGCGCGCTCCCACGGCGCGCGCTGGAACGTGTGGACTAGCATCTGGAGCTCCAGCCGCGCGCGGTCGTTCTCCGGCGACGAGTCGGCCGGCATCGCGCCGAGCCGCCTGCGCACGGCCGCGGCCCAGGCGCTGCGCAGGAAGTCGCGGAAAAGCGTGGGCGCGTCGCGCTCGCCGATCTGCGTGGTCTTGTCCGAGAACACGATGTCGGAGAACCACTTCGACTCCACGTCGCCAAGCGTCTTGCCGAACGACGCAAGCTCGTCCTCGCCAGTGTCGAACTCGAGCTTCCACGCGTCGACGAACCCGCGTGCGAACGGGTGGCCGAGTATTTCGGCGGGGAGATATTCGAGCAGCGCCGCGAGCGACCTGTCGCGCTCGTGCTCGAACAGGAACTGGCACAGCTCCAGCTCGAGCCTGCACGGCGGGTTGTTCGCCGGCGCCGACGCGGAATCGCTGGCCGGCGAGGGGTCGCCCGCGGAACCGACTTCCCGCTCGGGCGGAAGGTCCTCGGCCGGTCTTTCCCCCGGCTGGACGCGCGCCGCCCTGAACACGGCCTTCTGGCGCGCAGACTCGGCCGCCTTCTCGTAGTCGGACTCAAGCGCGGACACGGGCAGGTTCATGAGCTGCGCCGCCTCCTGCATGAGGGACGCCCTCAGCACGGCGGATGGGCAGCGCGAGACTGTCTCGAGCACGGCGTGCGAAACGCGCTTCACGGCGTCTATCGAATCTGGGTTCCTCTCCGCCGCGCGCAGCGTGCGCACCTGGTAGGCCGTTATGGACTCAGATTCGTCGAGGCACTTCTGGAACTCCTCCGGGCCGCGCTCGAGGAGCATCGAGTCCGGATCGTGCCCGCCAGGAAGCGTGGCCACGCGAACCGGCACCTCCGCCGCCAGGAACTCGCCTCCCGTGCGCACTGCGGCCTTGTGCCCCGCAGCGTCGTCGTCGTACACAAGCACCACGCTGTCTGCAACGCGCTTGAGGAGCGCCACATGCTCGCCCGTAAACGCGGTGCCCTGTCCCGCCACTGCAACGGGAAACCCGCTTATGTGGCAGCGGATGACGTCTATCTGCCCTTCGCACACGATGGCCTCGCGCCTGGGAGCCTTGGCGATGTTTGGCGCGGCGGCGTCGAGCGCGTAGAGGACATTCGACTTCTTGAAGACGAGAGTCTCCGGGGAGTTGACGTACTTCCCGCCGTGGACCTTCGACTTGTCCTTCTCGAGCGTGCGGCAGGAGAACGCGACCGCGCGGCCCGACCTGTCGCGGATGGTGAAGACCAGCCTGCCGCCGAAGCGGTGGTAGCCGGACTCGCCCGGACGGCGCGGCTTGAGGACCACTCCAGCCGCGTCCATCTCGTCCGCGGTGAAGCCGTACTTCGCCGCCCACTTCATCATCGTGGCAGCACCGACAGGCGCATAGCCGATCTGGAACTTCTCGCCGGCCTCCTCCGGTATCTTTCGCTCCGCCAAGTAGATCCTCGCCCTCTCGGCCTCCTTCATCTTGAGAAGGCAGCGGCGGTAGAACGCGGCGAGCTCGGCGTGGAGCGTGTAGAGCCGCTTCCTTAGGCCTGCGCTGGGGTCGTCGCGCTCTTCGATTTCGACCCCCGCGCGCTGCGCGAGCTTCTTCACGGCCTCGATGAACGTGAGCCCTTCCTGCTCCTGCACGAACTTGATCGCGTCGCCGGACTTCCCGCACCCGAAGCAGTGGTAGAACCCCTTGTCCGGCTGTATGCTGAACGAAGGCGTCTTCTCGTGGTGGAACGGGCAGCACGCCATGTAGCTCGACCCGGAGCGCTTCAGGTCGACGCCGTACGACGAAATGAGGTCGGCAAGGTCGACCCTCGCCTTTATCTCCTCGATCGCGCTGTCTGGTATGGACGCCATCCCGCCTCCACGTCATGCGCCGGGGCGCAGCACCGAGAGATACCACGACACGATCGCAGGTCCCCAGAACGCCCACAGCACGGCGGCGGTCGCGATGTACGGACCGTACGGGATTGCCGTATACCCTCCCAGCCTCGCCCTTCCGCGCAGGATCATCGCGAAGCCGACGACAGACCCGACCAGGGACGAGACGATGAGGCAGAACAGCACCGCCACCGGCCCGAAGAACGCGCCGATCGCGCCCATCAGCTTAACGTCCCCGAAGCCCATCGCGTCCTTCTTGAATATGCGGCTGAACACCTCGCCCACGAGCCACAGCAGCCCGAAGCCCGACACAAGCCCCACGACCGACCAGACAAGCGCGCCAGTCCACGTCGTCTCGCGCTGCAGCTCCGGCACGAGGCACGAGAGCGGCACGCCTATGATCATCCCGCCGATCGTGACGCGGTCGGGGATCCACTGGTGGTCGATGTCCACGAACGAGCCGAGGATCAGCCCGGCGAACGCGAGCCACGTCGCGAGGACCATCGGGAAGCTCCTGTACATCACCATCCCGAGCGGCGGGTAGTACATGGAGCGGAACACGCCGGCGGGG
>CAMORM010000008.1 GCA_946623785.1 uncultured Verrucomicrobiota bacterium
GGGGAGGCGCCTGCCGCACCTGCGGAGCCCGCTCCAGCTGCGACTGCGGCCCCTGCTGGCGGCGCTCCCGCGCCTGCCGCCGAGCCAGTGCACACTACTCCTGAATCCGTACCGGAGCAGCAATGAACAAGAAGATCGCACAGTGGTTGTCGCTGGCAGTTGCAGCAATCTGCGTTGCCGTCACGGTCTGGCAGGTACTGTCTTACCGCACGCGCGCGTTGACGCTTGAAAAGGACACGCGCCAGGCGGAGCGCACCAAGGCGATGGCGCTCGCGAAGGGCGAGGGGGAGAAGCGCATCGCAGCCGAGAAGAAGCTCGCGGCCGAACGGCAGAGGGCGGAAAACCTCAAGTCCGAGGAAGAGCTCAAGGACAAGTCCATCGCCGAAGAGAAGGCGAAGGCGGAAGCCGAGGAGTCAAAGCGCGCGCGCATCGCCGAGGAGATGAAGGTTGCCGAAGCAAAACTCAAGATAGCAGAGGCGAACCGCAAGGCAAAGGAGGCAGAAAAGGCCTCGCTCGAGCTTGCGCTGGACCTCGCCGGTGCCACCAACGAGACGATGCGCGTCCAGCTTGAGCTCTCCGAATCGCAGCGTGCCCTTGCCGAGCGGACTGCAGAGGCAAACGAAGCGGCGCTCAAGACACAGGAGCTCCTGAAGGAGGAGTACGCCAAGCTTGTCGCGGAGCAGAAGGAAATCAATGCCGTGCTCCGGGAGCGCGAGGAGGAGTCGCGTCCAGACAAGACGATTGCGATGCTAATGGAGGAGAACGAGGAGAAGCGCAGACAGGAACTTGGCGACGCCTGGGTTCCAGACTACGAATATTCCGAGCAGCCAACCTACGAGCTCCACGAAGGCCCGGCAACGGGCTTCAAGAAGCCGACGGCAAACGACAAGAGGCTAGCCGCAATCAACGAGAAGATCGACAAGGCCGTTGCCGAGCGTACTCGGCTTGCCAACAAGCGCATCGTGGAGGACCTTGAGGGGATGATGCGCAAGGCGATCCGCGACGGCCGCCGCGAGGACGCCGAGTTCTACTACGGCAGCCTGCTCTCCCTGGTTCCCGACTACACCCCCGACCAGTCCAAGTAGCGCGCCTCCCTATCACTCTCCTCCGAGCCGCCTATGGAGAACCCCATGGAGAGCTGGCGCCTATGGAGAGCCGCCGTCCCGGCGGCTCGAGGTCCCGTAACTCTATGCCTCCCACTGAGCCGCCAAGATGGCGGCTCTCCATGTTCCGTAGTCGCCAAACAGATGGCGGCTCTCCATGTTCCGCCACTACGAAACAAATGAATATCCCTTATGGACAACCACGCTAAGAACACCCAGCATATGGAGAGCCGCCGTCCCGGCGGCTCAAGGTCCCGCAATTCTATGCCGCCTCTCTCTAGCTGCATGGAGAGCCGCCGTCCTGGCGGCTCATCAAATCTGCATGTCGCAGTTGAGTTTCCGTCCATAATAGATCAAGCGCCACAACGTTTCTTTTCGCAGTATTCATCCGTTGACGTTTGTCGACACAATCTTCCGCATCTAGTGCAGCCAGGAGTTGTTCTGTTTGTCACATTTCGTCTTGCCGATTCAATGCCGAAGCAGTTGTTGCGCCGATGGCAGGAAGATCGTGCCGCATGGCTCTCCCTGCATCCTGAGCCATGGGACGAATCCACTCGCGATGAATACTCGAATGTCTTTCTTGGGAAGGTCGAGGAATGGCTTGATGCTGGGCATGGCGATTGCGCTCTCGCTCGGAGCGATTGCCACTCAGTGGTGGCTGGTGCAATAGAGCATTTCAACGGCGAGCGATACCAGCTCCATTCGTACATTGTGATGCCAAACCATGTGCATGTGCTGATGGAACTGGCTGCCGTGGAGTCCCTGCCCAAGGTAATACATAGTTGGAAGAGTTTTACTGCGAAGGCAATATGCCGGGCAACGGGCAAGAGTGGCGCGGTCTGGCAGCGTGACTATTTTGACCGGATGATAAGAGGCTTGGAACATTATAGGCACTGCTTGAATTATATACGAGCAAATGAGCAGCAAATGATGAAATAGTGGAGCCGCCAAGATGGCGGCTCTCCATGTTCCGAGGTCGCCAAACAAAAGGCGGCTCTCCATGTTTCGAGGTCGCCAAACAAAAGGCGGCTATGGAGAGCCGCCGTCCCGGCGGCTCGAGGTCCCGCAACTCTGTCTCAGATTGCGCCGCCAAATGGCGACTCGACATATAGTAATTTTCCCACAATATATTTTGCATGAGTCCGTTTACTGTGAAAAAGGACAGGACTTATGAAAACAAACCACGTTATAGCAATCGTAGTCGGGGCGATGACTCTGGAGGCTGTGATGGCATACGCCTTCTGGCCTACTCAGGCCGACCTGGAGCCAGCTCCGGTACGCCAGGAGCGCAGGCACAGGCCGCGCGACGTTCAGGAGACCGCAGACTCCAAGGCACTTCGTCAGCGCATAACTGAGCTTGAGAGGCGCCTTGCGGAGGCGCAGGCCGCAGCAAAGGAGGAAAAGGTGGAGGAGAACGGAGAGGAGGTCCGTCCCAACGGCGAGAACCGCTTCCAGCCTCCGTCGATGAAGGAAATCCGCGAGCGCATGGAGCAGTTTGAAAAGGAGAACCCCGAGCGATACGCGCAGATGACCAACGGATTTGAGCAGGGGCGCCGTCGCATGCAGGAGCGCAGCCAGGCGAGGTCCAACTTCCTCGCATCCATCGACACTTCCAAGATGACCGCCTCGCAGAAGGAGGTCCACCAGAAGTACCTCGATCTCACCGTCCGCCAGCAGGAACTCCAGGAGTACATGCGTCCGGACGCGAACGTGACCGACGAAGAGCGCCAGGCCGCGTTCCAGGAGATGCGCGATGTCGGCCACCAGATACGCGAGCTCGGCCGGCAGGAACGCGACACGCTCCTTGCCCAGGCCGCTCAGAACATGGGCTACTCCGCCGAGGAGGCTGACGCCATCGTGGGGCAGATCAAGGACATATATCAGCTTACCGAAGGCGGCCGCGGCGGATTCGGCGGTTTTGGAGGCGGCTTCGGCGGTGGATTCGGAGGTGGCCGTGGCGGACGCGGCGGAAGAGGCGGCCGCTAAATCCGCTTGAAAACAAGCGACGTGTTTACGCCTCCGAACGCGAAGTTGTTCGACATGGCGTACTCGCAGTCGATCCTGCGCCCCTCTCCGGCAATATAGTCGAGGGGGGCGCATTCCGTATCGGGGCTGGCGAGGTTGAGTGTCGGCGGGAACCATCCTGAGTTCATCGACTCTATCATCATAGCCGCTTCGATCGAGCCGCATGCGCCAAGGGTGTGGCCAATGTAGCTCTTGAGCGACGAAATCGGCACGGCCCTCCTGAACACTCCGTATGTCGCTGCTGTCTCGGCTATGTCGCCTGCCTTCGTTGCAGTTCCGTGGCCGCTTACGTAGCCTATCTGCGCGGCGTCGATCCCCGCGTTCTCAAGCGCGAGCGAAAGGGCGCTTCCCATCGTCTCGTGGTTGGGGTTCGTCACGTGCGTGCCGTCCGTAGTCTCCGCAAAGCCGACGAGTTCCGCTAGCGGCTTCGCGCCGCGCGCGAGCGCGTGATCGAGAGCTTCCAGCACGAACGTGCAGGCGCCTTCGCCTATCACAAGGCCGTCGCGTCCGGAGTCATACGGTGCGGGCGATTCCTTTGGGGCGTCGTTCTTCAGCGATGTCGCGTAGAGCGTGTCGAATACCGCAACCTGGGTGGGGGAGAATTCGTCCGCACCGCCGGCTATCATGACGTCCTGCACGCCCCAGCGGATGAGCTCGGCCGAGTTGCCGATCGCAAGGGAACCGGAGGTGCAAGCTGTTCCCGTAGGCACGAGCCGCCCGTGCGTCCTGAAGTGGACGGAGATGTTTACGGCGCACGTCTGGGGCATGATCTTCAAGTAGGTCCCAGACGTTACGTTCTTGAGCTGCCTGTCGACGAGCATCGAGAAGAAGTCGACGTGAGGCGCGATAGATCCCGAACACGAACCGTATGCGACGCCTGTGCGGCCGGACTCGAGGTCAGACTGTTCAAGCCCGGACTGCGCCAAAGCCTGCTCTGTGGCCGCAAGCGAGTACATCGCAACGTCGCCCATGGTTCGCACGGTCTTGCGCGTCCAGTGTTCAGGGCGAGAGAAAGACGCTTTGCAGCCGAGGCGCGTGTTGAGACCCTTGAACTGGTCTAGCTCGTCCAGCCGCTCAACGCAGTTCTCGAACTTTGACAAACGCGCGAACGCGCTCTTGATGTCGTTGCCAAGGGGGCTGACTATCCCCATTCCGGTTACCACAACCCTGCGATTCATTTCAGCAGAGACCTCCGTTTACCGATATCACCTGGCGCGTAACGTAAGCCGCCTCGTCCCTGAAGAGGAATGCGACAACCGCCGCCACTTCCTCGGGACGGCCGAACCTACGCATCGGAATCGCCTTCTTGACTTCGTCCTTGAACTCTATCGAGTCCGCCATCTCTGTTTCGATCACGCCTGGCGCAACGGCGTTCACGGTGATCCTGTGGCGCGCGAGTTCGACCGCGAGGGCCTTCGCCGCTCCGACAAGCCCGGCCTTTGCCGCGGAATAGTTGACCTGCCCCCTGTTGCCAACGACGCCGGAAACGGAGGAGATCGCCACGATCCTTCCGCGTATCCTGTTCGACACCATCGGCATCACGACCGGCTTGAGGACATTGTAGAAGCCGCCTAGGTCCGTGTCGATCACGCGGTCCCACGCATCGCCCTCCAGTATCGGGAAGGGCGCGTCTGCCGTGACTCCGGCGTTTGCGACAACTCCGAAGAAGGGGCCGTTTGCGGCCATGTCGGCCTCTATCGCAGAAACTGCGGCAGCGCGGTCGGAAACGTCGAAGATCAGCGGCTTCTGCTCGGGCTGCCCTGAGATGCGCGCGCACTCGGCGGCCGTTTCGGCGGCAGCATCTTCGTTTTTCACGGCGTGCGCAACCACCGCGAAGCCGTCTGCCGCAAGCCTCAGCGCTATCGCCTTGCCTATGCCTCTGCTCGATCCTGTGACTAGAACTCTGTCCATGGGCGGTATTATACACTGCCATCCCCGCAGAAGTCAAACACGCGAGCCGTGGGTTGCTTTGCTATTTTGCCGCTTTCAAACAGTCCCGCGGTTTTGTATAATATTCGCCATGAAAATTTTTCCTACAGGTTTCCTGCCGCAACCTCGTTCTCATGCCCGGACCCGCTTTTTCCGGCTCGGCTGGGGCGTACTGAATTCCTAGCCTTTCTCGTTCCAGATGAAACAATGCACAGGTGTCTAGACAGGTTCAGGACCATTATCGCGTTCGCCGCAGATGCGGCGACGATGCTTGCGGCGTACTACTTGTCCCTGGCGCTCAGGGTCGACTTCGGCACGCCAGCCTACGGCTGGATGCAGGCGCACATGGCGGCCGTAGTTGTCGTGGCGCTCCAGATGTTCGCGATGTCCGTTGCGCGCGCGCACCGCGACTCTTGGGGACGCTTCCGGATCAAGCACGCAGTCCGCATGGCCGCCGCACTTTGCGGCGCGGCCGCTTTCTTCATCCTGCTGCGCATCGTCCTCCCCGCGCCAGACCACTTCTGGGCTCGTCCGCCTTACACCGTTTCGCTCATCAACGCGGTTGTGTGCTGGGTGTTCATGATGGTAACGCGAATCCTCTATGCCGCGTGGCTTGCGGAAAAGCGAAAGGAGCCGCTTTTCGGCCGCGCCGCGGAAACCGAGCTTCCGCCCGAGGTGAAGTCGCTTTTCGCGGGGCGCCGCGTAATGGTTACCGGCGCAGGCGGCACAATCGGATCGGAGATATGCCGCCAGGTCGCGATCCTCGGCCCCGAAGCGCTTGTCCTTGTGGAGCGCAGCGAAAACGCGCTCTACGAAATCGACCGCCGCCTCCGCTCTCGTGCGAAATGCCCGCTCTTCCCCGAGATGGTCGACATCCGCGAAAGCGCAAGGATGGAGAAGCTCTTCGAGGAGCACCGTCCCGAGATCGTGATCCACGCCGCTGCGTACAAGCACGTTCCGATGGTCGAGATGAACCCGCGAGAGGGGCTCGCGAACAACTTCCTCGCCACGCTAGACCTCGCCGCGCTTTCGACGCGCCACGGGGTAAGGCGATTCGTCTTCATATCGACGGACAAGGCCGTCGACCCATCGAGCGTAATGGGAGCCACAAAGCGCCTCGGCGAGCTCGCCATGTGCGCACTGGGAGGCGCAGACGTCTTCCGCGCGGTGAGGTTCGGGAACGTGATAGGTTCCTCGGGCAGCGTGATTCCGCTCTTCGAGGAGCAGGTCGCGGAAGGCGGGCCGATGACCGTTACGGACGCGCGGATGACGCGCTACTTCATGAGCGTAGCGGAGGCGGTTTCGCTCGTCCTGCGCGCGGCCGCCATGGAAGGGGACGACAGGCTATACGTCCTCGACATGGGGCGTCCGCGCAGGATAGTCGAGGTTGCCGAGGAGATTGCCCGCCGCCACGGCTACAGGCCATACCTCGACATGCCGATCGTCTTCACCGGAATACGCCCGGGCGAAAAGCTCGAGGAGGACCTCGGCGTGGACGTTCCCGGCGCGAAACGCACGGCCCACGGCAAGATATTCGCGCTTGGCGGATCCTCCGTGACCCAGGAGGACCTCGAAGCCGCCGCTTCGCGGGCGAGGGAGATTTGCGCATCTGAAATGCCGGACGACGAAGTGAGGGCTGCAGTCCTCGCGCTTGTGCGTCCTGTCCAGTAAGGAGGGCTAGGAGTGGACAACGGACAGAACAACCGCGTAACGAGGTGGACGCAGAAGCTGCTGGACCTTTCGCTGAGGAACAGGCTCCTCAACGCCCGCGACTCGAAGCAGATACTCCCGCTCGCGTGCGAGAACGTCGAGGAACTCGAGGACAGGCTCGCGGCAGACCAGACAGTTGCGGTTGAGTGCGCGGACGCGAACGCGCGAAGCACCGGCTCGCTGCGCACGTCCATTTCCGACGATGAGATGCGCCGTCGCCTCAAGGAGCTCTTCCGCCTCGCCAAGACAGACCTCGAGGAGTCCGGCGTCAACACGCTCTTCATCGCGATTGGGTTTCTCAAGTGGCGTCCGCAGGGCGCCAGCGCGAAGGACTACCGCGCGCCGATCCTGCTTGTGCCGGTGAGGCTCTCGCGCAAGAACGTGCGCGAAGGCTACGCCGTAACGCGGCTCGACGAAGACACTCTCCTGAACGCGACGCTCGTCGAGTTCCTTCGAGCCGAGTTCGGCATTCATGTGGAGCGCGTCGACCCGTTGCCGGAGGACAATTCCGGCGTGGCGGTGGGCGAGGTGTTCCAGTCTTTCCGCGAGGCGGTGCGCAACATGGAGGGCTGGGCGGTCGAACCGGATGCCGCGCTCGGACATTTCTCCTTCGGCAAGTTCGTGATGTGGAAGGACCTCACGTCGCGCGCCGACCAGCTCGCGCAGCATCCTTTCGTGTCCCACCTCATGAAGGGCGGCGGAAACTACGACGACGGGATTGAGATCTTCCCGCCCGAGGAAGTCGAGTCGAAGATCGAGTACGGGAAGCTCTACTGTCCGCTCAGCGCGGACTCCTCGCAGCTCACGGCCGTGCTCTATTCCGCCATGGGAAAGTCTTTCGTCCTGCACGGGCCGCCAGGAACGGGCAAGTCGCAGACGATCGCCAACCTCATAGCGCACAACCTCGCGCTTGGGCGCAAGGTGCTCTTCGTCTCCGAGAAGAAGGCCGCGCTCGACGTCGTGCATCGGCGCCTTTCCGCGATCGGCCTGAAGCCGTTCTGCCTCGAGCTGCATTCCACCAAGGCCGGCAAGACCGAGGTGCTCGCCCAGTTCAAGGAGGCCCTCGACTACGTCGACAGGGGCGAGCCAAACGAGTGGCAGAAGACGGTCGACGCGATTTCCAACTACCGTTCGGAGCTCGACGCCGTCGTTGCGGCGCTTCACAGGCGCCGGAAGAACGGGCTTTCCGCGTACGACTGCTTCGCGAGGAGGATAGCGCCCGGCCCGAAGACGCTGCGCATCGACGAAAGCCGGCTCAAATGCGCGGACTGGACGGACGAGCGCATCGAGGCCACGCGCGAGGCCATCCGCTCGCTTGTCTCCGACGCGCGCGGAACGACCCCCGGCGTGCTGAACGCGCTTGGCGTAGTCCGCAGGTTCCAATGGTCGCCCGCCGAAGAGAGGGCCGTCACCGACAGGCTCGGCGCACTGCTTGCGAAGTCGCGGTTTGTCCGCGCCTTCTCAGCGCTGTTCCAGGGGTACGGGTTCGCCGGCTTCCGCGGCGATTTCGCCGACAGGCTCAAGAAGGCCATCGCCGCAATGCCGGAGTCACGCGGCGCGATGCGGTACCTTGAGTCGCTGGACGCCGTCGAGGAGAAGACGGGTCCGGAATTCGCCGACAGGCTGTCGGAGGCGATCTTCCGCGCAATCGCGCGCGAACGCGGGGAGGCCGCCGGCCCCGGCGAGGTGTTCGACGAAATCGAGCTCTCCCAGGCGGTGGATGTGTTCGACCGCTCCTTCGCGGAGGCGACTCTCAACGAGATACTGCGCCTCGAGTCGGCGCTTGCCTCCTTCGAGGGCATGAAGCGCGAGGACGCCGTGCTCAAGTTCCGCCAGCTGGACGACGAGTATGCGGAGCTCGCGCGTCACGTTGTGCGCGCGAAGCTCGCCGCGGCTATGCCGGGCGGACGGCTTGGCGACTGCCCCGACGGATGCGAGCTCGGGATCATCCGCCGCGAGTGCGCGAAGAAGGCGCGGCAGAAGCCGGTGCGCCAGCTCCTCGCCGAGACGCGCGGCGTAGTGGGCGCGCTCAAGCCGTGCTTCCTTATGAGCCCGCTATCCGTGTCGCAGTACCTACCGCCGGAGGCGTCATTCGACATGGTCGTGTTCGACGAGGCCTCGCAGATACCGGTGTGGGACGCGATAGGCGTAATCGCCCGCGCGACGCAGTGCGTCGTTGTGGGCGACCCGAAGCAGATGCCGCCTACGAACTTCTTCCAGAAGTCCGAGGCTGGCGAAGACGACGACTCCGACGAGGACCTCGAGAGCATCCTCGACGAATGCCTTGCGGCGGGGCTCTATTCAGCGTATCTCAACTGGCACTACCGCAGCCGCCACGAGTCGCTCATCGCGTTCTCGAACCACAACTACTACGACGACAGGCTCTTCACCTTCCCAGCCGCGAAGTCGCCGCCGCGCCTCGGCGTGAAGCACGTGTTCGTCGCGAACGGCGTGTACGACGCGAAGGCAAGCCGCACGAACCGCGCGGAGGCGCAGGCGCTCGTCGACTACGTGTTCGAGCGTCTCGCGGACCCCACGTGGAAGCGCCGCAGCGCGGGCGTGGTGGCGTTCTCGATGGCTCAGAAGAACCTCATAGAGGACCTCTTCGAGGAGAAGCGGGCGGAGAACCCGAAGTTCGAGGACTACTTCACGGACGACTGCGACGAGCCGTTCTTCGTGAAGAACCTCGAGAACGTGCAGGGAGACGAACGCGACGTGATCCTCTTCAGCGTGGGCTACGCGAAGGGGCCGGACGGCAAGTTCCTCATGAACTTCGGCCCGCTGAACCGCTCTGGCGGCGAGAGGCGCCTCAACGTGGCGGTGACGCGCGCGAAGGAGCAGGTCGTCGTGTTCGCGTCGTGCAAGGGCGCTGAGATCGACCTGAGCCGCACGCAGGCCACTGGCGCCGCGCACCTGAAGGCGTTCCTCGAATACGCCGAGCGCGGCGGAACAGCGGTTTCGGATGAAGCGGCCGAAAAGTCGCGCGACGCATTTGCGGGCGAAGTCGTTCGCTTCCTAGCGGCGTCCGGGTATTCAGCGGACCGTCAGGTCGGCTGCTCGGGATACAGGATCGACATAGGAGTCAGGGATCCGGACGCGAAGGGCGCGTACCTTGCGGCCGTCGAATGCGACGGCGAGCCGTACGCCGACGCGTACACCGCGCGCGACCGCGACAAGCAGCGCTCGATCGTCCTAAAGTCCCTCGGCTGGAACACCGTCCGCGTTTGGGCGGCAGACTGGTACTTCGACAGGAAGCGCGCGGAGGAGCGTCTTCTTTCCGCGCTCGACGACATCAAGCGCGCCCCGAACCGCTTCATGCCAGATCCGAAGTTCGAGCCGACCGTCACGTTCCCGCGCAAGCGCGCCTCAGCGGCGCCCGCTGATGTTCCGCGCACTTCTCTCGACGAGGTGTCCCCTGACGCCATAAGGAAGACGATGGACGAAGTCGAACGCGACCTTGGGCGCTGCGAGCGCGACACGCTCTACCGCGAGGTGGCGAAGCGCTACGGCTACAAGACAGTGTCGCCTAAGGCCCGCGCGCGACTCGATTCAATAGTCCGCCGCTAGGCTGCGCGCGTACCTGCGGACGGAAGTGCGTTATGTTGGACATCACGTATGAATGGATTGGCTGGATTCTGATCGCGGTCGGGACGATCGGCTGCTTCCTGCCGGTGCTGCCTGGTCCGCCGATTGCGTATGCGGCGCTTTTCCTCGCCTTGGCGCGTGGCGACCACTCGTCGCCGGAGATTTCCACCTTTGTCATAGCCGGCTTGGTTACGGCGACTGTGCTGGTGCTTGACTGGATTGTCCCGGCGTTAGGGGCGAAGAAGTTCAACTGCTCGCGCGTCGGCATGTTCGGGTGCTTCGTGGGAACGATCGTCGGGCTGTTCTTCCTCCCTTTCGGCGTTGTCTTGGGTCCGTTCGTCGGTGCGCTCGCCGGTGAGATGCTCTCCGGCAAGCCGTTCGGGCTCTCGCTAAAGGGGGCGTTTGGCGCTCTGTTGGGATACGCATGCGGCGTCCTGTTGAAGGTTGCCTGCTGCGGATTCATCGCATACCAGTTCTGGACGGCGGTCCACGGTTCGTAGAGACGCTGCCACGCGGGCGCATAAAGCCTAGATTGCCAAGGATTTCGCGATACAAGACCATCGCGGCGGCGGGTTATTTTTGATATAATACCCTCATGTCCATCAAGTGGCTGACATATAACGCTCTTTTCGCCGTGGTATACGTGGCGATGCTTCCTGCCTTTCTGCTTCGGATGGCGCGCCGCGGCGGCTACAAGAACAGGTTTTCAGACAGGTTCGGCAAGTATCCGGAAGGCCTTTTCCCCGCCGATGTGAAGGGGAACTTCGTATGGATACATGCCGTGAGCGTAGGTGAAGTCGCAGTGGCGGGGCGCCTGATGCGCGAACTGCGCGCAAAGTGCCCTGGAATACGCTTCGCGTTCTCGACAACGTCCTCCACTGGCTGGAAGGTCGCCGAGAAGGAGGTCGCGCAAGGCGACGTGCTTTTCTACAATCCGCTCGACTTCCCGCGCTGCGTGAAGCGTGCGTTCGACGCAGTGCGTCCGCGGGCCGTCATTCTCACCGAAAGCGAGATATGGCCCAACTTCCTGCGCGAGGCGAAGCGGCGCGGACTTCCGCTGTTCCTCGCCAACGCGCGCGTTTCGGACCGCTCGGCCCCGCGCTACGTGAAGCTGAAGTGCTTCTTCGGCGAAGTGTTCGCTCAGTTCGACCGCGTATTCGCGCAGAGCGACATTGATGCTTCGCGACTCGTCGCCGCTGGCGCGCGGAAGGAAGCCGTTGAGGTGACGGGCTCGTTCAAGTTCGACGTCGCCGCGAGAAACGAACCAAAGGAACGCGAGCTTACCGACTGGATTCTCGCCGCACTTCGCGCCGCTAACCCCGCAGTCGCCAGCCTCCCGCCGATCCTTCTCGGCGGCAGCACGTGGCCTGGCGAGGATTCCGTTTTGCTGGATGTCTACCGCGAACTGCTCAGGCGCCATCCCGAAGTGCAGCTCGTGATCGCGCCGCGCCATTTCGAAAAGGCTGACGCCGTGGAAGCCAACATACGCGCAGCTGGATTTTGTTGCGTCCGCCGCAGCAGGGGAGACTGCGAGCCGGATGGGAAAGAGCCGGTTTTCCTGGCCGACACCACGGGCGAGCTCATGGGGCTCTTCGGGATTAGCTCCGTCGTGTTCATAGGCAAGTCGCTTTGCGAGCACGGAAGCCAGAACATGATCGAGCCGTGCGCCTGCGGCAAGCCTACGTTTGTTGGCCCGAACACGGAGAACTTCAGGCCGGTCATGAGCGACCTCCTCTCTGCGGACGCCATACTCCAGGTTCCAGATGCCGCGACGCTCCAACGGGAAATCCTGCGGCTCTTCGACGATCCCGCCGCACGCGGCGAACTCGGCGGCAGGGCTTTGGCGGCAGTGGCGCGCAGGCTTGGTGTCGTGTCGAAGTGCGCCGACGAGATACTTTCGCTTCTGCCGCAAGTCCATTCAGCACAGAAAGTCTAAACACAACAGCGATGACAATGCCATTTCCAGTCTACGACTATGCCGGGCCGACGCTTCTTGCGAAGACAGCGGGTTGGACGGCCTTCATCGTGCTCCTCGCAGTTGCCGTTTTCCTTGCCGCGATGTGCGTCCGCTCTGTAAGGCGCGGCGTTCGCCTGTTCAGGTTCTCGTGGCTCCACTTCTCGGCATTAGCCGTCATTGCGTATGCCGCAGCGTGGTTCTGCGCCGGGCATGAGCTCGACCACATGTGGTGGTATCTCCGCGGAAACGTGAAGCGGGCATACAGGACGTACCGTGCGCTGACGTGGACAAGCGCGTTCCTGCCGCCGCGTGTTGGGACAGGACGCGACACGTTCGTCCACATCGCAACGCGCGACAGCGGGTTCAGCAAGGGCAGGCCATACAAGACGGAGAAGTTGGGCAGCCACGTGAAGGACTTCTTCCTCGACGAGGACTACGGCGTAGTCGTGACGTTCGATGGACGCCCAGTTCTTACCGGAAACAAGTTCGTGTCGACGCACAAGACGATTTCGCTAGTGCCGCTGTTCGAGGTCCCGACGGCGAAGAAGGCACTCCTGGCCGGTCCCGAGGCCGAGTTCTACGCCGCACCGCTCAAGGCGGCGGGCCTTGACGTCGAAACCGTCCCCACAGTTGGAGGCGGCGCAGGCAAGGTGGACTTCGCGCTGGTGTGCCTTGAGCCGCAATGGGTGGCGGACGCGGAATTCCCGTCCATCGAGCAGTGGAAGTCGCTGGCCGAGCGCGTAGACCGAGAATGCGGCGTGGTTGCCGTGCATTTGGACGCGCGGCTCCTTCCCGCCGGAAGGGCGAAGGCGATTTTCGAGGAGTTCAACGCCGTGTTTCCCTCCGCGAGGCTATGGTGCACGGGCAAGTTTGACTGGGTGTACGTGGGATTCAGCACGCCTGAGCCCCCTGTCGTCAGTTTCCCCGCCTTGCTGGGGCTTCTCGAACGCGACGACGCCTTTGGCGCGTTTCTCGAAGCAGGCGTCTCGTGCGTCGGCGATTTCCTCGCGAGCTACGTGGGTTCGATGGAAGAGGTCATGCCCGCGCTCAACAAGGTGCGGGCGATGGGACGGATGGAGTCGCTCCGCGTAGCGCCCGAGCTCGCGTTCGAGCCTCCGCCGTCGGGCGACCATGCGCAACTGAAGCCCGGGGACCTTCTGCCGATTTCCAGCACCGACATGGGGTGGCTCGTTCGCGGGAGCAGCGACGAAGAAGTCTATTCGTCCTTCACGGGGCGGGTTGCCGACGTCCAGTGGGCGCGCCGCGTGGCGGTCGCCGGTCTTGCCAGCGCGGATTCCGGGAAGTCGGACGAAGCTGTGGAGAAGTGGAGCCAGGCCGCTCAGGTAAACGAGTTCGACCCGCTGCTGAAGTCTGTCGTCGACTCGCTCGACCTCGAGGGACGCAGGCGGATCAGGGTCGGCGACAACAACGGCGCGATGCGCTGCTTCGAGAACAGAATACTCATAGAGCCGGAGAACGTGGCGGCGATCCACAACTTCGGCCTCAGCGTCAAGAGGGGCGGCAGGATGGAACTCGCCGAACAGGTGTTCCTAAAGGCCGTTGCGATGGACCCGGACAACGAGGAGCACCGGCTGGAGCTAATCGAGTGCGCTTCCGCCGCAGGCGACAACGACGTTGCCCTAAGCCATCTCGACTTGCTCATCAAACGGCACCCCGACGACGTTGCCCTGAAGCAGCGGCGCGCGAAGATACTGGTGCACACCTATGTCAAGGAAGCCGACAAACGGAAACAGGAACAGGAACAGGAGGAGTCAAAATGAATAACAGGTCCATGATAGTGGCCTTGGCCCTTGCGGCCACGGCGCTCGCAGGGTGCTTCACGGTCTACGAGACGGAAGCCCCGCAGGTAGTTCTGTCGAAGGTCGCCGGCGACAAGAAGGTTGCGGTCGAGGGGTTCATCACGACAGTCGTGTCGTACATCCCGGTCTACAGCACGTCGACGGCGTTCGTTTCCGGGCCGCACTACCACGGCCGGCACCACAGGCACTACTATTCCGGGCCTACCATGGCCACAACGCAGACCGAGACGCTGATTCCCCAGGTCAGCACGACAGATGCGTACCTGAAGCGCGTCCAGTCGCGCCTTGAGGAAGCCGGGTGCATCCTTCGCGCATCCCCTGCGCAGTTTATCGTCAGCGGAGAGTTCGCAGGCCCGTTCGACCCGCCTGGAGCGGACTGGCGGCGTGCGGGGATCGACATCGGAACGGGGTTCTTCGCGCTCTACGACACGGCGTCCTACACGCTGTCTGTGAAGGTATACGAGCAGGCGACCGGCAAGCCGCTCTTCGCCCAGAACTACGAGCAGACCTACTCCGCCACCGGATTCTCCCCGCTCTGGCTGATCGGAATGATGGCGTACGACAACATAACGACTTCCTTCCAGCACAGCTGGTGCCTGAGCGCACTGACCGACCGCGCGATGGCGGACGTGTCTGCGTTCCTGTCGCAGCTCGACGCGCAGCCGCAGCCACAGCCTGCCGCGCAGTGACGCATCGCCGGGTCTGACGACAGGGAGGCGGGATCGGGATGAAAAGGCTCTTCGAGAACGTGGGCGAGAACGCCGCGAAACGCATGGAGGCGTTCAGGGATTCGCTCGCATTCATCGGCGAGATATTCTGCCGTTCGCTGTCGCTGGTCGCCAACCCCAGGCGATTCCGCTTCGGCGACTTCTTGCTTGCTTTCGAGCGCGCAGGGTTCGACGGCCTGCCGATTACCGTGATGATAGGTTTCCTCCTCGGCCTGATCCTCGCGTTCGAATCAGCCGCCAGCCTCAGGATGTTCGGCGTCGAGGTGTACGTGGCGGACCTGATAGCCATCGGGCTTTTCAGGGAGCTCGGGCCGCTGATCACGGCGATAATCCTCGCAGGCCGTTCGGGAAGCGCGTTCGCTGCCGAGATCGGCGCCATGAAGGTCAACGAGGAGATAGACGCCCTGACAACAATGGGACTTCCTCCCGTTGGCTTCCTCGTGTTGCCACGCATAGCGGCGGTCACGCTCGCCATGCCGTTCCTCACGGTCGCCGCTGAGGTCGCAGGGCTTGTCGGCGGCGCGATAGTACTGAAAATCATGGGCGTGCCGACAGTGGTATTCTGGTCGCACGTGTTCGCCTCGACCGCATGCTACGTTTTCATCATGGGACTTGCGAAGGCGGCGCTCTTCGGGTGGCTTGTAGGGCTTGTAGGGTGCATCTGCGGACTTCGCACGCGCAACACGGCGGACGGCGTTGGCGTTGCGGCAACTTCGGCCGTAGTCGGAGGAATTGTCGCAGTCGCCGTAACTGACGGCCTTCTCGCCGTCCTCTGCTTCATCTTCGACATCTAGCACCAACATCAAACTTTAAACTTTAAACTTTAAACATCAAACTTCAAACCAATGTCCACCCCCGCTCCAATCATCACAGTTTCCCACATGGACGCCGGATATCCCGGCGTGGTGATTCTGCAAGATGTCACTTTCGACGTCGCGAGGGGTGAGATATTCGCGCTGCTGGGTGGTTCGGGATGCGGGAAGTCTACTATCATGAAGCACCTAATCGCACTCAATCCGCCGCTTTCGGGCGAGGTGAACGTGGCGGGGCTCGAGATGCGGCCCGAGAACCACGAGGCGATATGGCGGAAGATCGGAGTGATGTACCAAAGCGGCGCTCTTTTCGGGTCGATGACCTGCGGCGAGAACGTGTGCCTTCCGCTTGAGGAGTTCACAAACATGAAGCGCCGCGAAAGGGCGGACAGGGCGATGGAGCTCCTGGGCGCCGTGGGGCTTTCTGACGCATGGGGCAAGATGCCGTCGGAAATATCCGGAGGCATGCGGAAGCGCGTGGCGATCGCCAGGGCGATGGCCCTCGAGCCTGAGATAATCTTCCTGGACGAGCCTTCGGCGGGGCTTGATCCGGTGACTTCGAACGCGCTCGACGAGCTGATACTCAAGCTGCGCGCGGAGAAGGGCGTCACGTTCGTGATCGTGACGCACGAGTTGCCGTCGATATACAAGATAGTCGACCGTTGCGCGATGTTCGACCGGTCGCGAAGGGCGATGGTCGCCCTAGGAAAGCCGACGGAACTCAGGGACCTGTCGGCCGACCCGTTTGTGCGTGAGTTCTTCAACCGAGGAGGAAAGTGATGGCAGGATCGAACAAGGCAAACTACGCGCGGATAGGCTTCTTCATCGTGCTTACCACCACGCTCGCGGTGGGCGTACTCATGTTTCTCGGGGGAATCGGGAGCGGAAAGCACGAGTTCCTCTGCGAGACGTACTTTTCGTATCCCGTTTCCGGGCTGGAGGTCGGTTCCGCGGTGAACTTCCGCGGCGTGAAAGTGGGATCGGTGAAAAGGATATCGTTCATAGCGAACGAGTACGCGGACCATTCCGAGGCCGACGCGCAGAACATCTGGGTGCAGATCGCGCTCGACACGAGGCTTATGGGCGTCAGCTCGGAGGATTCGATCTACGTCAAGCTCGAGCGCATGATAGCCAAGGGGCTGCACGTAAAGGTGTCGGCGAGCGGCGTAACCGGGCTTTCCAAGCTCGAGGTCGACTATCCGCGCGGAAAGATAGAGGACAAGCCGATCAGCTGGCAGCCCCGGACTCTCTGCGTCCCTCCCGCGCCGTCCATCCTCCAGAGCGCATCCGACTCCGCCCAGCAGATCCTCGACCAGATCAACCACATGGACCTGCTGAACTTCTGGACGAACGCAGTTGGGTGCCTCGCCTCCGCGAACGACCTGCTCGCCAACTCCGCATCGCTTGTCGGCGCGCAGCAGGGAGCGATCGGCGAGATAATATCGAATCTCAGGGATGCCTCGGTGAACCTGCGCGACTTCTCGCAGCAGATCCGGGACAACCCCGGCTCCATTCTCCGCAACCGCGAGCAGGAGCCGCTTCCGGAAACAAAGTAACGAAAAGGACGAAATGGTAATTCTACCGGCTATAGACTTGAAGGGCGGCGTGTGCGTGAGGCTCCGCCAGGGCCGTGCCGACGACGTGACGACGTACAACAGCGACCCCGCGGCACAGGCGGCCGACTGGCGCGCGCAGGGCGGCGAGGAGCTGCACGTGGTGGATCTCGACGGCGCGTTTGCGGGGACCCCGAAGCACGCAGCCGTCATCGCGCAGATCATAGCGGCCTTCGGCGGCCCCGTTGAAGTCGGCGGCGGGCTTCGCACGCCAGAGGCTGTGAAAGCCGTTCTAGACGCCGGCGCGACCCGGGCGATTCTCGGCTCCGCCGCGCTCGAAGACCGCGACTTCCTCCGCGAGATGCTACGCCTGTACGGTCCGCGGATCGCGGTTGGAATAGACGCTCGCGACGGCCTCGTTCAGACGCGCGGATGGGTGGAGACGACCGCAGTCAAGGCCGTCGACTTCGCCGCAGAGTGCAACGCGCTCGGCGTCGCTTCGATAATCTACACCGACACCGCGACCGACGGAATGCTCGGCGGCCCGAACCTGAAGCAGATGGCCGCGATATGCGACGCCGCACCAGGGGTGGCGATAACGGCGTCAGGCGGTGTGTCGTCGCCAAGGGACGTCGCCAACCTGCGCGCGCTCGGCAAGGCGAACCTCCGTGCCGCAATCGTGGGTAAGGCGCTTTACGACGGAAGGACGACACTGGGGGAGATGAACGATGCTGCACGCTGAACTCGAAAGGCTGCCCAACGGAATCAGGCTTGTCACGATTCCGGACGAAAACGCGGAATCCGTTACGTTCGCCGTAAGCGTGGCCTCGGGCTCTCGCTACGAGAAGCCGCGCTTCGCAGGAGTGTCGCACTTCATCGAGCACATGCTCTTCAAGGGCACGGAGAGGCGCACTGCGCGCGACATCAACCGCGCCGTCGAATGCCGCGGCGGTTCGTTCAACGCCTTCACGGGCGAAGAGAACACGATGTTCTTCGCGAAGCTTCCGTGCGAGTTCCTGCCTGTTGCCGTCGACGTGATATGCGACATGTACGCCAACTCCACATTCCCCGACAGGGAGTTCGAGCGCGAGCGCAGCGTGGTGCTGCAGGAACTCAAGATGTACGCGGACGACCCCAGTTCCGTTGCAGGCGAGAATCTCGGGCTCTGCCTCTTCCATGGGAATGCGCTCGGACAGCCAATAGGCGGCAACGAGAAGGCGCTCTCGGCGCTCAAGGCGGAAGACCTTCGCGCGTACTGGAAGCGCGCGTACGTGCCTTCTGCGACGGTTGTGGCGGTCACCGGCAAGTTCGATCCCGGCGATGTCAGCGCGCTTCTATCCGAGACGCTCGGCAAGATGAAGAAGGGGCGCCCGATCAAGTACGAGAAGTACAACCTCAAGACGCCCGTCCAGAAGTCCATCTGCGCGGAACGGGACGTCCAGCAGACGCAGGTAGCCATGGGCTGGCGGCTGCCGTTCGGAATCGGCGACAAACGCCGTTTCTCGCTCACGGTCCTGAACGCCGTACTCGGCAGCGGAATGAGTTCCCGACTGTTCGAGACTGTCCGCGAGAAGCGCGGCCTCAGCTACGACATCAGGTCTTCCATGCAGCTGTTTGCCGAAACCGGCGGACTCGGCGTGAGCGGCGGGGTTGAGCCGAACCGGGCCGACGAGATGATCGACGTTGTCCTGCGCGAAGTGGAAAAGCTCAAGACGAAGAAGATAGGCCCCGCTGAGCTGCGGCGAGTGAAGGACTATGTGAACGGAAACTTCAGGCTCGCGTTCGAGACTCCGATGACCCGCATCATGTACTACTCCGGATGCGTGTTCCTGAAGGACAAGGTGATGAACCCGGAACTATCCCTCAAGCGCATAGAAGAGGTCACGTCCGACGACATCATCGAGCTGGCCAACACATGCTTTGTCCCGAAGCGGATGGCCATATCGCGAGTGGTCCCCAAGTGAACAGGATACTCTTCGAGCCTGGCGAGATCGGACCGGACGGACGCGTGGCTTTTGGCGGCGTCAGGGCGGCGCATGTCGCCGAAGTGCTGCACGGGGAGCCGGGGCAGACGATCAAGACCGGGGTCATAGGCGGGCCGGTCGGCGTGTCGACGATTGAGCAGATGGAAGGCGCCGGCGAGTCGCTTTGCATTACGGCGGCTACCTCCCACGACACGCCCCCGCTAATGCCGTGGTGCGACATGATTCTCGCAATGCCGCGCCCGCGTGTCTTCAAGCGCCTGTTGCCACAGCTTGCCGCAATGGGAGTTGGTCGTCTTGTGCTGGTTGGCGCCGAAAAGGTCGAGAAGTGCTACTGGAGCGCAGGCTGCCTGGACGAGTCTGAATACCGTCCGCTTCTCGTCGAGGGCCTTATGCAGGCAGGAACGTCAATATTGCCTGAGCTGCGGGTCGAGAAGAACTTCCGCCGCTACATGGAGACGGCCTTTGACGATGAATTCTCCGGAGTGCAGGAGCGGTATCTTGCGCACCCCGACGCTTCCGCTTCCGCACCGCCGCATGTGCGTGGCGGAGCGCGCAGGCTCGTCGCGGTTGGCCCGGAAGGGGGCTGGACCGATACTGAACTGTCGCTCTTGGAATCTCTTGGGTTTAGACGCCTTTCCATGGGGCCGCGCATCCTCAAGACCGAGACGGCAGCCGTTGCACTGCTCGCAATCCTCGCGATTTAGTCCCTGCTGGCACGCCGAATTCGCGATGACGACTGTCCCTAGTTGAATTTGAACGCTTTTTCAACACTTGTGCTTGCATACACCCAACTGAAATGATATACTATTTGCACTTTTTGACAAAGGAAGGAAGAAACAACAATGAAGATGACTTGGCAGCCCTCTAAGATCAAGAGGAAGAGGAAAATCGGATTCCGCGCTCGCATGGCCACGAAGGGCGGTCGCAAGGTTCTCGCCAACCGCCGCGCCGAAGGCCGCAAGCGCCTGACTCAGGTTTAAGGCACTGCAATGTCCACGCGTCTGCCCGGCTCGAAGTACAAACGCGTCTTCGACCGGGGGCGTGCCGTTCGCGGCCGTCTGTTCAGCGCGTGGGTTCTGCGTTCCGCAGACGCCGGCCGTATGGCTGGCGTCATTGTTTCCAAAAAAAGCTTTCACGACGCAGTCGACCGCAATCGAGCGAAGCGAATCCTGCGCGAGGGGTTCAGGCTTGCGTCGCCGGATCTTCCGGCGGATTGCGAATGGATTCTGGCAGGAAGGTCGTCATTGGCCGGAAAGCGGAGCGGCGATGTACGCGCAGAGCTGCTGAAAATTGCAGGACGGCTCGAGCCGCATGGTGGCGAGTGAATCTGTCAGGACGAGCAGGGTTCTATGGCGAAGATCGTGAGCGGCGCCATGGTGTTGGCGGTAAGGGCCTATCAGGTGGTTCTTTCACCGCTGTTCACCGGATGCTGCAGGTTCGAGCCGAGTTGCTCGAACTACTCGATAGAGGCGCTCAGGAGGCATGGTGCGGCGAGAGGTTTTCTCCTCACGTGCGCTAGGCTGCTGAGGTGCCGTCCCTTCGGCCCGCACGGGTTCGATCCGGTGCCGGAGAAGGGGAAGTGGAGAGAAGGGCTTTGGCTTCGCAGGAGGAAGAGCGCGCACGGCGGTTCCGAAAGCGTGGCATGAGAGGGAGAGTAAAGAGATGAACAAGACCGAGAAACTGATCTGCGTCCTGCTGGGGCTTTTCCTCTGCTGGTGGGTGTGGCATTCGATCTCAACGCAGAAGAAGGAAGCAGAGGCGTACGCAAAACACCAGGTCGCCGCGCAGGCAGCCGCCAAGGCGGCCGCCGCGAAGAAAGCGGCAGATGCCGCGGCGAAGCCGGCTGCCGTAGCGGCAAAGGCAGAGACAGCGCCCGCTCCAGCGGCCCCTAACGTGCCAGAGGCGTTTGTCGTGCTCTCGAACGCACAGGAAACCGTAACGCTCTCCACGTGGGGCGCAGTCGTCAAGAAGATCACGCTCAGCGACTACAGGCAGTTTCCCGGCAAGGCGGACAACGACAATCCGGAGACGGTCCTTGACTTCTCGGACAATCCTATGATGGCGCTTTCCGGCGTAGAGGGGATTCCCGCAAATGCCCCATACGAAATAAAGGAGCGCACGGAGAACTCCGTGACGTTCGCAAATGCCTCGGTCACGCGCAAGGTCACGCTGCTGCCGGACTACACAATCGAGCTCGTGGAGGAGTTCGCCGCTCCGAAGGCGGCGGCGAACCATGTCTCGCTCGGCGTGATGCAGCTTGGCGCGTCGAAGAACGACGTCCTTTCCATAGACTCGATGCCTGCCGATCCGGCCGCAAAGGGCAAGGCCGTACACTATTCGGACGACGACAGAATCAAGGCTTTTCTCCGCGGTACGGCTTCAGGCGGATTTGGCTGCGGAGGTCCGGCGAATGCGGAAGGGCAGCCCGTAGTGCGAAACATCGACTTGGCTTCTCCAAGCAAGTGGATTGCGGTGAAGAACCGCTTCTTCGTTACGTCGCTTTGCGAATGCGACCAGGCGAACGAAGGGTTTGCCGTGAAGATCCGCCGCGATCCCAAGGCCGCCACGTATGCGCTGAAATCCGTTTCGGCGGACGCGCGGTTCGGCGAACTTCCGGCGAAGCGGACGATGTCGTTCTACGCAGGTCCCAAGAAGCAGGAGCTTCTCTGGAACCGCGGCATGAAGGACGTGATGGAGTTCGGCATGTGGCGCTGGCTCTGCTATCCGCTCGTGTCGGTCCTGAACTTCTTCCACGGCATCATCCCCAACTACGGCATCGCGATCATCCTGCTCACGATACTTGTGCGCATCCTTTTCTGGCCACTCACCCACAAGTCGACTGTCGGCATGCGCAAGATGCAGGAGATTCAGCCGCTGATGAAGGAGATACAGGCCAAGTTCAAGGACAACCCGCAGCGGCTGCAGCAGGAGACTTGGGCGCTCTACAAGGAACACAAGGTAAACCCGATGTCGAGCTGTCTGCCGATGCTGATCCAGATCCCCGTGTTCATCGCGCTCTTCAACGTGCTGCGCTCCGCGGTGGAACTCCGCTACGCGCCGTTCCTCTGGATATCCGACCTGTCCGAGCCAGAGCGACTTTTCGCAAGCTGGTTCCCGTTCGGCGGACTCAACATACTGCCGCTCCTGATGGCTCTCACGACAGGGCTGCAGAGCGCTTTCTCGCCCTCTCAGGGCGATCCGAAGCAGCAGCGCATGATGACAGTATTCATGCCGCTGATGATGCTTTTCATGTTCTACTCCTTCCCGTCCGCGCTTTCGCTCTACTGGTTCGTGTCGAACCTGATCTCGGTTGCGCAGATGTGGTGGATTCGCAAAAGGTACGGCGCTCCTGCCGCGTCCGTCGCGAACGGAGGCGTGGAAGTCGTCGATGTGCCGCAGACGCGGCAGATGAGAAGGCGCCAGGAGCGGGAATCGTCAGGTTCCTGAGGCAGGCAAACGCAGTCTGGAGGAAACTATGCCCAAACCAGTGTTTGAAGTCGATTCGTGCAAGGGATGCGGAAGGTGTGTGAGCGCCTGCCCGAGGAAGTGCCTTGAGATGAAGTCCGAGCTCAACTCGGCCGGAATCAAGCCCGCGGGCTACAAGGGCGAGGGATGCGTTGGATGCGGCATCTGCTTCTACAACTGCCCGGAGCCCTACGCGATCCGAGTCGAGAAGGACTGACAGGAGCTCCGCGCCATGGACAGGATCGTGATGGAATACCGCGTCCCGTACGCAGACACCGACCAGATGGGGGTCGTCTACTACGGCAATTACCTCACGCTCTTCGAGCGCTCGCGCAACGAACTCATGCGATCCTGCGGATACACGTACAAGAAGTGCGAGGAGGAAGGGTGGATGCTTCCCGTGATACACGCCGAGGTGAACTACCACTCTCCTGCGCACTACGACGACCTTCTCGAGGTCACGGCCTATGTGCAGGCCCAGAAGGGAGTGCGACTCGAAATTGCCTGCGAAGTGCGCAGGAAGGGCGAGGAAAGGGTTCTTGTAGACGGCTTCACGCGCCACTGCTTCGTCTCCACGAAGACTTTCCGCCCGGTCCCGCCGCCTGATGCGTTCCTCGTTGCGACGGGGGCGAAATGACGATTCTCGGCATAGACACCTCGCTCCGGTCAAGCGGCTACGGCGTCTTGTCCGTCGAAGGGTCGAGAATGCGCTCCCTTGGACACGGCACGATCAAGAACGCCCCGAAGGTCCCGCTGTCCGAATGCATAAAGCACATCTACACCTCCGTTGAGGAGCTTATTGCGCGGCACAGTCCCGACGTCCTTTCGATTGAGGGCGTGATCTACGGCAAGAACGCCGGCACCATGCTGATCCTCGGGGAAGCGCGCGGCGCAGTCATTGCCGCGGCCGCCAAGGCCGGGAAGCCGATCTACGAATACGAGCCAAGGCGCGTCAAGATGGCGGTGTGCGGGAACGGCATGGCGGAGAAGATGCAGATACAGCGCATGGTGCGCACGCTTCTCGCGCTGGAGGAGCTTCCGCAGAACGACGCCGCCGATGCGCTCGCGCTTGCCATAACGCATGCACACTCGAACTCAATCCTCAACGCAAGAGAGCCGATATGACAGAAGCCGAACTCGCATCGATGATCGACCACACCTTCCTCAAGGCGGCCGGCGAACCGGATGCCGTAGAGAAGCTCTGCGAGGAAGCCCGCAAATGCAATTTCGCCTGTGCGATGGTGAATCCTTGCGAGGTCAAGCACGCGGTGAGCCTTCTTGAGGGAAGCGGCGTTCGCGTTGGAACTGTGATTGACTTCCCCCTGGGACAGGGTGGACTGCCATCGAAGATCTTCGAGGCATCTGCCGCAATCGGCGATGGCGCTCGTGACATCGACTATGTTATAGACGTGCGTATGCTCAAGAGAGCCGCGAAAGACGATGCCGTCCGGCGCCAGCTCGAGACAGAGCTCACTGTCATCAACTCCCTGGCCAAACGCGACACCGAGGGCATAGTCACGAAGCTCATCATCGAATGCTGCTACTTGACCGATGCCGAGAAGGTGCTTGCATGCAAGCTCGCGAAGAAGGCCGGATTCTCCTTTGTCAAGACTTCCACCGGTTTCGGAACGGGCGGAGCGACGGTCGAGGACGTCAAGCTAATGCGATCCACGGTTGGCCCCGAGATGGGCGTTAAGGCCGCTGGCGGCATTCGCACGCTGGCCGATGCCCTTGCCATGATAGACGCCGGCGCGAACCGGCTTGGATGCAGCGCCGGGGCCTCGATCCTCGCCGAGCTTCGGGGCTAGCAGCGCAATGACATCCGCAGACTCCAGCACCACGGATCTCGTGTCGGCTCTGCGCAGCGGCGCAGCGAGCGTCGAGGTAAACGGCGTGCATGCGATCGTGGCGCGTTCTTTCCTCCAGCGTGCCAGGGGGCTTCTCGGACGCTGCGGCCTAGAGAAGGGCACAGGCATGCTCATAATGAGGTGCAACTGCATCCACACGTGCTTTATGCGATTCCCGATTGACGCCGTGTTCCTCGACGCCCGTGGCGAGGTCGTCAGGACGGTACGCGGGATACGGCCGTGGAGGCTATGCGTCTGGGGTGGATGGCGCGCGAGGATGGTCCTGGAGCTCGACAGCCGCAACACGGCTTCGCACTGACAGTCTATTCGCCCTGGTGCCTACGGCTGCGGCACTGCGAACAGAAGAAGTCCGGGCCAGCCCAGGTTGTTTCCTCCTCGGCTCCGCATTCACGGCAGACTCTCTTCTGTGTGGTGCGGACAAGCCGCATTTCCTCGGCATGGTCTTCGATGAAGATCGGCGGGAAGTCGCATACCATGCGCTGCAAATAGACGGCGTTAGGCTGGGAAACGGGCTTCCCGTTGATGACATGGTGTGCGCCCACGATCTGGATCCTCTTGCCGAGAAGCCTTGTGCTGCGCATGCTGGGCTCGTAGTTCTCGTCCTCGCCCATCACGATTGCGATGTCGTAGGCGTCCATCGCCGCATAGTAGATCAACGCGGCCGACAGAGCGGAGACGACCCACTGCTCGTCGTTCCTGGGCTCCTGCCCGTTGACGTCGACTTCGTGAATGTAGGTGTCGTACCCGCAGGAAGCCTCTAGGAAGTTGTAGAACGCGCTCTGCTTGCCAGTGTTGAAGCCAGAGCGTTGGGACGGAATGGTTCCGAAGTACAAGGTACGCACTCGGTCAACGTCCTGATCGAGGTAATTCGCCACGTCCTCGCAAATTGCTACTGGGAGCTTCTTGTAGTCGATCTCGAATCCGTTGGGTTCGTTCAGCTTATCGAAGATTGCAGCGCGACTCTTGTATAGCCACGTGCCGTCGATGAACACCATTGTCTTGACAGCCATCTTGCCTCCGTTGATTTCCGTGGATTTTCACAGAGACCCAAGTCTTGTTGGCTCCCCCCCCAGGAAAATCTTACTGTTGTGTCTGAGTTTATGTTATTCTGGTATCGGCACTCGCCATTTGACACCCTTTGCTTTCTTCGTGCCAACCGGCAGGACATAGTCCACAGTGCCGGAAGGTGCCGCGTCTGAACCTGTCGCAACAGGTTGTTTTGAAGGTTCAGGAGCGGGAAGGGGGGTAGGCGCCGCTGCAGTGGGCCGAGGGGCCGGCTGTTGCGGAACAGGAGCGGCCGGGAGCGCAACTGGCTGCGTTTCAATGACTGGCTGGGCAACAGGCTGCTTAACGGCAGTGTGCACGGCCGCTGGTGCCTGAGCTGGAAGGGTGGGAGCGTAGGCTGGAAGCGCCCTTTCGGCGACCGCCGCGGCCGCCGCAGCACGGTCCTGTTCGGCATAGTATTCGGGATAGAGCCTGCGGCGCTGCCTCTCGACTTCTTCCTTGCGGGCCTGTTCCTGGTCTGCCTTGAGCTTCGCCCGGGCCTCCGCAAGCTTCTGAAGCTCTGCGTCGAGCTTGCGCTGCATCTCCGCCTGTGCCGCTGTCGGCGTGGCGACTGGCTGAGGCGTAACCGGCTGTGGCTTGTTGTTGTCCTTGATTGCCGAGGCAAGGTTCGCCAGCTGCTCGAGCACGGGCTTGAGCGCATCCTGGTGCTGGGTTGGCTGGTTGACGACAACCGGGGCAACCGGAGCCTGCGGAGCCTGCCGTTCGCGCAAGGCGAGCTCCAGCAGACGGTCTGCCTGCTCCTGGTTCCGCTGCATCAGGCGATCGGCCTGTTCCTGGTTGCGCTGCAGCATCATCGTGAGTATTATGGTAAACATACCCACAACAAGGACAAGGAGCACGATGAAGAATACGCTCAAGCCGAGCATTCGCTTGCGGGCCTTCGCCTGTTCCGCATCGATGTACTGCTGGAAGGCCTTGAGTACAGGAAACTCGTCAGAAGCGCCAGCCTGTCCGAATATGCTCACGGCATTCGTCGCTGCATCTGCCTTGACCGAGTCGTTTGGAATGTTTTCGTCCATTTGAAATTCTTTTGCGTTTGTATGTATTTTATCAAAACTGACTGATGCTTGGAAGTGGCAATTTGAACTTTTACCCCTATTTTGTCCCCGATGTACCTTTTGCGCATAATGTGGGTTATGTCAACTACAGTGTTATCAAATACAGAGACCTGTTTCACATATCTGGATTTCCCTTACACGAAATTCTAATTCCCGACATAGGCGTGCAGCTCAGCACGGCAGCAAGGACTTCACTTCGCGAGCTTGATCTCGATTGGGACGAAGAGATCGGGATTGCCGGCGCGGTCAAGTATCTTGCCTGCGTAGGCGTCGCTGTAGTAGTGACCGGACTCAGTGCGGTCGCGACGTCCGTTGTAGCGGCGAAGCGCTTCCTTCCAGCCGTCGAAGAATCCAGCCGGACGAACCCGCGCGGCGCGTCCGGACACTCCAAAGCCCTTGCGCGACAGGAACATGATCGCGGCTCGAACGTTGGTCTCGAGGCTGCCCTCGTTACGCTTGGCCGGTTTCTTGAGGCCAAGTTCGGTCTTCGCGTCATCCCAGTCTCCTGGGACATTCACCTGAAGCGGGTCTACCGCCCATGCGGCCTTAGAGCCTTTGTCGTTTCCGCCTGATTCCTCAATCATATGTGACTTGACCTGTGCGGGCGTCAGGTCTGCGACCTTCGCTGCCTGCGCGGGGGATCCACCGATCCAGTCCGTCTTGTGGGCGTTGAAGTCGGCTACAAGTTTGAGGATCATCTGGTCGTATGCCTGGTAACGAGCGTCTTCAAACCCCCTAAACACAGGAATGCCTGCGCCCTTCGGGGCCTTGCTGCGGGGCTGCAGCAGCTTCTGAGACTTCGGGCTCTTGGCATAGCTGCTTCCAGAGTATATCTTCCGGTAGTCTTCCTCAAGGCGGGTGACTGTCTTCATCTCCTCTTTCGTTACGAAGCGTCTGTCGACGAAAAGCTCACCCCACTGGTCGAACAGGCAGGTGTTCTTCCCGGCCTCTATCTTGAAGCGGCATGCGGCATTCGAGGCCGGGACCTCGGCTATGCCCTTCTTCGCAAGCTCCGCGTCGTGCCTGGCCTTGCGCGCAGAAACCTTTTGCACAATGTCGGAGGCCTGCATAACAAGCTTGGCAACCTGCATAAGGCGCTGCGGGTCGAATGTGAATTCCTCTGACGAAACCGACTCGCCGCCGTCAGTCCAGCCGTTGTCGGTATACGGGACCATGCGGATCATCTTGATCCCTGCGGCGATTGCATCGAGGTCGAATTCGAGGTTCGGGTCAAGCCCAAGCGCGTCGGCAGCCTGGCGACGGACGTTTTCAAGAGGCTTGAGTTCGGCGGCCGTTGGGTTCTTGCCGTCAATGACATCGCCCACGAGGTCTACAAGCGCCGAGATGTCCTGTGCAGGTGAGGCGCCTGTGGCGCCCTGCTCGCTAGCTGCGAGAAGCGGAACGCAGGCCAGAAGCGCGGCTATGGCGGGCATTGAGGTGCGCATCTTCATGGCGCAACGGGCGTTACGCCCTTCTTCAGGATGATGTTTCCGTATTTGCGCGTTTCGCCCGTGAGGACGATGGCGTAGGCTTTCTTCGCGCGCTCGTAGAACGCGTAGCGCTCCATCAGCTCGATCTTTCCATCGTACCTGAGCGCGGCGCGATACGCCTTCTCGACCTCCGGATCAAGCGCATCGCCCTTCACGGCCTCCATCATGACTACGGGCGTGGCGTAAGAATCAAGCTCGAACAACGGAATGAGGCCGGCGAGGAGACGGTCGCAAGGAAGCCCGTCGGCGCGGAGCACGACCGCCCCTTCCCTTCCAAAGGAGTGCGCCGGAAAATGGGCGTCGGAAAACACGATTTCGTCGCCATGGCCCATCTCGGAAAGCACCTTTAGCAGATCAGGCGAGACGACCGGAGAGATTCCCTTTAGCATGGCAGCACCACCCTTTTTGTCATTTGCCCGCCCGCTGCTTCCGCCGCATGAAGACGAGCGCGTACACCAACACGACCGCGAAGCATATCGCGGGGACGGCGAAAGAAGCGCGAAGCGAAGTCTGGGAAAGCCTGAGGTCGGGATCCCATTCGGTTGAGAAACCCGGGACAAGGCTGCACCATGAGCCTCCCCTGCTTCCGATTATGCCCGCCATCCACGGCGTGATTACGGCGCCGCCGAGAATCGACATGATCAGCCCGGACGCGCCAAGCTTAACGGACTTTTCGTCGAGGTCGCCAAGCGCCATTCCGTAGATTGTCGGGAACATGAGCGACATGAACCCGCTCATTGTCACAAGGCATACTACGTTCCAGCTGAAGTCGAGGCCAAAAGCCGAAAACACCTTGACAGTGGGCAGGTACATGACTCCGAGGCAGGAGAGGATTGCGCCGAGCGCGAACGCAGCCATGAGCGGCGCTGGGGTCAGGTATTTCATCAGGAAAGTCGCGAGCCAGCGCGCCGCCGTGAAGATGGAGATCGCAACGAGATAGTACACTGCGCCAGTAGCCGGCGTGACGCCAAGCTCCTTCTGGCAGTAGACATTGAGGAACGTCCAGGCCGCGATCTGCACGCCGACATAGAAGAACTGGGCGATCACCCCGCCCCAGTAGCGCGGCGTTCCCAAAAGCGCCCTGAGCATATCCCTGTAGTCCTTCACCGACAGCACGTAGGCGAAGGGACCGACGAGACCGGCAAGCACCCAGAGGAGCTCTCCCTTCCCTTCCCATATCCCGCTCCCTTCCAGT
Source organism: uncultured Verrucomicrobiota bacterium (assembly GCA_946623785.1). Lineage (GTDB taxonomy): Bacteria > Verrucomicrobiota > Kiritimatiellia > RFP12 > UBA1067 > CAMORM01. Next base: position 29,349 of record CAMORM010000008.1, read on the forward strand.
ATCCCGTTGAAGAACGGAATACAGGGATAGAGAAGCGCGAGCGGCACTACGGAGAAAGCGAATGCCGTGAAGACGCGGGCAAACGGACGGCTCCGGCCCTTTGCGCCGTCGTCGCGCGCCATCAGGAAAAACACCCAGATGGCCGCTGCGATTGCGCAGAGGCCTATGTAGGGCGCGCAAACCCAGAAGAGCTCGTTGTGGACGATCTGCCCGCGCACTGCTGGATCCATTGCCGCGCGCTCCTCCGCGGTGGCCGGATTGAGGTGCGAGAGTATGAGCTGCTGCGCAAGGAGGATTCCCGTAATGGAGCCGACTGGGTTGAACATCTGCGCAAAGTTGAGCCGCCTTACGGCAGTCTCGCGTTCGCCAAGGGAAAGCACGTAGGGATTGCATGTGGTCTCGAGGAGCGAACATCCACCGGCTACGATGAAGATCGCCACGAAGTATATGTCGAAGCTCTGCGCCATGCACGCGGGGATGTAGAGAAGCGCGCCGAGAATGTAGATGCCAAGGCCGATCAGGACGCCCTTCCTGTAGCTTAGCTCCTCCGCAAGCACGGCGGCGAAGATCGCGAGGATCGCGTACGCCCCGTAGAACGCCACCTGCACGAGCCCCGCCCGCGACTGGTCCATCGTGAAGATGCGCTGGAACGCGGGCACGAGGTTGTCCGTCATGTTGTTGAGGACGCCCCAGAGCGCGAAGCAGCAAACAAGTGCGGCGAACAGGTATTTCGTTTCTCTTTTCATCGTGCTGCCCCAGTTGCAGGTTCAGGAGCCGCTGTCAGCGCCACTGCATCCTCTGGCGGGGGCGGCTGATCTTGGGCTCCTCGAGCATCAGCGAGAACCACTTGTCGCCAAGGTTGGTGTTCGAGAAGTTCTTCGCCCTGTTGTTCATCAGGTGTTCGTGGTTCTGTTTCAGCACGGGATCGTCGCTGTTCTTGAGCGCTTCGGTAAGCACCTTGAACGCGCCGTCGGCGTCGCCGCGCTTGACCAGTATCCAGGAGAACAGCGCGGCCGGAAGGACGTTCTGGTTGTAGCGGAGGCGGCGGACGGCCTTGTCGTAGACCTTGCGGATTTCTTCGACAGGTTCGTCCTTCATCTGCATGCGCGCCATTTTGATGGACGCCATCTGCGGGTCGAAGATGAGCGCAAGCGGCATCAGCTTGTCGACCTTGTCGAACTCCTTTACCATCCAGTGGAGCTGCAGCTGCGCGGTCGCGATCTGCCGCTTCATCATCGGCACCCATCCCTCGTACTTCCGCATGCCCTCGGTAGCTGCGATTGCATCCTTCACGAACACCTTGGTGTCGCGCATCATCTCAGCCTGCGCCGCCTGCACGCTGCCAGGCGGGTTCATCTGCCATCGCTGCACTTTGGCCTGGAGCCTCTTCTGCCCCGCCGTCATGATGGACTGCACTTCCCCCATGGCGGCCTTCACCTTCTTCTGGAAATGCATTCCGATGGCGAACTGCGAGCCGATGAAAGAAAGCACGGCTACGAACGTGCTCCAACCGTAGCCGAGCACATCGCCGAAGTAGAGGCCGCACCATACGGCCACGGCGATTGCCGATGATATGAGGAAGGGATACATGGTGAGTTGGGAGTTGTGAGTTGGGAGTTGTGGGTGTTTGAGTGGCTGGTCGCCTCTCGTTAGTGGCTAGCGGACAGCCGTGGATCAGTCGGCAAAGCCCAGTACGTCGCGCATGGAGTAGAGGCCTGGCGCCTTGCCGGCCGTCCACTCGGCGGCGCGCAGGGCTCCGGCGGCAAACGCCTCGCGGCTTTGCGCCTTGTGCGTGATCTCCACGCGCTCGACGTCGCCCGCGAACATCACAGTGTGGTCTCCCACGACCGAGCCGCCGCGAAGCGCGTGTATCGCGATCTCGCCCGATGGCCTTTCCCCGACGATTCCCTCGCGTCCGTATATCGCAACGTCGTCGAGATCGACCTCGCGCCCTTCCGCCGCGGCCTTCGCGAGCATGATTGCAGTGCCGCTCGGTGCGTCCTTCTTCATCCTGTGGTGCATCTCGACGACCTCTATGTCGTACTCCTCGTCGAGCGTTGCGGCTGCGCGCCGCACGAGGTCGAGGAGGAGGTTCACGCCAAGCGAGTAGTTGGAGCTCTGCACCACGGGAACCTTCTTTGCCGCAGCATCTACCGCGGCCTGCTCCTCCTGAGTCAGTCCGGTAGTGCCAAGGACGTACGCAACGCCCTCCTCGGCGGCTTTCGTGATGTTGGCCGGGACCGCCGCGTGGAAAGTGAAGTCGATCACTGCTTCTGTGCCGGCAGGCCATGTCTTGGCGTAGTCTTCGGTGACGTCGCACTTCGCGACCAGCTCAAGAGTCTCGCTCTTGTCGGCGAGCTTGCAGAGCATGTTGCCCATGCGTCCCGCCGCTCCGAGGATTGCGATCTTCATGCCATTCCCCTCCGTTTGTCACCGGCCGACCGCCTTGCGGTAGCGGAGTATGAGCTGGTTCGTGGAGCTGTCGTGCTTGAGCTCGGGCTTGGCGGCCACGAGGTCCTTGAGCACGCCCTTCGCAAGGACCTTGCCGAGCTGCACGCCCCACTGGTCGAAGCTGAAGACGTTCCAGATAACGCCCTGCACGAAGACCTTGTGCTCGTACATCGCCACAAGCGCGCCAAGCGTCTCCGGCGTGAGCTGGTCGCAGAGGAGCGTGTTCGTAGGACGGTTGCCCTCGAACGTCTTGAACGGCACGAGCTTCTCGGGTACCCCTTCCGCGCGGCACTGCTCGGCCGTCTTGCCGAACGCGAGCGCCTCTGTCTGCGCGAAGAGGTTCGCCATCAGCTTGTCGTGCAGGTCGCCTATGGGGTTGTGCGTGCGGCAGCAGCCGATGAAGTCGCACGGTATGAGGTGCGTCCCCTGGTGGATAAGCTGGTAGAACGAGTGCTGTCCGTTCGTGCCGGGCTCGCCCCACTCTATCGGGCCGGTGGAGTATGTCACCGGCTTGCCGTCCTTGGTGACGCCCTTCCCGTTCGACTCCATGTCCATCTGCTGGAGATACGCTGGGAAGCGGGAGAGGTACTGGTCGTACGGCAGGCAGCAGTAGGTCTCCGCGCCGTAGCCGTTGGCGTAGAGGATGCCGAGCAGCGCGAGGTTGACGGGGATGTTGCGCTCGAACTTCGCGGTGCGGAAGTGCTTGTCCATCTTCCAGTAGCCCTTGAGGAGCTTCGCGTAGTTGCTGCGGCCGATGGCTATCATGAGCGAAAGCCCGATCGCGGAGGGAAGCGAGTAGCGTCCGCCAACCCAGTCCCAGAAGCCGAACATGTTTGCGGTGTCGATGCCGAACTCCGCGACTTCCTTGGCCGCCGTGGAAACGGCCACGAAGTGCTTCGCAACGGCCGACTTGTCGCCGAGCTCCTTCACGAGCCACTCGCGCGCAGCCTCAGCGTTGGACATCGTCTCCTGCGTGGTGAAGGTCTTGGACGCGATTATGAAGAGCGTTTCTGCCGCCTTCACGCTCCTCAGCGTCTCGGCGAGGTGGGTGGAATCAACGTTGGACACGAAAAAGAACTTCATGTTGCGCTTCGAGTACGGCGTGAGCGCGATGTTGGCCATGACTGGGCCGAGGTCGCTTCCGCCGATGCCGATGTTGACAACGTTCTTGATGCGCTTGCCCGTGAAGCCGCGCCACGCCCCCTTGCGGACGCTGTCGGAGAAGTCCCCCATCTTCGCGAGGACCGCCCGCACGTCCGGCATCACGTCCCGGCCGTCGACAAGCACCTTCGCATCGGGGTCGCAGTTGCGGAGAGCGGTGTGGAGGACGGCGCGTCCCTCCGTCTCGTTGATCTTCGCCCCTGTGAACATCTTCTCGATCTCTTCCCTGAGGTTCGACGCCTCGGCGAGCTTGTAGAGCTTCTTCATGAGGGCGGGGGTGATCCTGTTCTTCGAGTAGTCGAGCGTCCATCCCGCGGCCTCGAGCGTAAAGCGTTCTGCGCGCTGCGGGTCCTCCGCGAACATTTCCTTGATCGTCTTCACGTTGGCCATTTCGGCCTTGACTTCATTCCATGCGGCTTCGTTCATTTTATTTCTCCGGAACGGCGGCACTGCGCCGCCTTGATTAGGTTGGCAATTATACCAAAACCCCGCCCCGCGGCAAAGCGGTAATGCGCCCATATTGCGTTTCGCGCACAATGCTGCCGGAAGCGCCCGCCGAACGCCCGCCGAACGCTGCAGGCCGTCACGCGGGCGTTATGATCCCCTTGCGGATCGCAATTGCAACAGCATCCACACGGTCCTTCGCGCCAAGCTTCTCGTTTATGTGCTTCAGGTGGATCTTTGCGCCGTCCTCCGAAACCCCGAGGCGCGTGGCGATCTCTCGGTTTGAAAGCCCCTGCGAAAGAAGCGTGAGCGCCTCCAGCTCGCGCGGCGTGAGCTCTGGCCCGTGGAGGCGCGTGTTGTAGAGGTCTCGGATGTCCTTCGGCACCCATTCCCCTCCGCCCGCCACGGTCCGTATCGCGTCGACGATGTCCTGCGGACGCGAGTCCTTGAGCACATACCCCTTCGCGCCAAGCGTCAGCGAGCGGTACACCGCCTCCTCTGTGCCGACGGTCGTGAGCATTACGACCTTCTGGGCTGGCCTTGCCGCGAGAATGTCGCCAAGCGCCGCCACGCCGTCGCGCTTGGGCATCCTGATGTCGAGCAGCACGACGTCCGGCGAGACCTGCGCGACGAACTGCGCAGCTCCCTCGCCGTCCGAGAGCTCGCCTACGAACTGGATGTCCTTGAAAACCATAAGGGCGTATTTCAGCCCCATCCTTACGACTGCATGATCGTCAATCACCGCCACCCGAATCGCCTTCATGGCACCCTCCATTCAATCCTGACCTCGGTCCACTTGCCATTTCTCCCGAATGCTACGCTGCCGCCTGTCCTTCCTGCGCGCTCGCGCATGCCGGAAAGGCCGAAGTGCCCTGTCTCCGGGCCGAGCGCTGCCTCTGCGTCGAAAGGCTCCCCGTCGTTCAGCACCCGGAGCGTGAACCCGCCGCCAGAGGGAAGAGGGTCGCTCAGCACGAGCACATGACGCGCGTGGCCGTGCTTCACTGCGTTCGACACGGCCTCCTGCACGACGGCAAGGAGGTTCGTCTTATGCCCGGGAGGCATGTCGGACGGGATCCCGCGCAGCATCGTGCGCACGCTCACGCCAGACGCCCCGTTCGTGCGCCGCGCCACCATGCGAAGCAGCTTTGCGGGGGGCTGCGTGACGAGCTCGTCGCTTTGCAGGTTGAGTATTGCGTCGCGCATCTCGCGCCGCGCGGACTCAAGCACGTCGCCCGCCATGGCGAGCGCCCCCTTCGCCTGCTCGGAGAGACTGTCGCTCTCACCCTGGACGGAATAGAGCAGGAGCCGGGCGCCAGAGAGGTGCTGCGCTATCGTGTCGTGCAAATCCTCGGCGAGGCGCTTCCTGTCCGCCGCCACCGCGGCGGCCTTCTCGCGCCGCCGCACCGAGCGCTGGTACGCAACCAGCACGTACGCCATTAGCGGCAGCAGCGCCCAAAGCCCAAGTTTCACGCCGATTCGCATGAGGAACCGCTTGCGCGAGGCCGCGTCGTACACCGGCACTACGTCGGCTTCGCTCCGCAGAAGCAAGGTGAACCCGTGGACCTTCATGCCCTGGCCGCGCTCCTCGTTTTCCTCGAGATTGACCTTGAGCACGCCCGTGAGGCAGGCCATCGGCCTGTCGACGAACGCGGCCGTGAAATCGGGTCCCGCGGACTCCATGCGCGCGACGATCCGCCCAGTGCCGAGATCGACCTCCAGCTCCGCGCCGCCGCTCGGCAGGATGTCAGCCCGCATGACCCTGCCTTCGATCCGCACGAACCTGTAGTGCGCGTCGAACTCGCCTGAATCGTCCCGGCCTAGGATGTCCGCAAGGTCCGCCCCCGTGAAGTCCTCGGGACGCATCTGGACCGATGCGCGGCCAAGCGTTGCGAAGTCGCTAGACTCGAGCACGCCGCAGTCGTCGAACATCGTGGGGAATCCCGTCGCCTCAACTATGTCCCCAACCGAAGGCAGGCTGCCGTCCTCCACATCGACTAGCACGGCGGTCTCGGACTGGAGCACGAATGCCCCGCGCGTCCTGTTGACGTACGTGACCTCGCCCACCACGCGCCTGAGGTGCCCGTGGCCGCCTTTGGGATTCCAGGTCATCGCGCCCGCGGGCCGCCCAACCCCGTTCTCGATGCGCGGTATGCGGTCGGCCGGAGGCGCAACGACTGAAATCGCCTCGCGCGAAACAGCCTCGATCTCGGGGCGGAGGAACTCCGCGCGCGCATTGTATCCCGGCACGCACACGCCGTTCACAAGGACCTCGGCGTCCCGGCATTCGGCGAGATCCGGCCACTCACCGTAGACCCTCACGCGCACAACGCCGTCGCACGTCCCCACGACAAGCGCGGTCAGCGGATCCTCGCCTGCGCGCTTTTCTATGCGTGCGCTCCTCAGGACGCCGCGGATTGCGACCCTGCGGTTGTTGAATGCGCCCGAGCGCATGTCGGCTAGCCGCACTTCGCGCGGCGGGTCGAGCTGCATGCGCCGCTCAACCGTCACCGTCCGGGCGTACACGCCCGGCTCGAGCATGAACGGAAGAATGTTTCCCCTGACACGCACGACGTCGCCAACCGCAAGCGCCCCCTCAACGTCCGCCGGCTCGCGTCCTTCAAGGCGCCCGCACACATACACCGCAGGCCCGTCCGGATCGGACGCGTCCGCAAGCGTGAAGGAGTTCTGGGGCGTGGCGAACGAACACGTCACGACGCCCTCCACCTCGCACCACGGCTCGGGGAACGCGGCTTCGCGCGTCATGCCGGCTATGTCCGCGACCGTTGCGGCTGCGGCGCAGAGGGAGGCGCAGATTGCGCCTGTGGCGATGGATATCCTGGACGGCATTCCTCAGTTGAGTTCGTACATCATGGTCGGCGCATTGGCCCCTTCTCCCGGCGCGACCTCTGCGGTGAAGGCATACACGCCGTTGGCGTAGGTCGCCTTCACTTCGCGCAGGCGCGTTCCGTCCGAAGCAAGCGCATACACCTTCAGCTTGGGGTTTGAGTTCGCAAGGGATATCTTGGCGGATCCGGTTCTCGCGAGATACGGGAGACTGCCCCATTTCGTCTGGTCGGTCATCTTTTCGTTCGTGAACGTTGCGCCGGTGTTCTGCACGTCGGTGATGTGCAGGACGAGCACGCGCTTCGACGAAGCGAGCGGCGCTCCGTCCATGGACGATGCGGATACGGAGCAGAACGTCGTGGCGCCGGAGACTGCGAGCGGGCCGGCCTTGAGGTCGTGGCGCACGGTCGAGCACACTGCAGCCGTGCGCGGCGAGTTGACGGACATGTCGCCATCCTTTGTGCTGATGGTGATCTCCTTCGTGTCCGACACCGTCTGTCCCTGGAACTTCGGTATGTCGCCCTTAGTGGCGGAAGTCCACGTCTTGGCGCAGTCAAGCGCTGGCTTGCGTCCGTTGTCCGCAGTGTACGACCCGATGCGGGAAGTGTATCCGAGCTGCGTGAACGGATGGGGGAAGAGCCCCTTCGCCCACATGTCGCCGAGTCCGCCGGCGAAAGACTCGTCCTTCGTGACGCCGTAGCCGTACGTGTTCTTCGCGGGGCTAACGTCGCCGCGCCCGAACAGCAGAACGACCTGGCGCTCGGTCAGCTGCCCCACAGGGTCGCGGACAATGTCGAACCCGTGGACTCCGTGGGCTCCGAAGAGCCCCGCCCTGGAATGGCTCCACGCGAAGCGGTAGATGGCGTCCCAGTCCTGCAGCGCGGCGTAGGCGCCCATCATCAGGCCGCCTTCGCCGCGAACTCGGCTCGGCGGGCAGAAGTTGTATTCCGTGACAGCAAACGGCTTGCCGAGCACTCGCGTTGGCGCCTTCATCATCGGCTCGTTGTAAGTCGGGTTGCCGCTCTTGATGTTGGACGTCTGGTTGACGTGGAACGGCAGCTTCTGGTAGCTGGGCTGCGGGTGGTCGCCGTAGCCGTGGTTGTCGACTACCTCCAGCGCCTCCCGCTCGTATGCCTGCGCCATGTTGTCCCACCAGTTTCCGCCGGAGATGAGCGTCTTCACGCCGGCGTCCTTGAGCCGCTTGGCCATCCGCGTGTTTGCCTTCGCCTTGACTTCGTATAGGAACTCCGCGAACTCCTTCCTCTTGCCGATGTCCTTGGCCGGGTACTCTGGATACCCCTTGCCCTTCGCCCACTCGTTGTACTTCTTCACGTACAGGTCGGCGGCCCCCCACCAGACGGATGCGATCGAATCCTCGTTCATGAGCGTCACGAAGAGGACGGCAGGATCGTCCTTCCACTTGAGGCCGGTGTACGGGTTCTCGTGGTCGAATATCTCCATGGCGCGGCGGAACCACTGGTCTTCCGCCGGCTTGTGGATCGGGACGACGGCCTTGATTGTGTTGGAGTTGAGCGGCTTGTCGAATCCCTCGCAGCTGCCGAGCCCGCCCATCGCGTAGAGGTCGAACGTAACGTATATTCCCGCCTTCTTGCACTCGGCGAGGAGGTAGTCGAGCTGGTCTAGGCGCGCAGGGGAGATCTCGGGGTACGTGCGGCGGTTCCACAGGTTGTTCCACTCGTCCTTGGTGATCGTCACGTCGATGTGGTGGAAGCGGATCGTGTTCCAACCGCGGCGGACGAAGTCCGTGACCACCTTCCTGCACTCTTCCTTGGAGAGGAAGTTGGCGTCGAAGCAGAGGTTACCGCCTACGAACCTTACGGGCTTCGCGCTCTTCTCGAACGCTATGTGGCCGTCGCGCGTGACCTTTGCGAAGCCGTACTTCCCAGCGGGGGCCTCGCGCGCGGACGTGGCGCTGAAGTCGAGGATCGTCCCGGGCTTGATCTCGTTCGTGTAGGGGAATTCACACCAGTCGTCGTTCGCGGCGAGCGCAAGCGGCGGCTTGGGGAGGTCTAGCGCCACCTTGCCGGCGGACTTCTTGAGCGAGTCCGCGAACAAGCCCTGGACGTCGAACTCGATCGTCGAGGACTTTGCGGACTTTGCGTCCGGGAACTCTATGCGCAGCTCGAAGCGGTCCTGCTTGTCCTTGCGCGCATCCTGCACAACGGCGTTGCCCTTCTCGACGAAGGCCCTAAGCTTCTTGGTCCCGTCCTTCGAGACGATCTCGATCCGGCTTTTGTCTCCTACGCCTATCCACTCGTCGCCGAACGTCGCGGGAAGCGTCTTCCCGCCCACGGTTCCGTCAGCGAATTCCTTCATGGACAGGGGGAAGCGTATATATGCGCGCTCGAGGCCCATCGCCGATGAATTGAGCGATGATATCGTCCACCTGACATGCGCCTTGGCGGCACCACCGGCAGATGCGTCGTAAAACTCCTCGCGGATGGAGAGGCCTGTCTTGCCAGCCCATATCTTGCCCGTGAAGAGCAGCCCCTTCCCGTACTTCGGGTCTTCAACCGCCGCCTTCTTGTGCTCCTTTGCTGCGTAGTCCTGCGCCGTATATGCCCACCCCGGGCCGAAGGCGACGAAGTTTACGAAGCCGTAGTTGGCCTTCGAGCTGTCGCGCAGGATCCCGTCCACATGAAGAAGTCCGCGCCAGTCTACGCTGATGCTGGCAGCAGTGTCTGCCGCTGCAGTGGACATCGCCGCTGCCGCAGCGACGCACAATAACGCTCGTGTTGCTTTGTTCATAAGTGTCCTCTTTTTTTCTTTGCGCGCATTATACCACGAAACAATTTGGCGCCACAATACCCTAACGAGTAATGCGGTGGAAAGCCGCCAGGCTTGTCACTTCCCGCAAGCGCTTCCCATTCGCGCAAAGCATCGCGCCACGAGCGCGCCGCTTATGTTGTGCCAAACGCTGAATATCGCGCCGGGCACAGCAGCCATTGGATATGCCGCGAAATGAGCGGCGGCGAGGCTCGCGGCCAGGCCGGAATTCTGCATGCCCACCTCTATGCAAAGCGCCCTTCGCTTCGGCTCCGCTAGACGCAGGGCGAATGCGATCAGGTAGCCAAGCGCGAGCCCGCAAAGATTGTGCAGGATTACGACGAGGAACACGGCAAGACCGCCAGTGGCAAGTCGGTCCATGTTCGCCGCCAGGACAAGCGCGATGATCACCACGATCGCGACGGACGAGACCATCGGCATGAAGCGGATGACCCGATTGGTTGCCTTCGGACAAAACCGCTTCGCGGCGAAGCCGAGGCAAATTGGCAGGATGACGACCCAGAGGATGCCGATGAACATCCCGCATGCATCCACCTTGACCGTCTTTCCGGCAAGAAGGAGCGTTAGGGCTGGTGTCAGGAACGGCGCTAGAATGGTGGAGACTCCCGTCATGCCTACGGAAAGCGCAAGATCGCCCTTCGCCAGATATGTCATCACGTTCGAGGCCGTTCCGCCTGGGCAGCATCCGACAAGAACGACGCCGATCGTCAGTGCCTCGTCAAGGCCGAAGAGCCGTGCCAGCGCCCAGGCAAGCGCGGGCATTACGGTGAACTGCGTCGCGCAGCCTATGGCGATGTCCTTTGGCCGGCTGAACACCACCTTGAAGTCTTCAAGCCGTGTGGCGAGCCCCATGCCAAACATGACAACGCCCAAAAGCACGCTTATAAGCGTTCCAGGCGCAACAACCGTCGGCAATGCAGGAGACATGCAAAACATATTCATAAGTGGAATTGTACCAAACGCCCCTCCCAGTGACAAGTTGGACGACGATGTCACGCGGGGTCCGGCCCTACAGCTTGTCCGTCCTCGTCTTCTTGCCGCCCTCAGGCGAAAGGTCGCAGTTGCAGATATATGCGTAGATAGTCGCCGTGACGCATATTGGGGCGATGAAGATCGCCGTGACGGCCATCGCCCAGCCCGGAACGCCCATGGGGAGGAGTATGGAGCAGATCATGAAGAGCGACATCGTGTAGGCTATTTGCCCGGCCATGATGGCCTTAGGGCGCTTCGCAAGCGCCGCCAGGCCCTCCACCCTGCCGCGGACCGCCTGTACAACGGGAACGAGCGAATAAATTCCGACCGCCAGGCACGCCGTTCCGATAATGCGCGGCGGGACGTTCTGGTACGTGCCGAAGTACCAACCTCCGACGAGCGGGGTCGAAAACGCAAGCGGGACGACGCCCAGGAGAAGCCCCGCGACTACGGCATACAGAAGAAGACGCCTGTCGCCGGCATACTCCGGCGGGAACTTGATCGCCACCGTCTGCA
>CAMORM010000009.1 GCA_946623785.1 uncultured Verrucomicrobiota bacterium
CGAAATCACCTCACCCGCATAAACATTGGGCGAAGTCTCATTCTGCCTTCAAAAAGTGGGTAAACTCCAGTTGCAATCCACAAGGGCGCATTGGTATACTTTCGGCAGACTGAAACATAAGCGCGCCGCTATGGGGAGCCGCCGTCCCGGCCGTTCAGAACGGGCGAGACACTCGTTCCCCCAGTGTGCTTCCCAGTGCACACTCCCAGTAATTTCCTAGCGTATGAGCGCGTGTCAGAAAGTAAAAGCCGATGTCAAATTGTTATATTGCGGGTCCCCCCGCCATTATTGTACAATACGCCCAAAAGCGCAAAGAAAGTTGTTGTTGATATCTGTCATAAAATGAAAGATGTTAACGGCCCAGCTAAAGGAGGGAAAGAAATGAAGTCTGTCCGTAACTGCATGAACCCAATGGTGCGAGCGTTTGCCGCAATAGGCGCTGCTGCGCTTGCCGCTGGCGTTTCCCGCGCGGCGGACTTCACGGTGTCCGAGCCCACGACACTGAGCGCAGAACAGTCTCAAGTCATATACGACAATGTCTATGTCAACGCCGACTTGACCATTGATGGAGCCGACCGGGGGCTTACCAACAAACAGTCGATCACGATCGGCGGAAGTGCAACGGCACCAGTCACCGTTACGATCACAAATGGCGCGAGCTGGTATGTGAAGACAAGGAAGACGTTGACATTTTCCGGCAAGGGCGGCACAATCGTGGTGTCTGAACCAACTGTGCCCCCGAATTCCAGATGGAACTGGGGAGACAGGGTGGACATACTTGGCGACAACGACAAAGTTTATCTGGGCGGTCTTGGAACATTTGGCCAGTATACCGACGTCAAGATTGACTCCAACGCGGAAGCGGAGGGTGGGGTTATGGACATAGCCCGGCTCCTTCCTAACGGCACGGTCTCTTTCGGACGGGTGGAGAACACTAATCCAGATGTTGCAGCGAGAATTCTTTTCGAGGGAGGTACGTATTGGGTGATGAATGACGACCAGTACAGAAACCGCTTCAAGACAGGGGACAGCTCCCGCATCATCCTTGAAAGCGTCGGCGGCAAACCGATCTACATTCGCAGCCTTGCACAGAACTACGACCTCTTCAAGGGGACTGGCGTTCTCGAAACGAGGGGAAGCGGTGACTTTGTGTTGCATCATAACCATGCCGATCTCGCCTATCGCGTGATTACGCTGTCGGAAGACGAGGGTTCCATTGAATGGGGACACCATGGCTCCACGTATTTGAGAGGTTCGGCGGTGTGGAAGGTCGGATCCGACGACGTGTTGCCGTATGGGACAGAAACTGGGCCTGTGGTTATCGACAGCGTATATACAACTGTGCCGATATTGCTTGATCTCAACGGCAAGTCTGTCAAGGTCAACGGACTCTTTACTGCCGGAAATTACGGCAACTACTGTTTTGTGACCAACTCGTCCGAAACGGTTGCCTCGCTTTGCCTTAATGTCGAGACAAACGCCGTGTTGAGCGGGTTGCTTACGACGAAGCTCGCCGCGAACGCCTCTTCCAACATCCGACTCCAGAAGTGTGGCGCGGGAACGCTGACGATCGACAAAAAGGTCAACGTGGCCGGACTTGACGTTCTGGAGGGGGCAGCCGTGGGCAATGTCAATGCTGCGGACCTCTCTTATCCAAGCGTAGGGGTAACGAACGGCGCAACCATCATGGCCAAAGCTCCTTGCTATAACCAGGCGGGGTGTAATATTGGTTTTGCAGCAGGCGAGTTCGTTGTCAATGCAGGCGACGGCGCCGCAGTGCTTTCCAACGTATGGCAGAACGCGTTGACGGTGCGGAGCGGAACGGCGCGCATCGAAAACAGCGAGGGGAACGTTACCGCGGCGGAGCGCCTCTGGCGTCCGACCAGGTCGCAGTTTGGCGAGGTGTCCGTTGAAGGTGGCGACATCGATGTCGTTCGTGGATGCCTCTCGGCGACGAACATCAGCGTAGCCGCTGGATCGACTCTGCGCATACGCGGCGGAGAAGGCGCGACCAACCGCGTCGATTTCTACACGGCTGCGCTGCCCGACAGGTACTTCAGGTTCATTTTCAAGGAAAGCGCGAGCAAGAAGTCGTTTGCATTAAACCACATATACCTTTGGGCGGCCGACGGCACGCGGGAATTCGGTTTGGCACATGCCAATAATTCCACCGAGCAGCCTACATACACGCTGAATAGTTCTGCAACGGCGGCTTCCGACTTGGCGGCAGGAGAATATATGTACTCATGCCCGAACGGGCTGAACTTCACAGATGACACGCGCCAGAGCGGGAATTGTGTGTATTCGGCAGATGGTCTGTCGCATCGCGCCTGGTGGGGCGGTGTTATAATTAACGAGAACGCAGGTTTTTCGCTCGCCAATCCGGACACATGGGTTACGCTGACCATCCGTTTGCGGAACGAGGCGTCGTCGCCTATGGTTGGCTATGTATTCAACAGAGACTGGGTGGTCGACAAGCTCACGGTCTGGGAAGTGCAGGCCAGCAGCGACGGCAATTCGTGGCGGACCGTCGACCAGCGGACGAAGGCGGACATCTACACCTATTCAAATGCGAACGGCGCCAGCGAGGGCTATGGATATTTGAACGGCGGCGAGCCGTTCGTCTGGCGCAGCGCAGCGGCCGGCAACGCGTTCAACTGCGAGGGGTCGGTGCAGGTCGACGAAGGAGGCGTGCTTGACTTGTCCGCCGTGCTGGACGCGAACATATCCATCAAGGGCGTCACGGTTGACGCTACTGCTTCTGGCGGAGGCACTATCGTCAAGTTCCGTCCTGCCGCCAACGGCATCCTGAACATCACGGGGCTTGTGGGCGACCCGCCTCCGAACTACAGGGCAGCCGTCAAGATCGTAGATGCTGTCGATGAGGCGAACCTTGGATCGTGGCGCGCCGCGATTGACGGAGAGGTTGTCCGGGTGTCGACTGTTTCGCTTGCAGACGGCACCCTCACTGCGCATCTGACGAGCGGAATGCTTATAATTGTTAGGTAGTTAGGTAGTTAGGTAGTTAGGTGGTTAGGTGGTTAGGTGGTAGAGGAGGCTGTTGTGAATGTCGGTCATAGAATAAAAGCGTGCGCGCTTTGCGTGGCGGCGGTTTTCGGGCTTGCATTAGCCACCTATGCCGCGGAGTATGACGTTGCCGCTTACGTGTGGCCCGCATACCAGCCTGAGCCGCGCTGGGCGGAGCTTGGCATATTCGGGGACGGCAAGGGCGAATGGCAGAACCTCTACGAGGCGAAGAAGCGCCAGGAGTGCGACTACCAGGGAGTCAAGCCGCTCTGGGGATACGAGGACGAGTCGGATCCTGTTGCCGTTGCGCGGAAAATCGACGCCGCAACAGCAGCGGGCGTAAACGTGTTCATCTACGACTGGTACTGGTACGGCGGGCGTCCGTTCCTCGAGAACGCATTGGACAAGGGCTTCCTCGGCGCGAAGAACTGCGAGAGGATGAAGTTCTACGTCATGTGGGCGAACCACGACGTGACAGGACTGTGGAACAACAAGATGTCCACTGCGGACGGCAAGAACGACGTGATATGGCCCGCGAAGGTCTCGGACGAAGACTTCAACGCGATCGTGGACCGCTGGATCAAGCTGTACTTCTCGCGTCCGAACTACTACAAGATCGACGGCAAGCCAGTCCTCTCCATCTACGACATCGAGGGATTCGTGAAGTGGGACGGTCTCGGCAAGGCGAAGGCGCGCCTCGCCTATTTGCGCGAACGCGTGAAGTCGGCGGGATTCCCGGGGCTTCATCTTCAGGTGGTCGGTGGGTATTTCCTGGTGAACGCGAAGGACGCGCTGCCCGAGCTCGGGGTCGACTCCTTCACGAGCTACAGCTGGAACGACGGCACATGGGGGCAGATCAACGACAAGGCCAGACCGGAGTTCTCGTATTCGGAATGGGGCGACGCGGCCGTGAAGTTCCACGACAGGTACATGGCAGGCGCGAAAGCGCTCGGCGCGGTGTACTTCCCGAACCTGACCGTCGGGTGGGACACGAACGCACGCTACCCGATGACCGAGACGCGGCGGATCGTCCGCAACTCGAACCCAGTCGACTTCGAGTGCTTCGCGAGGCATGTCAAGTCGTGGGCTGATGCCAACATCCCCGCGAACATGCCGAAGCTGATAACTGTCAACTCGTGGAACGAGTGGACGGAGGGCACGTACCTCGAGCCAGACGACCGCTTCGGCTACGGATATCTCAACGCATTGTGGAACGTGTTCGGCCGGTAGCCCAATCACAACGCCCCTGCCTCGATGACTTCAAGAAGCGGCACGTTGTGGAAGTGACGGTCGAACGTGCAAAGAGGCGCATTATTGTATAATCAGCTAGCAAAACATCAAGGAGACTGTTGTGGATATCGGCCATAAACTGAAAGTATGCTTGCTTAGCGCGGCCACGGTGGTTCTCGGGCTTGCGTTTTCCGCGGATGGCGCCGTTGTGGACGATGCGACGCGGATGGGTTCGGAGATGATGAACCCCAGCGGCTCGATCGGCATCACGGAGAAGTCGAAGTCCGGCGACTTCAAGATACTGTTCTACGGCAACTCGATCACCAGCCACGCGCCATGCCCGGGCATCGGGTGGACGAACGACTGCGGCATGGCGGCGAGCTCGAAGGAGAAGGACTACGCGCACATCGTCATCGCGGAGCTTGAGAGGCGGCTCGGGAAGAAGGCGGACTTCCGAATCCGCAACCTGGCGCCGTTCGAGCGAAACTACACTACGAACGTCGCGTCCGTCGCCGAGATCGTCGCCGACGCCGCGTGGTCGCCGGACTACGTGGTCATCGCGCTCGGCGAGAACGCCCCGAACGTCAACGATTCGACCGCGGCGGACTACACCAAGTTCCTCGTCGATCTTGCGCGCCCGTTCGCGGGCAAGGGGAAGAAGGTCGTGCTGCGCTCGCCGTTCTGGGTGAACCCGAAGAAGGCCGAGTGCACGGAGAAGGCGGCTGCCGAAGTCGGCGCGGTGTACGTCGACGCTGGCCCGCTCGGGCGGGTCGCGGAGAACAAGGCCCTGGGACTTTTCAGCCACAAGGGCGTCGCAAACCACCCGGGCGACCTTGGGATGAAGCGCATTGCGGAACTTGTCCTCTCCGGGTTCTTCCCGCAGGCGGAGTCTGGATCGTCCATCGGGCGCGTGCGGGAGCTCCTTGCGAAGGTCGAGGGGCGCGAGGAGTGCAAGAAGATGGACTTCTTCGACCTCGAGCAGCCGGTCGCAGTGACGGGCGACACGGCGGTGGCGCTCAAGCTCAGGTGCGAGGTCACGGGCGACTGCGTAATGTACTGGCGCTCGGAGAGCATGCCCAACTTCGTGTCGGAGTGCGGCGTGCGGTTCTCCGCGATAGGCGACGGGCAGTACCACTCGTACGTCCTCCGTCCCGACTGGAAGGTTAGCGACAGGATCGTGAAGCTCAGGATCGACTTCCCGTACGACAGGAAGAACCCGGACCGCCAGGTGTCGAACGACATAAAGGGCGTCATATTCGTGCGCAACGGCTTTGCGCCGTTCGACTCGAAGGACGCGGACGGAATCGTGTTCCGCATGAAGTCAGACAAGTTCGAGTACCTTTCGATGAACTGGAAGGCGAGGAAGGGCGAGAAGGACGCCAAGCCTTTCTACATGGGCTTCACCACGATCCCGGACGGCCGCGAGCATACGTTCTGGTTCGACCTCAGGAACACGAAGGAGCGCATCACCTTCGGTGCCCCGCACTGGTATGGGACGATCGAGGGCTTCTGCTTCCGCGCAAACCTTAGGGCCGCTGAGTTCACGCCAAAGGGCGTGGAGTTCGTGAAGGGCGTTCCTTCCATTCCCGCCGATCCCGTCGTTCGCCAGGTCTTCCCCGAGGACGCGATTCCGCGCACGGGTCGTCCGCTGCCGATTGAGATCGTCGTCAGGAACTACGGCACGGAGCCTGCGGAGGGAATCCGCTTTGCGGTCGAGGGGCTTCCGGAAGGCGTTCGCGTCCTCGATCCGTCCGACCTCTCGCCGAAGGGGTCTGTCGCGCCGAGCGCAGGCTACGACTACATACGCGACGACTACATGCCGAACGGGCTTCCCAACGAGCGGCGCTTCCGCATCACGCTTTCCGATCCGGGGCGTCCGGTCGACTTCACTGCGAAGCTCGTCCTATCCGCGAACGGCGGCGCGCGGAGCGAGAAGTCGTTCCACGTCAAGGTGCTGCCGTCGCTTGGACTTGCGAAGTGCGCGTATCCGCCTGAGCCGAGGCCGCTGGACACAGGCGACGTGGAGATTGGCGTCTTTCTCTTTCCCGGCTGGGTGCGCCACCAGTGGTATCCGGCGTGGGATGCGAAGCCGGAGCGCAAGCCGATGCTCGGCTGGTACGACGACCGGCTGCCCGAAGTGCGCGACTGGCAGATCAAGTGGCTTGTGGAGAACGGAGTCTCGTATGCGTTCGTCGACTGGTACTGGGATCCGGGCAAGGGCCCGCGGCCAGGCTACTGGTTCGAGGGAATCGCAAAGGCGCGCTACCGCAAGTACCTGAAGTACGCGGCGCTTTGGTGCAACGAGGGGTCGTACCGACATTCGGAGAAGGACCAGGAGGAGGTTACGAAGTACTGGATAGACAACTTCTTCTCCGACCCGCAGTACATGAAGATCGACGGCAGGCCCGTCATCGGAATGTGGGGGCTCAACATGGACAAGGCGCTCGGGCCGGGCGGCGCGAAGAAGCTCCTCGCAATCTCCCAGCAGCTTGCACGCGACGCAGGGTATCCCGGCATCTACTTCGTGAGCATGCACGGCGACGTGAAGCTGGCCGACGTCCGCCGCCGGCTGAAGGACGACGGGTTTTCTGCGAGCTTCGAATACTGCTACACCTCTCGCTGGTCGGTACACTGGCCGGGGCTCGTCAACGGCGCGATCGACTATTCCGCGGTGGCAGACTCGTCGCTTGCGCACTGGCGGGAGCTTCGCGAAGGGTGCGACCTGCCGTTCTTCCCGTCGCTTTCGACCGGATGGGGCAATCTGCCGTGGCTCGGCGACAGGGGATGGGAGATCGCGAACAAGACGCCCGGGAAGTTCGAGAAGGTCTGCCGCGACGCGAAGCGCTTCAGTGACGAGACCGGGGTGAAGCGCCTCCTTCTGGGGCCGCTCGACGAGTGGTGCGAAGGCGAGATCGGCTGGCCGAACGCCGAGCACGGGTTCGGCATGCTCGAGGCCGTGCGCGAGACGTTTGCGAAGAAGCCGCCGGAGGGCTTCCCGCTCAACTACGGGCCTCAGGACGTCGGACTAGGCCCGTACACCAAGGACGCGTCAGTGATCGACCCCACCGCCAGCCGCTGACGCCTCGGCTGTGCGGATGCCACTAAAAACATACTTGGCATTGATTTCCGCGCGGTTTTGGGGTAAAATACCTGGTTGATTTCACGATAAGGCAGAAACCAGGTGCAACAATGATAGACATCAAGAAGATCAGGGACGATTTCGAAGAGACAGCCGCGCAGCTGGCGCGCCGCGGCGTGGAGAAGGAGACCGTAAAGAAGGCGTTCGACCTCGACATCAGGCGCAGGTCGCTCATTTCGCGCACGGAGGAGCTCAAGGCGAAGCGCAACGCGGCCTCCAAGGAGATCGGCGCGAAGGCGAAGGCTGGCGAGGACGTAGCGGCGGCGAAGGCCGAGGTCCGCTCGATTGGCGACGAGATCGCGGCATGCGACAAGGAGCTCGCGGAAGTCGAGACCTCGCTGCGCGACACGATGCTGATGATTCCCAACCTCCCCGCGCCCGAGATTCCCACCGGCCCAGACTCCACCTGCAACAAGGTCGTCCGCTTCGTAGGCGAGGAGCGCAAGTTCGACTTCGAGCCCAAGGACCACATTGCGCTCGGCGAGGGGCTCGGCATATTCGACTTCCCGCGCGGGGTGAAGCTCACGGGAACGGGATTCCCCGTCATCCTCGGCCAGGGCAGCCGCCTGCAGCGCGCGCTCATCCAGTACATGCTCGACGTCCACACGCAGACCCAGGGCTACACCGAGATGATTCCGCCGTATGTCGTTAACTCCGCTTCGATGACCGGCACCGGCCAGCTGCCGAAGTTCGCCGAGGACCTGTACCACTCGAACGCAGACGACTTCTGGCTGATCCCCACGGCCGAGGTGCCCGTCACGAACTTCTATCGCGACGACGTGTTCGACGGCGTGAAGCTCCCGAAGATCACGCCCGAGAGCCCGGTGAAGCTCACGGCCTACACGCCGTGCTTCCGCCGCGAGGCGGGTTCCGCGGGCAAGATGACGCGCGGCATGCTGCGCGTCCACCAGTTCGACAAGGTGGAGATGGTGAACTTCGTGCATCCCGAGTCGTCCTTCAAGCAGCTCGAGACGCTCGTCGGCGAGGCGGAGTCGATTCTCACGGGTCTTGGCCTGAACTTCCGCGTGCTGCTGCTCTGCTCCGGCGACATGGGCTTTTCCGCGGCGAAGTGCTACGACCTCGAGCTTTGGGCGCCAGGCACCAAGCAGTGGCTGGAGGTCTCGAGCTGCTCGTGCTTCACCGACTACCAGGCCCGCCGCCTCAACTGCCGCTTCAAGGATTCGGACGGGAAGACGAAGCTCGTCCACACGCTCAACGGCTCGGGCGTGGCGCTTCCGCGCCTTATGGTGGCTCTGCTGGAGCAGTGGCAGAACGAAGACGGGTCGGTAACCCTTCCTCCGGCGATACGTCCTTACCTCGGCGGACAGGAAAAGCTCGAACTCGTCAAGTGAACTAGTGCGCTTCGGCGCGAAACGGAGGCTGAACAATGCGGATATTCTGGCCCATCTTCCTGGGTGTGTCCCTGGTGAGCGTCGTGGTCATGTGGATTGTGGCGCCTTCGTTCCGCAGCCATGTCCCAGAGGGGATGCGCGCCAGCTGGGCGAACGGAATTGCGACGATCAACGGCGTAGACCTTGAGCAGATGGAGAGGCAGCAGGCCGAGCGTAAGGACGCATACGCAGAGGCCGAGCGCGCGCGGGCATCCGCGGCTGCCGAAGCCACGGCAAAGCCGTCCGAGATGTCGGTGAGGCGCCGTCCGAAGGCCGAAGCGACGAGGAGGGTCGCGACAGCCGTTGCCTCCCGCACGCTTCCGGCGCAGGAAGAGCCGCGGACAGTCGCCACGCCTCCCCCGGCCGTGGAGCAGTCGTCCGACCCCATTCCCTCGACCCGCGGCATCATGCAGACCGACTACAAGGAGGCCGCGTGGGGGATCGTGAACGCGATCGCGCCGTACATGTCGCTCGCGGACGGCGAGGAGATGGGCAAGGCCGCGGTCGGCGCGGTGTTCGTGATCGAGCAGCGCCAGCCGGCCTCCGGCGGCGGGGTGGAGTTCATCGGCAACTTCTGCAACAAGCCGATCGAAGAGCCCGTCGTCATTTCGGCGTCCAAGCTCTACTGTTTCACCGGGTCCTACGACTCGCTCACGCCGCGCCAGAAGCTCGCGCTCCAGTCGTACTACAGGAAGCGCGCCGAGGCGGAGCGCCTCAAGCGCGAGATCACGAAGGAGATCGGCGCCAAGAGCCCGTTCTTCGCCAAGGCCGTCGACGCGAAGGAGAAATGGGACGCGATGGTCAAGAAGGCGGAGGCGCTCGAGGTCGCGCTCCGCACGGACAAGAACGCCAACGCCAGCAGGATACGCGACCAGCTTGCCCGGATGAAGGGCGAGATGGCCGTGCAGCAGGCGAAGCTCAAGGACCTTTCCTCCAAGCACAAGGAGTGGAAGGAGAAGAACTCCTCGCAGATCGGCGATCCCGAGGACGATCCGCGGTTGCAGAAGCTCCGCGCGGAGATGCAGAGCTTTGCGAGTGCAATACCTGGCCTCGCCTTCTGAAACCCCCGATGCCTGAGAATGCACGCCAGCCCGGAGAGTTCGAGCTCCTGAAGCGAGACGCCGCGACAAAGGCGCGGCTCGGGGTCCTGCACACGGCCCACGGACCGGTCGAGACCCCTGCGTTCATGCCGGTCGGAACGCAGGCCACGGTCAAGGCGCTCGAGCCGCGCGACCTCGCAGAGGCCAAGGCCCAGATCATCCTCTCCAACACCTACCACCTGTTCCTGCGTCCTGGAATGGACGTCATCGCGAACGCTGGCGGGCTTCACCGCTTCATGGGCTGGGAAGGCCCGATCCTCACCGACTCGGGTGGGTTCCAGGTGTTCTCCCTTGCGAAGATACGCAAGCTGGACGAGCGCGGCGCGAGGTTCAGCTCGCACATCGACGGCCACGAGTTCTTCATGGGGCCCGCGGAGTCGATGGAGGTCCAGAGGATACTCGGCAGCGACATCGCGATGGTGTTCGACGAATGCCTCCCCTGGCCATGCGACAGGGCGCGCGCGGAGAAGAGCGTGGAGACGACGCTCAAGTGGGCGCAGGCCAGCAAGGACGCGCCGCACGCGGAGGGGCAGCTCGTGTTCGGGATCGTGCAGGGCGGGGAGTTCGCGGACATCCGCAGGCACTGCGCCGAGGAGCTGGTGAAGATCGGGTTCCCCGGATATGCGATCGGCGGCGTTTCGGTGGGCGAGCCGGAGGAGACGATGTACGCGGCCGTCGAGGCGAGCGTGCCATACCTGCCCGAGGACAGGCCGCGCTACGTGATGGGGCTTGGGGTGATGCACCAGATGGCGGAGTGCGTGGCGCGCGGCATCGACATGTTCGACTGCGTGCTGCCAACTCGCATCGCGCGACACGGCACGGCAATAACGCGCCACGGCAACGTGGCGATAAAGGCGGCGAAGTGGGCGAAGGACCTCGGCCCGGTCGAGGAGGGGTGCGGGTGCTACTGCTGCCGCAACTTCTCGCGGTCGTACGTGCGCCACCTGCTCGCGGCGGGCGAGATACTCGGCGTGAGGCTCCTTACGATACACAACGTCCACCGCCTGCTGCGCTTCATGGAGGAGATGCGCGCGGCCATACGGGAAGGGCGGTTCGACGAATGGCGCGCCATGGTGCGCGCCGAGACGCATGGCTGATTTCCGGGACAAGTTTTTTGGCAAACAGAAAGGAAAGACGATGAAAGGGATGATGGTGTTCGCGCAGGCCGAGGCTCCGGCGGAGACGGCTGCGACGGTATCGGCCGCGGGCGAGGCCGCGGCAGGCGAGGCTACGGCGACCGTAGAGGTTCCGGCCGGAACGGACGAGGCTGCGGCCGCTGCGCCGGCCGCCCCGAAGCAGGGCGGTTTCGGCATGATGGTGCCGATGCTGGTGATCTTCGGCATATTCTACTTCATGGTGATCAGGCCGCAGCAGCGCAAGGAGAAGGAGCGCCGCAAGATGATCGAGGAGCTCCGTGCCGGCGCGAAGGTCGTCTGCGGGAACGGGATAGTTGGCACGATCGTCGAGGCGAACGAGCGCACGTTCCGCATCCGCACGGCCGACAGCGAGGTCGAGGTGCTTCGCGGCTCCGTGCAGGACGTGTTCACGGACAAGCCCGCGGAACCGGCCGCGAAGTGACCTGACTGCGGCAGAGGGGGTCGGCTCGGCATGTACCGCCGCGGCAAATACGGGATTGCGATCAAGGTCACGCCTCGCAAGAGCGGGCCGGGACCGCTGCAGTTCGTCATGGCGGCGGGCCTTGCGCTCGTCGTCGTGGCGTTCTTCTCGTTCCGCGGGTGCTTCCGCCGCCGCGAGATGCCGAAGCCGGTCCCGCCACCAACGAGCATAGTGCGCCTCGAGTCGGACGTGCGCCCGCCGATCGTCGCGCCGGGTGCGCAGGAGCAGCAGGGACAGCCGTCCATGCCGGAGATCCCGCCTGACGAGGTCGAGGAGGTCAAGAGCGCGCCTGGCGGTTCCGACGAAGTGCGGTGGCTCGCCGAAAGTGGCGAAAACCGTCCGCCTGCCATACGCGCGCTCCTGGAGCGTCTCGAGGTGGCGGACCAGCAGGGCAACGTGGGCCTGCAGATAGACACCATCGAGAGGCTGCGCCAGAACAAGGACTCCGTTGCGGACATCGACGACCTTCTCGCGCGCCGCCTCGGGAACCTGAACCGCAAGCTTTTCCTCGAGGGCAAGACGAATCCGTGGGTCGAGGCCTACACGGTGAGAAACGGCGACACAGTCCACCAGATAGCGCGCGAGCACGGCGCAACGATTGCGGCTGTTCTCATGCTCAACGGCGTCGGCGATCCGCGCCGTCTGCGCCCAGGCCAGACGCTTCGCGTCCCCAACAAGCTCAAGGCGAAGCTCAAGGTGCACACCGCATCGCAGATCGCGGACCTCGAGATCAACGGCAAGTTCTTCCGCCGTTACGACGTTGCCGTAGGGAATGGCGCGGAGCTTGGCGAAAGGTCCGTAACGCGCAAGGAAGGCGAAGGGGCGAAGCAGCTCATCGAGAAGTCCAAGGTCCGTTTCTCCGATCCGGACCTCAAGGAAGTTGCGATCATGCTGCCTCCAGGGTCGAGCATAGTTCTCCTCAACCCGTGATTGCCCTGCGGCGCATTCTTTGGTAAAATACCAATTTCGACCCCGAAAAAGTCAGAAACAGGGAAAAGAAGCAAAGCGATGAACAAGATTCTGGAGAAGAGGCAGCTTTCCGCCAACGTGTGGCGCATGAAGCTCGAGGCGCCTCTCATAGCGCGCGAGCGCAAGGCGGGCCAATTCGTCATAGTGCAGGTCGTCGAGGAGTTCGGCGAGCGCATCCCCCTCACCATAGGCAACGCCAGCGCGGAGGAAGGCTGGATCGAGATCATTTTCCAGACGGTCGGCGAGACCACGATGAAGCTCTCGCGCCGCGAAGTCGGCGAATACCTGCCTGCCGTCACCGGGCCGCTCGGGCGCCCCACCGAGATCACCAACTACTCGAAGGACGGCAGGAAGGGCTGGGTCGTGGTCGTTGGCGGCGGCATAGGCGTCGCGCCGAGCCATCCGATCGTTCAGGCGTTCCGCGCCGCCGGAAACCGCGTCACGATGATCATGGGCGCGCGAACGAAGGAGCTCATCATCATGGAGGAGGAGATGCGCAAGGCGGCCGACGAAGTCGTTATCGTGACGGACGACGGCTCGTACGGGCGCAAGTGCCTCGTCACCGAGCCGCTGAAGGAGTTCTGCGAGCTTCCGGAGAAGCCGGACGAAGTCGTGATCATCGGGCCGCCGGTGATGATGAAGTTCGCGGCGCTTGCGACGAAGCCCTACGGCGTGAAGACGATTGCCTCGCTCAACTCGATCATGATCGACGGCACCGGGATGTGCGGCGGCTGCCGCGTGACGGTCGGCGGGCAGACGAAGTTCGTCTGCGTGGACGGTCCAGAGTTCGACGCGCACCAGGTCGACTTCGACAACTTCATCAAGCGCCTCGGGTCCTTCAAGAAGGAAGAGGCGGACCACAAGTGCAGGTCCGGCCTGTTTGCCAACTGAAGAGGCCAGCCAGAAGAAGAAACCGGAGATTTCAGATGACCCCACAGGAGAGAATGAAGATACCGCCGCAGGAGATGCCCCAGCAGGATCCGCATGTCCGCGCGCACAACATGGACGAAGTGGCCCTTGGCTATACAGCCGAGATGGCGAAGACCGAGGCGAGCCGCTGCATGAACTGCCCCACGAAGCCGTGCATGAACGGCTGCCCGGTGGCGGTCAACATACCGGGGTTCCTCGCCAAGGCGGCAGAGGGCGACTTCGCGGGCGCGCTTGCCATAATCAGGGAGACGTCCCTTCTCCCGGCGGTGTGCGGACGCGTCTGCCCGCAGGAGAAGCAGTGCCAGAAGTTCTGCACGATGGGCAAGCTGCTCAAGGACCAGTCGAAGGCCGTCGCAATCGGGCGCGTGGAGCGCTTCTGCGCCGACTTCGTGCGCGTCTCGGGCGAGCAGGCGAAGACAGGCGTCCTCCCGCCGACAGGCAAGCGCGTGGCCGTTGTCGGCTCTGGCCCCGCGTCGATCACCTGCGCGGCCGACTGCGCAAGGGCGGGGCACGAGGTTACGATGTTCGAGGCCTTCCACAAGCCGGGCGGAGTGCTGGTGTACGGCATCCCGGAGTTCCGTCTCCCGAAGGCGATCGTTTCCGAGGAGATCGACGGCCTCAAGAGGCTCGGCGTGAAGATAGAGACGAACTTCGTCGCAGGCCGCACGCGCAAGGTGCGCGACTTCATCGACAAGGACGGCTTCGACGCCGTGTTCGTGGGCACCGGCGCGGGCCTTCCGAAGTTCATGGGCATTGAGGGCGAGAACCTCATCGGGGTGTTCTCCGCCAACGAGTACCTTACGCGCGCCAACCTCATGAAGGCCTACGACGAGAGCCATGCCGACACTCCGTTCTGGCACGGCAAGCGCGTGGTGGTGCTTGGCGGAGGAAACGTGGCGATGGACGCCTCTCGCATGGCGCTCCGCCTCGGAGCGGACGCGGTCTATCTCGTCTACCGCCGCGGCGCAGGCGAGATGCCGGCGCGCGCGGAGGAGGTGGAGCACGCGAAGGAGGAGGGAGTCGAGTTCCACCTTCTGCAGAACGCGAAGCGGATATTGGGCGACGAAAACGCGCGCGTTACCGGAATCGAGTGCCTCAAGTACGAGCTCGGCGAGCCGGACGCGTCCGGACGCCGCAGCCCTGTGGCGATCGAGGGCAGCGAGTTCACGATCCCCTGCGACACGGTGATCGTCGCCGTGGGCAACGGGTCGAACCCGCTCATCGCGTCGACCACGGCCGGACTTGACGTGGACAAGCGCGGGCACATCGTGACCGACGGCAGCGGACGCACTTCGGTCAAGGGCGTCTATGCAGGCGGCGACATCGTGCTCGGCGCGGCGACAGTAATCCTGGCGATGGGCGAAGGAAGGCGCGCAGCCGCTTCGATCAACGCCGACTTGGCGGAGAAATGAACATGACGAAGTTCGTGAAGAGCGCGGCCTTTGCCGCAGTCGCGGCGCTATGCGCCTCAGTATACGGCGGAGTGGGTGACCGTCCCGTCAGCGCGGACGGCCTTGACGCTGGCTATGCCACCGACGCGTATCCCGGGTTCGAGCCGCGGCAGAGCCGCGAGCCCGAGTTCAAGGACAAGAGCTGGTGGTATTCGGTGAAGCGCGACTCCCCGGAGGCGCAGCTGGAGTTCGCCCACGTGTTCGAGACGAACGGCAACAGCAAGGCGGCCGCGAAGGCGTACGAGGCGCTCGTGCGCGAGTGGCCCTCCTCGCCTGTAGCCGCCGAGGCGCAGCGCCGCAAGGCTTCCGTGCTAGCGCGGATGGCCGCGGACAAGGGCGACATGTCGCTCTACGAGGACGCGTTCGACGAGTACGAGTACCTCATGCACTACTTCCCCGGGCTCTGCAGCTACGCGAAGGTGGCGGAACTCCAGTACAAGATAGCATGCCACCTCAAGGACGACACGAAGTCCATCTTCGGGTTCAAGTACGACACCAACCGCGAGAAGCGCCTGCGCTTCGAGAGCGTGGTGCGCCGCGCGCCCGGCGCCACGTGGATCCCCGACGCGATGCTGGAGATCGCCAACCTGCGCGCCGGCGACAACGAGCTCGCCGAGGCGGCCGAGGTCTTCGACAACATAGTCACGCGCTTCCCGGACTCGAAGCAGGCGCGCGAGGCGGCGTTCAAGGCCTGCAAGTGCCGCTATGAACTCGTCAAGAAGATGGACTACAACGCAAGCCGCTGCCGCAACGCGCTCAACGGCGTGAACATGGCGCTGAAGCGCTATCCCGACATCGACGAGGCGGCTGCGCTCAGGGCGTGGGCCGACGAGCTTTCGGGGATGCTCGAGGAGAACGCGTGGAAGAACGCCGTGTTCTACGACACGCGCCAGCGCACGAAGCAGGCCGCCGTGTCGGCCTACGAGCGCTTCCTCGCGGAGTTCCCGGAGTCGTCCCATCGCGGCGAGGCGGTGGCGCGCATAGAGGCAATCAAGGGCGGGGCTGCGCCGCTCAGAAAGTGAGTTTCCCTGATGAGCTTCGCAAAGACAGCGATCCCGTTTGCGTGCGCATTCGCGCTTCTCGCCGGATGCCTCGGGTACTCCTGGACGTCTGACGTCCCGAAGTCCATGCGCACGGTGTCCGTGCCTGCGTTCGAGAACCGCACGAACTACGCCGAGTTCGGCGCCACGGCGACGAAGCACGTCCTTCGCGAGTTCCAGCGCGAGGGCACGTTCAAAATCCGACGCACGGGCGATTCCGC
Source organism: uncultured Verrucomicrobiota bacterium (assembly GCA_946623785.1). Taxonomy (GTDB): domain Bacteria; phylum Verrucomicrobiota; class Kiritimatiellia; order RFP12; family UBA1067; genus CAMORM01. Next base: position 16,116 of record CAMORM010000009.1, read on the forward strand.
GCTTGAGCTGCAGGGCGTGGTCTCCAAGGTCACCCTCAACGGCATCGACTACGACCGCGGGTACGACAGGCGCGCGAGCGAGTACCGCATGCGCGTCACCGTCGAGTGCTCGCTCGTCGACAAGGTTTCCAACAAGGTGCTCTTCGACAACCGCAAGTTCGTGGGCGAGACCACGTTCCTCTCGCAGCGCGACGTCCTCACGGGCCAGCGCAACGCCTCGGACCGCGTTGCGCTGGACATTGCCCGCCAGGTCGTGGACGCAGTCCTTGGGCATTACGCCGAGCAGCCCGAACCGCCGAAGGGGGAATAGCCGCATTCCGCGTTCCCCGATGCCGTCGGCTTCCGCCAAAAGCGGAAGCCGATTGCTTTTCAGAGGGGCGTTTTGCTATAATGGCCAGGCGCGTTTAAACTGCAAACATGGAGATAGGCAAATGAACATACTCGTTTCAAGAAGGTCCTTCCTTGCCGGCGCCGCGGCGTTTTCGCTCTCTGGCTGCATGAGCGGGAAAGGCGGGTTCCTTTCGGGGAAGCCCAACATCAGGTTCGGCGTGATAAGCGACATACACATAACCGACTGGAACTCCACGGAGATATTCCGCAAGACGCTGCGCTGGTACCGGGACCAGGGGGTTGATGCCGTCATGATCGTCGGCGACATGGCGGACCACGGCATTCTGCCGCAGCTCGAGAACGTGGCGAAGGCGTGGTACGAGGTGTTCCCCGAAGACCGCGCGCCGGACGGGCGCCGAGTGGAGAAGCTGTTCGTCTACGGCAACCACGATCCAGAGGGGATCGACTACCGCGACAGGTGGATGGACGCCGCCTTTGCTGTGCACGGCATGACGCGCGAGCAGGCGAAGGAGCTCGACCTCAGGAAGGTCGGAATGGGCGAGGCGTGGGAGCAGTGCTTCCACGAGCAGTACTCGCCGATATACCGCAAGAGCGTGAAGGGCTACGACTTCATCGGCGGGCACTGGGACACGTGGAGCGGCATCCGCGGGCTCGAGGACTGGTTCAAGGCGAACATCCAGAAAGTCGACACCGGCAAGCCGTTCTTCTACTTCCAGCACCCCCACCCGAAGGACACGGTGTACGGACCCTGGGCGTGGGGGCACGACAACGGCCAGTCCACGCGCTCGCTCGCGCCGTATGCGAACGCAGTCGCTTTCTCCGGCCATTCGCACACCTCCCTTACCGACGAGCGCTCGGTGTGGCGCGGGGAGTTCACGTCGATCGGTACGGCGTCGCTCAGCTACACTTGCCTAAGCGGCCCGCGCGAGAACGCGCACGGGGCGAGCTGGATCACCGCCAAGAAGCAGATGCCGGCGGTAAACGAAGGCACTAGGGCGGCAGTGCACGGACAGGGCGGCGTGCCGGTGCGGCAGGGGCAGCTCGTGGACGTGTTCTCCGACCGGCTCGTGGTACGCCGGCGCGACTTCGACCGCGACGAGGACCTTGACGAGGCGTGGAACCTCGAGATGCCGACGAAGGCGAGCCCGTTCTCCGCGCGCGCTGCGCGTTCTGCGGCACCGGCGTTCTTCAGCGGCGCAGGCATGGCGCCCATTGTCACGTTCGAGCGCGGAAAGGACAGGGACGGCAAGGAGACGGACCAGGTGATTGTGTCGTTTCCGCCTGCCGTGGCCGAGAAATCGGCAAGGCCGTTCGACTACGAACTCACGCTCGAGGCGCGTGAGTCGGACGTCGAGGCCGTGGTGAGGTCATACCGGTTCTACAGCCCCACCGCGGCGCTGGCGAAGTGCCACGACGAAGAGGCGGAGCCCCATGGCTGCTTTCGGTATCTCAAGTACTTTCTACCCCGTTCGGAGATGCCGCAGAAGGCGGAGTTCCGCTTCGCGGTGCGTCCGCTCAACTGCTACGGCAAGAAGGGCGAGCCGATCTTCTCCGACTGGACTCGCGTCCCCAAGCCGCCGAAAAAGGCGTGATTATCGCAGCGAACCGCGGTTTTCCCGCGCTAAATGTTGTCTCCAGTCACCCATTGCGGGACGGGGCCGATAAATGATATAATACTTAGACTAAACTCAAAAGGAGACCAAATGAATATCTTTATCGGTTCGGATCATGGCGGATACGCGCTCAAGGAGCACATCAAGGGCGCTTTCGCGGATGCGGACTTCACGGACGTTGGCTGCTCCGGGGCGGCCTCGTGCGACTATCCTGATTTTGCCGACGCCGTTGCCGAGGCTGTTGTGAAGGGCGATGCCGACTTCGGCGTGCTCGTGTGCACGACCGGCGAGGGCATGGCGATGGCCGCAAACAGGTTCGACTACGTGCGCGCTGCGATCTGCCGGGACGTTGACGACGCGAAGATGGCGCGCGCGCACAACGACGCCAACATCCTCGTCCTTGGCGCCTCGAAGACGGGCCCCGAAGCCGCGCTGGAGATACTCAAGGCATTCGCCACCACTGCTGCCGACGACGCAGAGCGCCATGTCCGCCGCCGCGCGAAGGTCGACCGCGCGAAGCGCCTCGCCGACTTCTCGGCCCTCGCTAAGGACGATCCCGAGGTGTGGGCGGCCATCAAGGCGCAGGTTGTCCAGGAGGACACGGAGATCAACCTGATCGCGTCGGAGAACACGTCCTCCCGTGCGGTCCGCCTAGCGGCCGGCTCAGTGCTGATGAACAAGTATGCCGAGGGGTATCCGGGGAAGCGCTGGTACTCGGGCTGCCTGCCGGTCGACGCTGCGGAGGAACTTGCCCGCAAGCGCGCCTGCGAGCTCTTCGGCGCGGACCACGCGAACGTGCAGCCCCACTGCGGAAGCGCGGCCAACATGGCGGTCTACTTCGCGACGATCAAGCCGGGCGACACGATCCTCTCGCTTTCGCTCGACCAGGGCGGGCACCTCTCGCACGGCTCGCCGGTGAACTTCTCGGGCAAGATCTACAACATCGTGCCGTACACCGTTGACCGCGAGACCGAGCGGCTCGACTACGACGTACTCGAGCGCCAGGCGCTCGAGGTCAAGCCGGCGATCCTCCTCACCGGCGCTTCCGCCTATCCTCGTGCCCTCGACTTCAAGCGCATTCGCGAGATCTGCGACAAGGTCGGCTGCATCATGATGGTCGACATGGCGCACATCGCCGGTCTCGTCGCCGGCGGAGCGCACGAAAGCCCGGTTCCGTACGCCGACTTCGTGACGACCACCACGCACAAGACGCTTGGCGGCCCGCGCGGCGGCATGGTGCTCTGCAAGGAGAAGTGGGCGAAGGCGCTCGACAGCGCGGTGTTCCCCGGAATGCAGGGCGGCCCGCTCGAGAACATCATCGCCGCGAAGGCCGTGTGCTTCCGCGAGTGGATGCAGCCCGCCAAGAAGGACTACGCGCAGCAGGTCGTCAAGAACTGCAAGGCGATGTGCAAGGCCGTGCAGGACCGCGGCTTCAGGATCGTTTCCGGCGGAACGGACAACCACCTCTTCCTCGTCGACGTCAAGCAGAAGGGCATGACGGGCAAGGACGCCGCGGCAGCTCTCGACAACGCCGGCATCGTGGTCAACAAGAACACGATCCCGTACGACACCGAAAGCCCGTTCAAGACCTCCGGCATCCGCGTTGGAACCGCGTCCATAACGACCCGCGGAATGAAGGAGAACGAGGCCGCCATGATCGGCGGCTGGATTGCCGACATCCTCTCAGACATCGGCAACACCGAGCTCCAGGCCAGGATCAAGGTCCAGGCCGCGGAGCTTGCGGCCGAGTTCCCCGTTCCGTGATGCGCAGCGCAGCCTACATCTTCGCGGCCGCGCTTCTGGCGGCATCCTCCGCGGCGGCGGCCGCGGAGGGTTCGGCCGCCCTCGCGGCAGACAGGCTCAAGCTCGCCGACAGCATGCTGGCGCGCGGAATGGCGTCAGCCGCTGCTGTGGAGTACGAGGCTCTCCTGGGAGAAGACGGGGTTTCGAAGGCCGACGTCCTGTACAGGCTCGGCGAAAGCCGCCGCCAGATGGGCGAGGCCGCGAAGGCGCGCGAGGCGTACGAACGCGTGATCAGGGAGTTCCCGGCGTCGCCGCTCATGCACCGCGCCCGCTTCGGACGCGCGCTTCTCCTTCCGCCCGACCAGGCGGAGGCGGAGCTCCTCAAGCTCGACGCCGGCGGAATACCGGACGACATAAAGGCCGCGGCGCTGTACCAGCTCGGGACGATCTCCGAGAAGAAGCCCGGCGGCGCGAAGGAGGCCGCGGCGCGCTATGCGAAGCTTGTGGCCGCCTATCCAAAGCACTCCCATGCGGACTACGCCCGCATACGCACGGCCGCGCTGCTCTCCGCCGAGCCCGACCTCGCCTCGCACCGCAAGGCGCTGGGGATATACCTCGACCTCGCCGCGTCGAAGGACCAGTCCATCGCCGAGGAGGCGCTCTACTTTGCGGCGCGCCAGAGCTTTTCGGACGCACGCTACGAGGAGGCGCTGACGCTCTTCCGCCGTCTCAAGGAGAGGTTCCCTAAGGGGCGCCGCGCCGCGGAGACGCGCGTGTCGCAGGCATGGGCGCTGTACTGCGCCGGACGCCACAACGACGCGCTGCTTACGCTTCGGTCCGACGTCCCCGCAAAGAGGGGGGAGGACGAGCTCTACCTCGAGGCCGCATCGCTCAGGATGCTCGCGCGCCACGACGAGGCCCTGCGTGCGTACGACGAGGCGCTCAAGGCCTACCCCAGTGGACGCTACGCGGCCGACGAGTGGCTAGAGAGGCTCCAGGTGCTTTCGTCGATGCGCGACCACGCAGGCGTGCTCAAGACGCTTGCCGACCGCCCAGACCCGCCTCCGTCGGTCGCCGAGCGCGCCTGGTGGATAGCAGGCGAGTCCGCGCAGGCGGTGACGAACATCCCGCTCGCCGTGCAGTACATGAGGCTCTGCTCCAGCAAGAAGGACGGCGTGAACGCGAAGGAGGCGACCTACACCCTCGCGTGGCTCCTTTCGAAGAGCGGCTCGCACAAGGACGCCGCCGCGGTGTTCAGGTCCGTTGCCGACGGCTGGCCGGCGGACAGGCTTGCCGCGCAGTCGCTGTACGCCGCAGGCGATTCCGAGTCGAAGGCCGGCGACATCGCCGCGGCCAGGCGCGACTGGACTCGCCTCCTGTCCTCGCATCCGGAGTCGCCTTTCGCCGCAGACGCGCTCTACCGCCGCGCGACGGAGGAGATACGCGGCAAGGAGTACCGCCAGGCGCGCACCACGCTCGCCGAGTTCCTCAGGCGGTTTCCGTCGGACCGGCGCAGGGCCGAGGCTTGCTACTTCGCCGCGTTCGCGGCCGAGCGCGTGAACGACGACTCCGAGGCCGAGAAGCTCTACCGCGCCTCGCTCGCGGCCGACCCGCCGCCGGAGTTCCGCCGCGAGAGCACGCTTGCGCTCGGCACGCTCCTCAAGAGGACTGGACGCGACGCCGAGGCGGCGGAGACGTTTTCGGCGCTCATAAAGGACGGCGCCGTGGATCGCATTGCCGCCGACAAGCTCGCCTGGGTTGGGGACTCGATGATAGCGGCCGGCAGGCCGGACGACGCGATAATGGCGGCCGAGGCGCTGCGCCGCCGCGATTCGGACCCCGGATGGAACCAGGTCGCCGAGGCGGAGATCGGATACGCGCGCCTTGCGAAGGGCGAGCGCGATGCCGCGCTCGAGGCGTTCCGCCGCGCGCTCCGCTTCAAGAGCCGCACCGTATACGGCGCGCAGGCGGCGCTTGAGGCCGGCAAGCTCGAAAGCGAGGCCGGGCACTACGACGAGGCGAAGAACCTCCTAAGGGACGCGGTCGAGCGTTCGCAGAGCGACGAGCTGCTGGCAATCCGCGCGCGCGCCTACACCGCGCTTGCCGCGAACGAGGATTCGCGCGGCGACAAGAAGGCCGCGCTGGAGTACTACATGATCGTGGGCTCGCTGTTCGACGACCCCACGCTTGTGCCCCCGGCCCTCTGGAGGGCGTCAAGGCTCCTCGACGAGCAGGGCAGGGGCAGGGAGGCCGCCGATCTGGCGGCCGAGCTGAAGAAGCGCTATCCAGACTCCGCAGAGGCGAAGTCGCTGTAGTCCCGGAAAGGAGGATGCCATGTCCACGAGAAGGGGTTCCGGAGAATCGGCAGAGCGCAGCCTGATGGTCGCGCTCGCCGCAGTGGTTCTCTCGCTAGGCTTCCACATCGGCGGCATCTACGCGCTTTCAAGCGTCGACTTCGCCACGAAGCTGCGCGGCGAGTGGAAGACCAACCGCTTCCAGGGCCTTCCCCCGATGACCGTACAGAGGTTCGAGGGCGATCCGATGTCGGAATCGCCAGACCGCGGCGGCGAAAGCCTTCCCGCGCCGAAGGAGGATGCCGACGATGCCGCCAAGGTCGACCGCCTGGAGTCGAGCTCGGACGCTCCCGCGGCCGCGCCGCTTGAGGTGAGCTCCGACTCGGAGATGCTAAAGCCGCTTGAGGTCAGGCCAACGGCCTCGGACGACGTGTGGATGCCCCGCCAGGAGATTGCCGAAGTCATCGCTCCGGCGGTCGACGACGGTGATGCCGCGATTCCGCGCATGGTCGTGCCGAAGGTCGACAGGGTCAAGTTCGCCGAAGACGTTGTTCCTGCCGCGGATCTTCTTGCCGCCGGGACCTCCTCAGGAAACCTCCAGCCTGTCGCGCTTCCGCCTTCGCCGCTTTCGTCAACCGGCACTGGCGCAGGTGGCTCGGAGGACCGCTTCGGGTTCGCCCCCGCCGTTCCGCCGCCGATCCCGCCAACGGAGCCCGCGGCTGTGCTCCCGCCGCCGATCGAGGTGGCGACTGTCGGGGCGTCCGCCGAGTCGGCCGCGGAGGCCGCCGCGAAGTCGCAGGCAGCCGAGGTCCCTGCCGCAACGGAGATTCTCGGGAGCGTGGACGAGATGGTCATCGCCAGCGAGAAGAGCGCGGTGGAGAAGCTCAAGGACGAGCTTCCATCGAAGGCCCTCGCCCCGGAGGTCAAGACGGGCGTGGTCTGGTGGGACGACGTGCAGGATCCCGGCCGCCGCTATTTCCGCGTGACCATCGAGCCGGGCGGCAACACGTCGCTGCCGGTCATCAAGAAGGACGTCCTCTTCCTTGTCGACGCCTCGGGCTCGGTGTACAACTCCTTCCGCCCCACCTGCGACGGCATATCGAGGATGATGCGCCGGCTTAACGAGGGAGACAGGTTCAACATCGTGTTCTTCCGCAACAGGTTCACCTCGGTGTTCTCCGGCTGGCGCGAGGCAACCGACACGTCGTTCCAGCTTGCCGACGTTGCGCTCAAGCGCGAGAAGGCGCACGGCACGACCGACGTGTTCGCCTCGCTCACCTCCATCCTCAAGATGCCGCGCGACCCGGCGCGTCCGATCATCGCGGTGATGGCGTCTGACGGAAAGCCGGAGGGCGAAGGCGTTGGAGTGACGCGCTCGGCGGACATCATCTCGCGCTTCTCCTCGCTCAACGGCGGAATGTCGTCGGTGTACTTCTACGGCATAAGCTCCTCGGCCAACGCTTATCTCATCGACATGATCGCGGCGCGCAACCGCGGCGACTCAACGATACAGAGGGGCATGTTCTCGTCGATAGCGGACGGCCTTGTGCGGTTCAACGCCAAGTTCGCCTCCCCCGTGGTGTCGGACTTGTCGGTGACGTTCGCCTCGTCGTCCAGGGCCGAGACATATCCGCAGCTCGTTCCGAACCTTTGCCTCGGCCAGCGAGTTGAAATATACGGGACGTGCCCCACGGATGTCCGCGAGGTGCTGTTCTCGGTCAAGGGGCTTGCGGGCGACACGGCGTACGAAAGCGTGTTCAGGCTCGGGTTCGACGCGATGCAGCGCGGGACAAGCCAGCTCCGCGAGGGCTGGGCGAAGAAGAAGATGCACGAGATGGTTTCGCGCTACACGGTTAACCCGGATCCCGTGCTGATGACGGAAATGCGCGCTTTTTCCGTGCGGTACGGGGTTGAAATCCCGTATCTCTCGGCGCTGAAGGAGTCAGGAAGGTAACCAAGGAGGGCAAGAATGAAGGCAGGGAACTTGGCGGTTGCGCTTGCAGCCGTTTTCGCAGCAGCCGCTGCAGCTGGTGCAGTCGAGTGGCGCAATCTTGACGACGCCCACTGGGTTTCCGGGCCCAAGCTCACGCCCGAGTCGCTCGAGGGGAAGGTCGTGCTGGTCGACGAATGGGGCGTAGACTGCCCGCCCTGCCGCGCGCTGCTTCCGCGCATCGAGGACATATGGCAGTCGTTCCGCCCGAAGGGGCTGGTCATCATCGGCTCGCACCGCCAGGGCGACCAGAGGGCGCGCATCCTCCAGCTCAGGGCCGAGAACAAGCTCACATACCCGATCTACCTGGACGCGGGCATCGTCGGGGAGCCGCCCAGCCCTGGCAACAGCATTCCGTTCGTGTACGTGATCAACTCGGTTGGCGAGGTCGTGTATTCCGGGCGCGACGAGCGCGCGGCGACCGCGGCCATCGTGAACGCAATCACGGAAATGCCGGCCCCCAATTCGCTCATCGGCAGCATGATCCCCGTCAAGTTCAAGTCGATGGCGAAGGACCTCGTCCTCGGCAAGAACGTGGAGAACAAGATCCCCACGCTCAAGTCCGCCGCAAAGAAGACGAATGCCGAGGGCAAGGAGGCGGACGCGATCCTCAAGGCGCTCGACAAGTCGAAGGAGCGCATCGCGGAGCGCATCAAGAAGAACCTCGAAAAACGTCCCGGCGCAGCGCTCACGGACATCACACTCTACTCGCGCAGCTGGCCTTCGTCCGCGGCCGAGTTTGCCGAAGACAGGAAGAACCTCGAGGCCATCCCCGAAGTGCGCAAGCTCCAGCAGGTGGCCGCGTCCCTCGCGAAGGTCACGTCGAAGCCGCCGCGCAACTCCGGCGGGGCCAAGGCGTCACTCGCCGCCCTCGCGCCAATCGAGAAGCAGCTCGATGCTCTTGCCGCAAGCGAGAACGCTGCGGTCAAGGCGGAGGTAGCGTCGATCCAGGCGACAGTCAAGTCCACTAAGGCCGAATACGAGTCCATGATGCCGAAGAAGAAGTAGGTTGCAGAAAAGGCGTATTGGCAACGGGCGGGAAATAGGGTATAATGTGAGCAATCCAAACAAAGGAGGAATATGATGAAGAAGACGATAATGCTGGCGGTTGCGGCGATGTCTGCGGCAGTTGCGTTTGCGGACGCGGGGAACCTCAGGTACACGATTACGGTGTCCAAGTTTGAGAACAAGGCCAACTGGACTGGGCGCTGGGACCTCGGCGACGCGTGGGGCACGATCCTTACCGACCAGCTCGTCCAGAGCGGCAAGTTTATCGTTCTCGGCGAGAAGGACATGCGCGGCGAGGCGCTGGCGGAGCAGGACTTCGCGGCGTCGGGACGCACCGCGCAGGGCAAGAAGGCCCCCAAGATGGGCCGCATGACCCCCGCCCAGCTGCTCGTGAAGGGCGCAATCACGCATGTGCAGGAGACGAAGGGTGCAGGCGGCGGATTCGGCCTCAGCAGGGGCCCGCTCGCCGGGCTCCGCATCGGCGCGGACACCGGCTCGGCGGAGATCAACGTGACGATCTACGTGGTCGATTCCGCGACAGGCCAGGTGAAGGGCTCGAAGAGCGTCGTTGGCAAGAGCGGCAAGAAGGGCCTCAAGCTCGGCTACGGCGGCAGCAAGCTCGGCGGCCTCACGGGCGACCTCGGCGGATTCGAGAAGGACAACATGGGCCTTGCCACGACGGACGCCATCAACCAGGCGATGGAATACATCATCTCCCAGCTCGGCGGCATCCCGTGGGAGGGAAGCGTCTCGCTCGTGAAGGAGGACAAGCTCATCATAAACCGCGGAACGCGCGAGGGCGTGGCCGTCGGAATGAAGTTCGACATCGGCAAGGTCGAGGAAGTGGTCGATGAAGACACCGGCGAGGTCCTCGACAGCGCGATGACGAAGCTCGGCACGGTGACTGTCACCGAGGTGAAGGAAAAAGTCGCATACACCACGCCGCTTGCCGGCGCCGAGAAGGGCATGGGGGTCCACCCCGCGAAGTGACGCGGGATGGCAGGCTAACAGGCAAGGACAGAAACAGGAGAAGGAAAATGGCAAACTGGGGTCCCTGGCAGATTCTCATCGTGGCGCTTGTCGTCGTGGTTCTCTTCGGCAGCAAGAAGCTTCCCGAGCTCGCCCGATCGCTTGGAAAGGCGAAGGGCGAGTTCAAGAAGGGCTGCGAGGAGGGCGAGAAGCTCCTCAAGGAAGAGGACGAGAAGAAGAAGCTCGCCGAAAAGCAGGACGAGGATTTCGCCGAAAAGTGAACGACGTCCTCAGAGAGCGGCTCAAGTCCGTTCCCAACCGCCCCGGCTGCTATCTCATGAGAGACGGCCGGGGCGAGATCATTTACGTGGGCAAGGCGAAGAACCTGCGCAGGCGCGTGCTGTCGTACTTCCGCAACCGCGCAAGGCACGCGCCGAAGGTCCGCTCGATGGTGAACACCGTGGCGGACCTGGAGTGGATGACAGTGAAGAACGACGCCGAGGCGCTGCTTACGGAGGCGTCGCTCATCAAGAAGTACAAGCCGCGCTTCAACATACTCATGCGCGACGACAAGCGCTACCTGGCGCTCAGGGCGGATGCGTCCGCCGAGTTTCCGCGCTTCACCACCTGCAGGATAGTGCGCGACGACGGGGCGGAGTACTTCGGCCCGTTCCCGAGCGCACCCGTGGTGCGGGCCGCGAAGGACTTCTGCGAGAAGCGCTGGGGGCTTCGCGGGTGCGATGCGCCTTCGCCGGACGAGGAGTCGCACAGGCACTGCCATTCCGACGTGATCCGCAGCTGCACCGCGCCGTGCCTCGGGAAGATATCGCCGCAGGAGTACCGCGCCAGGTTCGACGAGGCGTGCGCGTTCCTCCGCGGCGAGCGCCCCGGCGAACTTGCGGCGCTCGACGGACGCATGCGCGAGGCCGCGCAGTCGGGCGACTTCGAGAAGGCCGCTCGCCTGCGCGACACCATCGCGGCGCTGAAGGAGATGACGAAGCGCCATTTTGTGCGCAAGACCCCCGCCTCGACGAGGGCCGACGCCGAGAGGGGGCTGGCCGAGCTCGCCGCGGCGCTCGGCATGGAGAAGCCGCCGCGCGTCATCGAGTGCGCCGACATATCGAACCTCTTCGGCACGCACAACGTGGCGTCGATGGTCGTTGCCGTGGACGGCCTTCCGGACAGGCGGTTCTACCGCCACTTCAGGATCGAGTCGTTCGAGGGAGCGGACGATCCGCGCGCGATGGCGGAGGTGGTGCGCCGGCGCTACGGCCCGGAGTCGACGCTCCTCGCGAAGAGCCCCCGCGCAGACCTCTTCATCTGCGACGGCGGCATAACGCAGCTTCGTGCGGCGCGCGCGGCGTTCGCCGAGATCGGTGTGACGGACATCCCGACAGTGGGGCTCGCCGAGCGCATGGAGATCATCGTGACGGACGACGAACGTGGCGACATATTCCTGCCACGCGACTCGCAGGGGTTGTTCGTGGCGACGCGCCTTCGCGACGAGGCTCACCGCTTCGCGATCACGTACCACAGGAACCTGCGCGAGAAGACGATCAGGGAATCGGTCCTGGACGAAGTCCGCGGGATCGGCCCCGCCAAGAAGGCCGCTCTTCTCAGGTGCTTCCGGAGCGTGCGCGGAATCGCGCGGGCGTCCGAGGAGGAGATCGCGGCCGCGGCGGGCGTCTGCATTGCGGTCGCGCGGGAGGCGAAGCGGGCGTGCGCGAACGCGGCGGGGGGGAGGAGATGATCCTGCGCAAGCTTGCTGATGCGGCCATGGACGTCGTGTGGCCGAGGCGCTGCGCGGTCGAGGGGTGCGGAAGGCCGGTTGACCGTCCAGGCCGCCACGTTTGCTCTGCGTGCTTCGCTACGCTGCCGTACCACGACCGCCGGGGGTGCAGGATATGCGGTTCCGTGCCGGAAGCCGACGAGCCGAACGACTTCACCTGTGCCGACTGCCTCGAGAGCCCGCCCGCCTACGACCTCTGCCGCAGCGCGGTGCGCCACGAGTTCGCCGCGCGCCAGCTGGTGCTGGACCTCAAGTTCCGCCGGTGGACGTGGCTTCAGGAGGATCTGGTGGACCTTCTCGAGGGCGCCGCGCGTGCCAAGCTCGACTTGCCGGAGGTGGACGTCGTTGTGCCTGTGCCGCTCTGCCGCGGACGCAGGTTCGTGCGACGCTTCAACCAGGCGGAGCTCCTTGCGGAGGGGCTTGCGGCGCGGATCGGGCGGCTCTGCCTCCCCGGGGCGCTCGCTCGCACGAGAGACACGGGGCACCAGTCGCGGCTTGGCGGAAAGGCTCGGCGCGACAACGTGAAGGGTGCGTTCGAGGCTCGCCTCCCCGAGCTTCTGAGGGGCAGGACCGTCCTGCTTGTTGACGATGTTTCCACTACTGGGGCCACGCTTTCGGAGTGTGCGGCGACCATGAAAAAGGCTGGCGCGGCGCGCGTCTGGTGCCTCACGGTGTCGCGGAGCGTCAGGGAGCAATCTTAAATTTAAGTAATTTCGCACTTGCGGCTCCGCCCGAAATTCATTATACTAGCACTTGTTAAAAGATTTTCAACACACAAGGATGAGTAAAATGAAGAAACTGCTCGCTGGTATTTGTGCTTTGGCCGCCATGACCACAATGTCTCTGTACGCCCAGGAGATGAGTTCCGCCGCTGCTGACAAGAAGGTCGTTGAATACAAGGGAGAAAAGGCCTCCTGGCCTATCTGGCTCGCGTTCAACGACACGTCCGACATCGATGTTGTCGGCCTGCGCATCAACATCCCGTACGGTGCCTGCGAGGATGTCACGGGCATTGACCTCGGCTTCCTCGGCCGTTGCCGCTACATGTACGGTCTTCAGCTGAACATCCTCCGCAACGACATCACCGACTTCGGCGGAGGCCTTCAGGTCGGCATCTACAACTCCATCGGCCGTGCGGACGAGATATCGTTCCAGGTGGGTCTGTGGAACGAGGCGAACCGCTTCTACGGGATTCAGGCTGGCGTCATCAACATCTGCGACGAGGGAACCGGCTTCCAGGTTGGCCTCATCAACCGCGCCGAGGGCTTTTACGGCTTCCAGGTTGGCGCAATCAACGTGATCCGCGGCGGCGACTTCAAGTTCCTCCCGATCGTCAACTTCGGTTTCTGAGAAGCCGCCACAGATGAACATCCGTCCTTTCGCAGCCCTCCGCCCAGAGCCGGCCAAGGCCGCGGCGGTGGCTGCTGTGCCGTATGACGTCGTGGACACGTCCGAGGCGAAGGCGCTCGCCGAAGGCAATCCCGACAGCTTCCTCCACGTCTCGCGTCCCGAGATAGACCTTGCCGACGGCACGGACTGCTCGTCTCCCGAAGCATACGCGCAGGCCTACAAGGCGCTTTCGGACCTCGAGGCCCGCGGCACTCTTGTGCGCGAGGCCGGGCCGCGCTTCTACGCATACCGCCAGACGATGGGCGGCCATTCGCAGACCGGCGTTGTCGGGTGCTTCGCTGCGGCCGACTACCGCGCGGGCGTGCTCAAGCAGCACGAGAAGACGCGTAAGGACAAGGAGGACGACCGCACGCGCCACATCTTTACGCTCAAGGCGCACACGGGCCCAGTGTTCCTCACGTACCGCGACGAATCGTCTGTGGACACCCTGGTGGCGAAGGCCTGCGAGACCGAGCCGCTCTACGACTTCACGGCTTCGGACGGGATACGCCACACGGTGTGGACTTTCGACCCTTCGCTGAACGAGGCGGTCGAGAAGGCTTTTGCGGCGGTGCCTGTCGCCTACATTGCCGATGGCCACCACCGCGCCGCCGCGGCTTCGCGCGCGTCGGCGGAGCGTGGAGGGGAGTACGACTGGTTCATGGCCGTGATATTCCCGGCGTCCCAGCTTAACATTCTTCCGTACAACAGGCTGCTCAAGGACCTCAACGGGCTTTCCGCGGAGGAATTCCTCGCGCGCGTGAAGGAGGTCTTCGCCGTTTCGCCGGCGGCAGACGGGCGACCCGCATCGGGGCGCAGCTGCCGCATGTACTTCGGCGGCGCGTGGTACGACCTCGGCTGGGATGTGCCGGAAGGGTGCGACCCGGTTTCGTCGCTCGACGTGTCGGTGCTGCAGGACCGCCTGCTTGCGCCCGTCCTGGGCATAGACGACCCGCGGACGTCTCCGCGTATTTCGTTCATGGGCGGGATTAGGGGGCTTGGCGAGCTTCAGGCGAGAGTCGACGACGGCTCGAACGCGGTGGCGTTCTCGATGTATCCGGTCACCGTAGGCGAAATGATGGACATAGCGGACGCGCAGGCCGTGATGCCCCCGAAATCAACCTGGTTCGAGCCGAAGCTGAGATCGGGTCTCTTTGTCCACACGGCGGAATGATATTCAAGTACAGACTGAAGAAGCTGTATGTCAGGGCGGTCCGGGAGAAAAAGCCGCCGGAGTACATAGCGAAGGGCTGGGCGATTGGGATGTGCATAGGATGCGCAATCCCGTTCGGCGTCCAGCTCTACATATCCATCCCCCTTTCGTTCTACTTCAAGGCTAGCAAGATCGGCGCCACGCTCGGGACATTAATAACCAACCCGTTCACGATAATCTTCCTCTACCCCGCGCAGTGCTGGCTTGGGGCGCGCGCCCTTGGCCGGGACATCGAATACGGCGCGATCGCCTCGCAGATGAAGCAGATGCTCGCGGCGCAGGACTGGGCGTCCCTGAGTAGCCTGAGCGGGGCGCTGGTGACTTCGTTCTTCGTCGGCGGGTTCATCTTCGCCGCCGTCATGACGCCGCTAACCTACTACGGAATGCTCACGCTCGTGAGGCGGTACCGCGACGAGCGCGCGCGCGTTCGCCGCGAGCGGGTGATGGCGTTCATCAAGAAGCGCCTCACTCCGCGAAGCTTACGGAAATAAAACCCTCGTCTGTAGCGCGCTGGAGGTCGGCGCGGGTGACCCGACCCTTGGTGGGCGCCTGTTCTTGCTGCTTCTCCGCGGCGGGTTCCGTCTTCTGCGCGGACGATTTGCCGTCGAACGACCTGTAGTTCTCGCCGAGCCTGCGCGCCGCCCGCCGTCCGCCCGCGAACGAACTGCCGTTCGACACGAGGGACGGATGCTGCTTCGCGGGTTTCGCCGCCTTCCTTGTCTTTGTGGCGGCGGCGTAGGACGCGTCCATCTCCGCCTGCAGCGTGTTCTCGATCGCGGTGTTCATCGTCGACCGGCTGAGCGTCTCCCTGAACTTGAGCCTCCACGAGAGCGGCGTTCGCGATTCGCCGCGCCAGTGGAACTCCATGTTGCAGTCGAGCCTGTCGAGCCTGTTCTGCGTGTCGAAGTTGCTTTTCACGAGCCGGTAGAGCGATTCGCCCATTAGCATTTCCGAGGGGTAGAACAGGTTGCCCTGCTGCGGGACCGACATGTGCGAGGCCTTCTCCATGACGGGCTGGGGAAGCCGCACCCACGCGGCGCGGTCCATTATGACGAGGTGCGGCCTCTGGGCGACGGCTTCGTCGAGCAGCTTGCGCTCGAACGGGCGCATGTAGCCACTGCCGTCCGCGAGATCAATCGCGGCAGGCGCCTTGTCGGCTCCGACCTTCACGCGCACCATGGTGTCGCTGCGGCCGTCGGTGAAGACGCACCAGTATTCGTCGCCCTCCCTTCTCGACGCGAACTTCGGCGGCTCGCCCTTGCCCCACCAGCGCACTCCGGCCGTCTGCTGCTGTTTCTCGAGGTCGGACACGCGGCGTGGTCCCTTTTCGCGCGACTCGAGCTCCTTGCGCCTCTGCTCCTGCTCCGCCCTGCGCTGCGCCTCTGCCTCCTGCTTTTCGCGGCGGATGCGCTCCTTCTCTGCCCTGGCCTCGGCGCGCGCCTTTTCGCGCGCCTCCCTCTCGGCCTTTTCCCTGGCCTCCTTCGCCTCGCGCACCTTCGCCTCCTCGTGTTCGCGCAGGCGCTCCTCCTGCGCGGCCGCCTCGAGCCGCTGCCTGCGCTCCTTCCACTTGCCGATGGCGAACGAGGCGCCGAATCCGGCGGCTCCGAGCAGCAGCACCGAGATGATGCCCCATTTCACGAACACGATCCACCACTCCGGCTTTTCGTAGAAGCGGCGCGTGTCCTTCACCGGCATCCGGTAGCGCTGCGGAATGAAGTTGTCGTCGTAGTTTCCCATGCCGAAAAGTTTACCATCCACTGCGCCTCCGTTCAAGGCAAAACGGCGCCAGGTCTGTTTGACCTTTATTTCCGCCTGTGGATGGTGTATAATTTCCGCGCGTTCTCCGTATGGGGAGCTGCGCAGGAAACATCTCGATGTCAGGATTCTTCCATAAGGTTGCAGGACACGTCGACAAGCTCGACGCGGAGGGGCTTCGCCGCCACTACAGGGCGCTCACGGACCAGCTGGACTTCTTCAAGTCGGTTTTCGAGGCGCTGGACGAGGGGGTGCTCGCGATTGGCGAGGACGACACTCTGCGGTACGCGAACGGAGCGGCGTCGCGGCTAACGGGCATGAAGGTCGACGAGTGCGAAGGCCGTCCGATCGACAAGGCGCTGCCGGGCTGGGACTGGAAGGAGCTCCTCGCGCCGCCCGTCGCCGGGAAGGGCTGGGCGCGCAGCGCAACGCGCGAGTTCCAGATCACGTACCCCGAGAGGCGGATACTAGCCGTGAACTCGATGCCGTCCGAGCGCGGGACCGTCGTGCTGCTGCGCGACGTCACCGCCGAGCACGCACGCGAAAACGCGGCGATGGACGACGAGCGGGCGGGCGCGGTGAGCGACCTCGCGGCGGGCGTAGCGCACGAGATAGGCAACCCGCTCAACGCGATTTCGCTCAACCTCCAGCTCCTTGAGCGCGAGTTCCGCCGCGAGCCGGACGAAAAGCGCCGCGAGAGGCTCCTTGCCGACATAGAGGTGTCGCGCAGCGAGGTGAAGCGTCTCGACGGCATCATCAGGGGGTTCCTCGCGGCGATGCGCCCCGTCCGGCCGAACCTTGTGCCGGGAACACCCGCGGACGCTCTTTCGGCGGCCCTCGCCGCGCTGAGGCCGCAGCTCGAGAACAGGGGGATCAGCGTTACCGTGGACCTTCCTTCGGCGCTCCCTCCCGTGATGGTCGACCGCGAGCAGCTGCAGCAGGTCTTCTTCAACCTCGCGAAGAACGCGATGGAGGCGATGAAGGACGGCGGGACCCTCTCGGCCGGCGTGAAGGCGGACGACGAAAGCGTGGAGTCGTACATACTCGACTCCGGCGAGGGCATGGACAGGGAGTCGCTTGCGCGCCTCTTCGAGCCGTACCGCACCACGAAGAGCGGCGGCAACGGGCTGGGTCTTGTCATCTGCAGGCGCATCGTGCGCGCACACGGAGGCGAGATAGACGTGGAGTCCAAGCCCGGTGAGGGCACGCGCTTTTCCGTTGTGCTCCCGCGCCTCGAGAAGCGCGTTAGGGAGATTGGCGTGAGCAGTCCCGCGCAGGGCTGACTATTCAGGAGGCGTGACATCCGGAAACATGGCTACGATACTCATAGTTGACGACGAAAAGCCGATACGCGACCTGCTTGCTAGGGCGCTCGGCGCGGACTACGATGTCGTCACCGCGGCGGACGCGGAGCTGGCGATGAAGGCGCTCGACGAGAACCCGTCGATCTCGCTGATGCTCTCCGACGTCCGCATGCCCGGCGCGGACGGCATAACGCTGCTGAAGGCGGCGCGCGCGAAGCGGCCCGACCTGCCCGTCGTGATGCTCACGGCGTACGGCAGCGTTGAGCTTGCCGTGGAGGCGATGAAGAACGGCGCGAACGATTTCCTCACTAAGCCCGTGGAGCTGGACCAGCTCGACCTGCGCATAGCAAAGGCGCTTGGCGACGCGGCCGCTCCTCCTCCTCCGGTGCAGGGACAGGGGGAAGGGGCCGGGTGGCCGGGGCTCGAGGAGATCGTCGGCAACTCGCCCGCGATGGAAAAGGTGTTCCGCATGGTACGCCAGGCGGCGCCAACTGACGCGACGATCCTCCTCGAAGGCCCGAGCGGCACGGGCAAGGAGCTCTTCGCACGTGCGATCCACAGGCTTTCGAAGAGGGCGGACGGCCCGTTCGTCGCCGTGGAGTGCGCGGCGCTCAACCCGAACCTCCTCGAGAGCGAGCTGTTCGGGCACGTGAAGGGCGCGTACACGGGAGCCGATTCCGACAGGGTCGGCCGCTTCGAGGCGGCGAACGGCGGAACGCTCTTCCTGGACGAGATATCCGAGATACCTGCATCCACGCAGGTGAAGCTCCTGCGCGCGCTCGAGTCGCGCTCGTTCGAGCGCCTCGGCAGCAGCAAGACGATCTCCACCGACATCCGCATTGTGGCGGCGTGCAACCGCAGCCTCAAGAAGCTGGCGCAGGAGGGCAAGTTCCGAGAGGACCTCTACTACCGCCTCAACGTGATCGACCTCCACCTCCCGCCGCTTTCGGAGCGCAGGAGCGACATAGCCCTGCTCGCCGGGAAGTTCGTGAAGGAGTTCTCCGGGCGCAACGGCGGCCGCGTCACCGGGATATCCCCCGAGGCGACTGCTGCGCTCGAGGCGTATCCATGGCCCGGCAACGTGCGCGAGCTGAGGAACGTCGTGGAGAAGATGGTCGTGCTGTCGCATGGCGGGGACCTCGGCACGGATGACATACCGGACGACATCCGATCACCTGCGGCCCTCGCGTCTGGCGCGGCGGCGGGCGATTCGCTCGAGGCGGCCGAGAAGGCGAAGATACTCGCCGTGCTTGACGAATGCGGCGGCAACATCACGCGCGCCGCCGAGAAGCTGGGCATCTCGCGCCGCACGCTCCACCGCCGTCTGAACGAGTGGAAGATGTAGCGTTGCGCAAGCCGCGTTTTTTCCGCGTCCTCTTAATATTCCCTTAACATACCTTTGCTAGAATTGCGGCGTTTCCCAGGGGACATGATGCCCGCGGGAAACGCAAAAAGAAAGGAGCAAAGGTCATGAATGGAAAAGGAATAGCAGTAGCGTCGGTGGCGGTTGTCGCGCTGGCGGCGCTTGTGACATGCGGCAGGGCGGCGTCGGACGAGCAGAAGGACGTTTCGTCGAAGACGGCCGAATCCACTGTCGTGACCAACGACAACGGGTCCGTGTCGCGCTCGTTCGTTGAGTGCACGGTCACCACCAACGGCAGCATGGTGATAGAGCACCGCCGCGAAACGCGCACCAACATGGACGCGGAGGGCAACATGCTCGAGACGAGCACGAGCGAGTACACGCAGAGCTATCCCGTTGGGGACGGCCCGATGGCGGTGCCGGGGCTTGGCAGCAGGCAGCAGCCCGCCCTCACCCTGTCCAAGCCGAAGGACGACAAGCCGGCGGTGAACACGGACTCGTTCCTCGGGCTCAAGTTCGGCGACGAGTTCAAGTGCGACAAGTTCGAGCAGGATCCCGCCAACAGCCAGCTTCTGCGCGCGAAGTTCACGCCGAAGAAGCCGCTCGTCGACTTTGACGACTACTTCGTCTACGTGACGCCCACCACGCACCGCGTGGCGATGGTCCGCGCGTGCGCGAAGGAGGCCGTTGACCCGGGCCTGCGCCCTCGCCGCCACTACCTCGTGGAGGCGCTCGAGAAGAAATACGGCACATGGGCGCGCCTGCGCAGCTACTGGCTGCCGCTCTACGAGCTCGACATCGGGTCCGACCGCCATGTGAGGCTGTGCCTCTCCGGGGCGACTGACGACTACGAGACCGTGATAGCGGCGTGGGACAACGCAATCCTCTCGATTGCCGACGACGAATACGAGGCGATCCGGGAAGAGGCGCGCAAGGCAGCGGCCGACAGGCGCGCAAAGCGCATGTCGGAAGCGCAGGAAGCCTTCTGACCGCGTCAGGCCCGCAATCCGGGCAAAAGCCGTCCGCATGCAGTTTGATTCAGTTTGCGCTTGCATTGCGGACGGCGTTTTGGCATAATACGCCCCGCTTTCAGCACCCCGGGCGCTTAGCTCAGTTGGTTAGAGCATTACCTTCACACGGTAGGGGTCACTGGTCCGAGTCCAGTAGCGCCCACCATTCGGGGTGTCCGCAGACCCGCCTCCCCGGCGGGTTTTTCGCTTTCGTGGACTGGCTTATTCGCCTTTCGCCTCAAGTCCGTAGTCTCGCCTCGTCCTTTGTGTCAGTTCGTGCAAGGTGGTGTTCCCTTGCGGCAGTACGGACAAAAGTACGGACAATCTTTCGCTCCCTTAGACCAAAGAGCCTTTCGGTATCTTGTGTTCCAAGTAATGTGTAGTGTAGCATAATCGCAGGTATGGGCCAATGGTAAAATGCGCTCATACGTGCGCGTACGCGCATGCATGCGATGGAAGCCAGGGGCAATGTACACGGCAAACTCCCATATGGGGCGTGGCACTTGTTACGCCACTCAAGGTTGAGAGGATAATCGTAAGGGGTCCAATAGCTAGGCACCTTATTTCCTGCCGTACTTCTTGCGGGCTTCGGCAAGCCCCCATTTCGCCATGCCCCAATGGACATGGCTGATGATATAGTCCCAATCCTCATCGGTTAGATTCTGGTATACGGCGATGAGGTCTTGTCGGATTTGCTCGTTCTCTTCTTTCGTGTCATTGAAAGAGGCGGGCGAACCGCTATAGAAGCTGATTTCGTAGTATCTTTTGGCTTTGTCGGAAGCACCAAGGTACACTCCCCGAAAACCCCGCTTCTGGTAGAAGTCCAATCCAGCCTGATACCTTGGATTGAGGGCAATGACTTTGTTTGACATGGCTATCCTCCTTGTTCCGTTTCTGCCCACATTGCATGGGCGGTATCTATAAGACGCTTTTGGGATGATTCGTCCCAATAGTGCAAGTCCCAGAACGGGCCGCGGAAGAAGAAGCTTCCGCTTCCATAGCCGGTCTTACGCATGTCGAGGCATAGTGCCTTGAGGCCGCTTCTCCGTATATCCGCAAGTGTAACGTCGTGGTATTTCGCCGTAAACCATCTGCGGCCGCTGTCGTAGCCTATCTTGGCAAGGGCGAGTTCTTCAAGGATCTTCCGCATTTGATTCTCACCGAAAGAATCCGCATTCTTCGGACGATGCCGCCCTCGCCACCAAAACATATTCGTGCCGTCGGGCTGACCTTGCATGTGCTCCCGTATGTCCATGAGGTCGGACTTGAGATGCTTTGTCTCGGCATGGGCGATGATGTAGTCCCAAGAGACATCGTTCATAACTCTGTAGTGGTCATATATGGTCTTTTCGCTATACTCGCTACCACCAAGGCTTCGCTGGTAGAATAGCCTTGCTCCCTCCGGGGCATTGTCGTATATCATCCGCCCGTATTCCGTGCGGCGGAACTCCGCGACACGGCTCTTGGCGACATTGCTCCAATCATGTGGCAACAATTCTTTCGCGGCAATTATGGACGGTTCTCGCATATAGAGCCATTCAGTTCCCTTTGGCATGAACTGGAGGAATGCCCGCAGTTGGCCGTAGCCGCATATTGCTGCACCGCAACTTGCACCGGGAATGAAGCGGTCCCATGATTCGTCGTCCATGAGGCACATTCTGCCGTCAGGCGAGAGAACTCTACCATGATTGACGGTAGTTCCGCTGAATGTGTCATTGAGTCGCCACATCCGTATGCACTCGTCGAGTGCTGCGTTGTCTTTCAATGTCATTATGCTTTCTTTCATGTTCATCCCTCTAGGTTTTTTCTTTCGGATCGGGCGTGAGCGGAATACAGCTCAAGAAACTCAGACATCCTTTTCCGCTCCGCCGCCGTGAACAGGTCTGCATCGCATGACAGCCTTCTTATCTGCTCAAACTCGCTGGTTGCCGATTCCACTTCGACATTGATCCGCAAAGGCTCTCTCCCGTCCTCGGAGGCCATGAACAGCCCGAGACACCTTTCCGCGGTTGCAGTGTCGCCCTCTGCCTGCGCCCGCATTCCGGAAGCCTTAAGCCACTGGTCGATGCACACGGTCTTTTTGTAGTGGCGCCAATGCCTTTCGACATCCATCTGCCGCCAGTCTGCCGCATCCTGCAGTGCGGGGAAGCCGCCATCCTTGAGCGTGTTGACCAGCCGCACCAGTCCTTCGCGGAACACGTTGCTCTCCGCCGTGAAGTGCCAGACATAGCAGTTGAGGTTGTATTCGACGAGGAAGGTCAGATTGCCGTCGTGTCGCTCGCCTATCGCCTGGAAGAACGACGGGCAACCCTTTTTGCTGACGATGAAGAAATCGTCCTTGTCCATCTCCTTTCGTACCCCTCGTCGTCACGAGATGCGTGTACATCTCGATTTCGTTCGCAACCCGCTCCCTCAGCGCCGCGTGTCTAAGCCGCAGGCTTTCGAATTCGCCGTTGAATCCAACTTCGTTCATCGTCTGTTCTCCGTGTTATTTTTGTTAAATTAGTACATTGCGGGACTGCTCTATGAAGGCATTTCGGCGAGCCTTCGTCATCCTTTCGCGGACTTGTATGTGGCATGTCTCTGCGTCCATGTCGGCATTCCTCCGCTGTTTCTCCACAACGGAATCATCCTGCGTGATTGCAATGGGCCTGACTGGCCGCCGGGAGAGGTTGAGACGGGTTGATTGCGCTTCCGCCGCAAGCAAGTCCTTAAGGCGAGAAAGCACGGCATCAATGAAAGCGGGGTTGCCTGAAATGCGAATGCCGCAAGCCCCCAATGTGGAGCCCTTGGCACCTGCGGCTATCGGGGTGAAGTGCGGCAGGATGGGCTGGTCGCCTTCTAGCAATTGCCAATGGCGGAGCGCTTCTTTCTTGTTCATTCTAAGTCCCTTCTCCTTCGTCGAGCCTTTCAGGAGAGGGACCATTCCCCGCAAACGATTGGCCGCCCACCTTGCAATCAAGACGAGCGGCCTACTGAAACATGTTTCCCTTGTCGGGCACATCGCCTCTCGGCTACCACCGTGGTGTTTCAACTCGGTTGGTGTAACCAGCATCTCTGCCGATTAACTCCTGATGTCTTGACGGGCGGGATTGTACCAAACCCCCGCTGAGGCTGTCAATGGGGTAAGCGCGAATTTTTTGGACGGGGAACAAATCTTGTCGCACTATGGTATCCTGAGCCGAGATTTGCTATACCACCATCCTCAGTTGAGGAGTTGGGAATGCCCCCCCCCCCCCCCCCCCCCGAGGTCCACGCCTCAGATACTCGAACCAGGGGTGTTGTGGTGTTCGTTTTTTGCAATTGCAGCCTATGAGCCGATTCCTTCCGAACCTGTTTCTCTACATTGTCGACTTTTCCGACGTCGTTAGGTGGGTTCACTTTAATATTTAATTTGATTACCCCTTTGCAATTCACACCCAATGAAATCAGGCTTTTTTGAAGAAATCCTGTTTTGCCCTCTTGCAAACCTAACGTGGGCAATGATACAATGCTTCATGCTGTCAAAAGCAGATGGGTGTCTGCTGGAAGATAGCTTAATAGCAACAAATAAGGAGATCGACAAAACCAACGAGAACCATATTTGCTGCGACAACTACAAGCATAGAGAATTCAAAAAATGGACTTTGTTATGATGCAAGCGGTTTATTACCGCACTGTAGAACTATCGCAAATTGAGGTTGCGGTATTGTTCGCATTAGCGGGTGCGGCAAAGGATAGCAAGACCAACCCTTCGCCCTCGCTGAATACTATAGCGCATCGGACTGCACTATGCAGAAGATCCGTGAGTCGTGGTATCAAGTCGCTTGAGGCCAAGGGCATTATTGCAGTTAGAAAGCGGGCGACAGAGCATGGGAAATTGTGCAATGAGTACTGTGTGGATTGTACCACGCTTAAGGCGAGTGTTCCTAATGACTGTAAGTCCAATGTGGACTATGAGTCCAACTATAATAAGAGTCTTAATATGAGTCTTAATAATACCAACTATGTAATATGTAGTAAGACTCAAGGGGGGCTTGAGGGCGATGCCGAGGAAGAAAGCAAACCCAAAGAGAAAACCCATGCCCGTAAGACCGAACCGAGAAACCTTGAAGAGATATTCGCGGTGCTCCGCAAGGAATTCAAGCAAGAATATCCGGGAATGGGAAAGTACATAGATAGGATTGTATCTACCGAATTCCACGGGGGAGAACTGCCCGAGAAGTTGCTAAAGGAGCTGCGCGAGCAAGAGTTAAAGG
>CAMORM010000010.1 GCA_946623785.1 uncultured Verrucomicrobiota bacterium
ATACGTTCGTGTTCGGTTCGCATCCCGTCTTCAGCAGGCAGCCGCAGAACATCTTCGTGTTCGTCTTCAGCTGCACGTGGGTCTCAAGTCCGATTGTGTTCTCGAATTCCATGGCTTGTATCTTCCTCGGATGCTTGTGTCGGTCAGGAGCGGACGAGTTCGAACGCGCGGCAGATGCGCAGCAGCGTGGCCTCGCGGTAGCAGCCGCCGATGAACTGCACGCCCACGGGCAGCTTTGTGTCGGCCGTGAACCCCGCCGGCACGCTCGCCGCGCAGTTGCCGGAAAGCGCGGACGGGATCGTGAAGAGGTCGTTGAGGTACATCGTGAGCGGGTCCTGCACCTCGCCAAGCCTGAACGCCGGCGTGGGCGCGACGGGCGTCAGGAGCGCGTCCACCTTGCGGAACGCCTCGTCGAAGTCGCGCCTTATGAGCGTGCGCACCTTCTGCGCGCGCCCGTAGTACGCGTCGTAGTAGCCGCTCGAAAGCACGTACGTGCCCATGATGATGCGGCGCTTCACCTCCGGGCCGAAACCCTCGGCGCGGCTGCGCGCGTAGAGGTTGAACACGCTGTCGGAGCGCTCGGAGCGGTGGCCGTAGCGCACGCCGTCGAAGCGCGCGAGGTTGGCGCTCGCCTCGGCGGGCGCCACGATGTAGTACACAGCCATCGCGTACTCGGTGTGCGGAAGCGAGACCTCAACGAGCTCCGCGCCCGCGGCCTCGCACTTCTTCACGGCCTCTTCCGTTATGCGCTTCACCTCTGGGTCGATTCCCTTGACGTCGAAGTACTCCTTGGGGAGTCCGAGCTTCACGCCCTTCATGGACGCGCCTTCAAGGGCCGCCACGTAGTCCGGAACGCACTCGTCCGGCGTGGTGCCGTCCATCGGATCCTTGCCGGCGAGCGCCTGCAGGAGGATCGCTGCGTCCTTCACGCTCTTCGTCATGGGGCCAACCTGGTCGAGCGACGAGGCGAACGCCGTCACCCCGTAGCGCGAGACGCGCCCGTAGCTCGGCTTCAGGCCCACACAGTTGCAGAAGCTCGCCGGCTGGCGGATGGACCCGCCCGTGTCCGTTCCGAGCGCCGCGATGCAGAGATTTCCGCCAACCGCGGCCGCGCTGCCGCCTGACGAGCCGCCGGGAACGCGTTCTGTGTCGTACGGGTTGCGCGTGACGCCGAGCCCCGAGTTCTCCGTTGAGGAGCCCATGGCGAACTCGTCCATGTTCACTCGACCTGCGCACACGACGCCGTGCGACTTGAGGTTCTTGATGACCGTGGCGTCGTACGGCGAGACATAGCCCCTGAGTATCTTGGAGGCGCACGTGCAGGGCTGGCCCTTCACGTTGATGAGGTCCTTGATCGCCACCGGTACGCCGAGGAGCGCGTAGTCGCTCTCCGGGCAGGCGGCGCGCACTTCGTCCGCCGCCTTGGCGTCCGCGAGCGCGCCTTCCTCGTCGAAGGTGAGGTACGCGCCGATCTCCGGGTTCTTCGCGTGGTAGCGGTCGATCACCGCCTTCGTTAGCTCGACCGACGAAATCTCCTTCTTGGCGAGAAGCTCGCCCGCCTCCGCCACGCCCAGTTCGTAAAGTTCGCTCATGACTCCGCGTCCTCCACTATCTTGGGGAGTTTGAAATCCGTTTCCGTGCGGGCGGGCGCGTTCGCAAGCGCAAGCTCGCGGTCCATCGAGGGGCGCACCTCGTCCTCGCGGAACGCGTTCACGAGCCTGCGCCCGTGCATCGTGGGCTCCACGCCCTCCACGTCCACCTCGGATATCTTGTCCACATAGCCGACGATGCTCTCCAGCTGTCCCTGGAAAAGCGCCTTCTCCTCGTCGGTCAGTTCTAGCCGCGCAAGCTCCGCGACATAGGCAACGTCAATTTTCATAGGCGGAGATTATACCAAAAAAACGGCCGTCTGTACGAGCGGAATGCAATTTTGTCCGAGAGAAGGCGCAAGAACCCGTTTGCGGATTGCGCTGCGGGCGAAACCGCGGCGCGCGGCCCCTGGCGCTGCGCGGGCAAAAGCAAAGGACGCCGGGATCGAACCCGGCGTCCTCGTGTTTCGGAAAAGCGCACAGGGCGCCTGATTACCACGCGTAGTGCGCGAACGCCTTGTTGGCGGCGGCCATCTTGTGCACGTCGTCACGCTTCTTGATGACGTTGCCCTGGCCCTGGAACGCGTCGATGATCTCGGCTGCGACCGCGGCGGGCATGCCCATGCCGTGGCGGCCCGATGCATAGAGGGCCATCCAGCGGAGGGCGAGCGAAAGCTGGCGGACCGGATTGATGTCGACCGGCACCGGATAGGTGGTGCCGCCGACGCGGCGGGTCTTCACCTCCACCTTCGGCTTCATGTTCTCGATCGCCTGGGAAATGATCTCAAGCGGCTCGGTCACGGGAGCGGCCTGGTCGCCTTCGCCCTTCATGAACTTCGCCGGGTTCTTCTTCACTTCCTCTTCAAGCTTCTCGATCGCGCCGTAGACGATGCGCTCTGCGGTCTGCTTCTTTCCGTCCTTCATCAGCCCGCGAATGATGTGGGCGACGAGTTCGGAATTGAACTTGGGGTCGGTTGAGACCCGCTTTTCGATTTTCTTTGCGCGTCTGGACATGGCTTACCCCTTACTTCTTCTCTTCCTTTGCGTGCTTCACGCCGTACTTCGAGCGGCTGCGGTTGCGGCCGTTCACGCCGAGCGAGTCGAGCACGCCGCGCACGATGTGGTAGCGAACGCCAGGGAGGTCCTTCACGCGGCCGCCGCGCACGAGCACCACGCTGTGCTCCTGCAGGTTGTGGCCTTCGCCGGGGATGTACGCCGTAACTTCCACGCCGGTCGTAAGGCGCACACGGGCAACCTTGCGGAGAGCGGAGTTAGGCTTCTTGGGGGTCATCGTCTTCACGACGAGACAGACGCCGCGGCGCTGAGGGCATTCCTTCAGCGCCGGCGATTTCGAATGCGTCGCAAGAGGATGACGCCCCTTGCGGATCAACTGGTTAATTGTCGGCATTGATTTTCCTTCTTTTCCGAAACAGTGAAATGATATTATACCAAACCTTCGCCCCGTTGGCAATGGGGCAAAAATAACAAAAATTTGGTCCATTACGGCATTACAGGTCAGGCATAGGCGTGCAGGCCGGAGAAAAGCCTGGAAAAGTTCACCCACAGGAGCGTGGCGAGGATAAGCGCGCCGCCGATCCGGAGGAGCGCGCGCTCCAGTCTGCGCCTGGATTCCGGCGTCTTCGCCGGAAGCCGCCCTACATGGAAGAAGAGCCCGTAGGCAAGCCAAGTGCAGAGGGACCACATCTCCTTCGGGTCGAACTGCCACCATTCGCTCCAGCATATCTTTCCCCAAAGGGCGCCGAGCACAAGTCCGAGGGTCATCAGGCAGAAAGCCGCCCCCCAGAGCCGCCTCAGAAGCCCGAAGGCCGCGAAAAGGAATATGACGTACGAGAGCAGGTATGCGAGGATGTGCGGGAAGAGAAGCGGACTCTGGAGGGCAGGCACGAGGTCAGGACGGAGCACCGAGCGTCCGATGAAATACACCGGCACGGCCGAAACCGCCACGGCCGCCGCATACGGCCACCATTTCCCGATTCCGCAGGCACTGCCACCGCCCGGGCTTTCACGCCTCTCCTCCGCGACGGCGGACCTCCACCACTTCACCGCGAGCATTGCAGCCCCAAGTAGCATCATCGCCCATCCGGCGAAGGCAAGCGGCAGGAAAGGGTCGCGCACGCACTTGAGCACTGTGTACTCGCCGCGCGCGTCCTCTCCCCATCCCGACTGGTATATCCACCACCCTCCGCGCACCAGCGGATGGTTGACGGAAATCCCCACGTTCTCGACGGAGCCCTTCGCCCCTCCCGCCATGTAGTGGACTTCAGAAACGAACTGCCTCGGCTTCCCCGACTCGTACCGGGGGACCCTGAAGCGCTTCAGCGCGACAACGGCATCCTCCACCTGCATCGCCTCGCCAGGCGCCAGATCGACCTCGATCGGCGGAGGAAGGAGGCCCGCCATTCTCCCGGCGCGCGTAAACGCAAGCGCGGACACCGCAAGCGCGAACCCGAGGTGCAGCCAGAAGGACGGTCTCTTGACGGAACCTGCCATTGTATTACCGTGCGCCCGGCCCAGACCGCCGGCGCGTCAGTAGATGAACAGCATCTCGCGGTACTTGGGCAGCGGCCAGCGGGAATCGTCGACAAGCCGCTCCAGCGCGTCGACCGTGCGGCGCAGGCTCGCCATCTCGTGAAGCTGGTCCGCGCTCGTGCCGTGCGAAAGCGCCTTGTCGAGCCTCTCGCACTTCACATGCAGGTCGTCCAGCCCCGCGCCGAGCTTCAGCGCCAGCGCCTTAAGGCCGCGCGTGCCGACCTTGAGCCCGTCCTTGCGCGCCACGGAAAGCGCGGTCGCGAGCTTCGAGAACTCGTCCGCCACGACAGGGCGGATCATCGACCTCGCGATGGAGAGCGCCACCTGCCCCTCGATGTGCACCCTGCTGGTGTAAGTCTCGCGCTCGATCTCCCAGCGCGACTTCATCTCGGCCGGGGAGAACACGCCGTACTTCGCGAAGAGCTCCTGGTTCGCCCTGTCGACTATCGGCGCAATGGCCGACAGCGTGTCCGGCATGTTCGGCAGCCCCCTGCGGGCCGCCTCAGCGGGCCATTCGGACGCATACCCGTCGCCCGAAAACAGGACGCGCGAATGCTTCCTTATGATCTTCTGGAGCAGCTTCTGGAGAGTGTCGTTGAAATCGGCCTTGCCGCTCTTCGCGAGCTCGTCGGAAATGTAGTCGAGCGACTCCGCCACGATCGTGTTCAGGACGGCCTCGGGATACGCGCAGCTCTGCGAGGAGCCGGGCGCGCGGAACTCGAACTTGTTCCCGGTGAACGCGAACGGGCTCGTGCGGTTGCGGTCGGTCGCGTCGCGCGGGAGCGGCGGCAGCGTGTCCACGCCGACGCGCAGCGCGGAAGGCGCCGCGCTTGAGCGGGACTTCCCGGAGTCGCCCTTCTCGAGCTGCTCGACGATCTCGGCGAGCTGGTCGCCGAGGTAGATTGAGATCACGGCTGGCGGCGCCTCGTTGCCGCCGAGGCGGTGGTCGTTCCCGGCCGAAGCGGTTGTCGAGCGGAGGATGTCCGCATGACTGTCGACCGCGCGGATCACCGCCGCGAGCACCGTGAGGAATATCGCGTTCTCCTTCGGGCTCTTGCCGGGCTCGAGGAGGTTCCTTCCGCCGTACGCAATCGACCAGTTGCAGTGCTTGCCGCTGCCGTTCACTCCCTCGAAGGGCTTCTCGTGGAGGAGGCACACAAAGCCGTTCCGCTCCGCCGTGCGGCGCAGTATCTCCATCGCGAGCATGTTGTGGTCGACTGCGAGGTTGAGGTCCTCGAACATCGGCGCGAGCTCGAACTGCGCCGGCGCGACCTCGTTGTGGCGCGTCTTCGCGGGGATTCCGAGCTTCCAGAGCTGGTGGTCGACCTCTGTCATGAACTTCAGGACGCGCGGCCTTATGGAGCCGTAGTAGTGGTCGTCGAGCTGCTGGTGCTTGGCGGGCGCCGCGCCGAACACCGTGCGGCCCGTCTGGAGGAGGTCTGGGCGCATCATGTAGAAAGCGCGGTCGACGAGGAAGTACTCCTGCTCCGCGCCGAGCGTCACCGACACGTGCGCCTTCTTCTGGTGGAATATCCCCATGAGGCGCTCCACCGAGTGCGTGAGCGCCTGGAGCGAGCGGAGGAGGGGCGTCTTGGCGTCAAGCGCCTCGCCGTTGTACGAGCAGAACGCCGTCGGCACGCAGAGCGTCGCTCCGTTGGCGTGGCGCTTGATGAACGCCGGGGAAGTCGGGTCCCACGTGGTGTAGCCGCGCGCCTCGAAGGTAGAGCGCAGCCCCCCGGAGGGGAAGCTCGAGGCGTCCGCCTCGCCGCCTATGAGGTTGGAGCCCGAGAAGCGCTGGATGGCCTCGCCCTGCCCGCGCGACTCGAGGAACGCGTCGTGCTTCTCAGCCGTTCCGCCCGTAAGCGGCTGGAACCAGTGCGTGAAATGCGTGGCGCCCTTCGCGAGCGCCCAGCGCTTCATGCCGTCCGCAACCTCGTCGGCTATCGACGGGTCGAGCGGCGCATAGTCGTTCACCACGGCAAGCAGCTTCGCGGCCGTCGCCTTCGAGAGGTACTTCCTGATCATCTTCGCGCCGAATACGTCCTCGCCGTATGTCGAAAGCGACGCGTCCGGCGGAAGCTCCTCCGTCGGCGCGAGCGGGACGCGTTCGGCTATCGCGTTGATGGCGTGCACTCTGTTGTTTTCGCTCATAGGCGGACATTATACCAAAGCCCCTTCCGCCGCCGCAACCAGTAAAATCCACCAGAAAAATCCGCGGACGACGGGCGAAAACCAGCCGCACTTGAATCACTTGAACTGCTCAAGCCACTTCGCCGCAAGAGCGGGCCAGGCGTCCGTAGGGAAGCCAAGCTTGCGTATGCCGTAGCCGTGGCCGCCATGGCCGCCCTTTTCGAACGCATGGAGCTCCGCGCCCACGCCCGCCTTCTTGAGGGCGGCATAGTAGCCGAGCGACGTCTCCACCTGGCAGAAGTCGTCCTCGCTCTGGACGATGAACGCGCGCGGCGTGTCTGAGTCGACGGGATACTCGTCGAGTCGGACCTCCATCCCCTCGTGGCCCTTCCATACGTCGTCCTTGTCCTTCCTTGCCACGAGATCCCAAGGATATATCGGCATCTGGAAGTCGGGGCGGCACGAATTGTCGTCTATTTCGTCGATCCTCCCGTATATGGGCTTCTTCGAGTTCGTGGCGGCCCGCACAGTGAGGTTCGCCCCGGCCGAAAAGCCCATGATGCCGACCTTCGCGGGGTCGATGTTGAAGCGCGCGGCGTTCGCCTTCGTCCAGCGGATCGCGCGCTGCGCGTCCGCAAGGGCGCCATCGCGCTGCCCTGGCACGCGGTACTTGAGTATTATGCCCGCAACGCCCAGGTCCTTGAGCCACTGCGCCACCTCGACGCCTTCGTGGTTCCACGCGAGGATCCCATAGCCGCCTCCAGGGCATATCACGACAGCCGGAGTCGGCTTCTCGGCGCCAGGAACCGGCACAACTACGACCTGCGGCACGCTTACGTTCGCTATGCGCACGATGTCGTCCCTCATCGGCGACACGCCTTCGGGCTTTGGGTTCTCCTTCGCGAGGGGGATGTTGTCCTTGGGCCAGATCTCGTATGCCATGTTGGGAGTGTCGGCGAAGGCGCCCGCAGCCGAGAGGGCTAGTGCCGCAATTACCGTCTTCTTCATCGCAACAGCCCTTTCACTTGAACAGCTTGGCAACCGGCAGCTTGCGCGCCTTGACGTCGGCTACGAACAGGCCAGCGAAGCGCTTCGCCCCGGCCTTGGTCGGATGCGTAGTGTCGAACATCTCCTTGCCGTCGCGGGTCGTGGCGCACAGGTAGCACTCGAGCGCAGCCTCCCTGCCGATCTTCGCGAGTTCGGCCGAGGTGAGCGACGTCATGTCAACGAAGGCGAGCTTCTTCTCGTCGGCCACAGCCTTCGCGAAGTCGCCGTACTTGCGGCGCGACGCGTTGTGCTTGTCGTTGAACTTGTCGTCGGGCTTGCCGTTCTTGCCGTAGCCCGCGCTGGAAATCGGGCTGCAGATCACAGGCGTCGCGCCCTTGGCGATAACGTCGTCGGCGAACTTCGTCAGCGTATCCTTGAACTCCTTCTCCTCGACGAGCTTGTTCTTGGCGGCGTCGTTGATGCCGAACTGGATTATCACGAAGTCGCCGGAGGAGATCTTCTTCAGGCTCTTCTCCCACCCCGGAAGCGTGGTGCGCACCGTCCTGCCGCCAACAGCGCAGTTGACAACGCCGTTGCTGGGCGCGAGCGACTCCTTGAGCGCGTCGCCCCAGCTGCCGTTCCTCACGGAAGCCGAGCGCGGGGCGAGGGTTGAGTCGCCGACCAGCACGATGTTCGCCGCCGATGCGGCCATGGAAACGACTGCGAATGAGAGCGCTATGATCTTTTTCATTTGTTTCACCGTTTAGTGCCTGCAATGCCGTTATGGGCGATGCAGATTATACCAAACTCCAGCGCCCTAGGCTACCACCGGATTTTGCAAATCGGCAATCTGGAATTGGCGATTGGGAATTGGCGGCACGGGGGCGATTTGGTAGAATACCACCCGAAGCAACGGGGAAACGGCAAGCGAGGCATTTCGCAAATGATATCGGTGGAACATCTTCAGCTGAGGGCGGAGGTAGTGAGGAAGGTGCGCGCGTTTTTCGACGCGCGCGGCTTCGTTGAGGTCGAGACTCCCGTGCGCATTCCCGCCCCCGCGCCGGAACCGCACATCGACTGCCCTTCCGCGCCGCCGTGGTTCCTCCGCGCCTCGCCCGAACTCCAGATGAAGAAGCTCCTGTGCCGCGGCATGCGCAGGATATACGAGATCGGGCCGTGCTTCCGCGAGGGCGAGATCGGAAGGCGCCACCAGAGCGAGTTCACGATGCTGGAGTGGTACCGCGCCGATTCCGACTACCGCGAGATCATGGCGGACGCCGAAGCGCTCGTCTCGGAAGTCCTCCGCCTTCCTTCGCCCTTCCGCCGCATCACGGTGCGCGAAGCTTACCGCGGCCTAGCTGGATGGGATCCCTTCGAGAACTTCGACCAGGACCGCTTCGACTTCGACATGGCGGGGAAGATCGAGCCCGGACTCCCCAAGGGGCCGCTGTTCCTGGTGGACTACCCGCCGGCCGCGGCCTCGCTCTCGAAGCTCCGCCGCGAGGCGGGAATGCCCGATGTAGCCGAGCGCTTCGAGCTGTACGTGGACGGCATCGAGCTCGCGAACGCCTTCACGGAGCTCACCGACGCAGCCGAGCAGCGGTCCCGCTTCGAGGCCGCGCGCGAGGAGCGCCGCTCGCTTGGCGAGGCGGACTACCCGCTCGACGAGGAATTCCTCTCGATGCTCGGCTCCATGCCGCCCTCGGGCGGAATCGCGCTCGGAATCGACCGCCTCGTAATGCTCGCCGCCGGCGCATCGTCGATAGGCGAGGTGATGGCGTTTTCATCCGCGTTCTGACTGCGCATTCCACCGCAGGCCATCCGCGCATCTGGCGAATCCAGCCGCCAGCGAGGCACAGGCCGCGCGGGCTAGGAAAGAGGGATGGGCGACCTGCGGGGACGGCGGGAGGAGAAGAAAATCGCCGTGATGGCCGCGACGGCCAGGATCGGCTGGTAGTACAGGCACTTGAGAAGCGAAAAGGAGTCGATCTGCATGTCCAGCCCCTTCGCGACGCCCATCGCTATGAGTATCTGCGCGCCGTACGGAATCAGCCCCTGCACTACGCACGACGCGGTGTCGAGAACGGACGCCACGCGGACAGGCTGCGCGCCGAACCTGTCCGCGCACTCCTTCGCGATCGGGCCTGCGATGACTATCGCCACGGTGTTGTTGGCAGTGAAGCAGTTCACCGCCGAAACGAGAAGGAAGACGCCCAGTTCGCAGGTCCTTGGCCCCTTTATCACCAGCGCAATCCTGTCAGTCAGCCACTTGACGCCGCCGTTCGCCTGAACCGACCTGAAAAGCCCGCCGGCGAGCAGCGCCACGATGAGCGTCTCGCCCATGCCGAGAGTGCCCTTCCCCAGCAGGTCGAGCGCGTCGAACAGCCAGAACTTCCCGAGAACGCCGCCTATCGCCGCGGAAAGCAAGGTGCCCGAAAAGAGGAGCGCCATCACGTTGAACCCGGCAAGCGCGAGGACAAGGACGAACACATACGGCAGTATCAGCACGAATTCGCGCCACGACACTGCAGGCGCCTCCACCACGCCGGCCGACGAACCGGAAACGGCGTAAATGAAAAGCGCCACGAGCGCGGCCGGCGCGGCGATCATCCCGTTCGCGAGGAACTTGTCCTTCATCCTCACGCACTGCGTGCGCGTCGCGGCGATCGTAGTGTCGGATATCATCGAGAGGTTGTCGCCGAACATCGAACCGCCGATCACGGCACCCATCAGCAGCGCGGGGCTTAGCCGAAGCGGACCCGCGAACCCGAGCGCTATCGGAGTTACGGCGGCGATCGTCCCGCACGACGTGCCGATTGCGAGCGATATGAGGCACGACACAAGGAACACCCCGGCAACCATCAGCCGCGCGGGCACGAGCGTCTGCGCGATTGCCACCGCCGCGTCTACAGCGCCAGACCCCTTCGCTATGGTGGCGAATGCGCCTGCGAGGATGAAGATCAGGCACATTATCATGATGTTCGGCTCGCCCATCCCGTGCGCGTAGGTCTCGATCTTCTCGGCGAAGGGGCGCCGCCCGATCATCATCGAAACGGCGGACGCCACAAGGAACGCAACCGGCATCGAGACCTTGTACCAGGGCATCTCGAGCCCAAGGTGCCCCGCATACAGCGAAAGCCCCACGTAGAACGCCGCGAACACCGCAAAAGGCATCAGCGCCAGCCCGCTTGGCTTCACCGGCTCACCTTTTCCCATCTCAACTTCTCCCAATCACCACCTAACCACCCAACTACCTAACTACCTAACCACCTAACCACCCAACTACCCAACCACCTAACCACCTAACTACCTAACTACCTAACTACCTAACCACTCACCGGCCACGCAGTGAATCTCATTCCAGTGTACGGCTGGTTGCGCGACTTCGAGCGGAAGGCTCCGGGATCGACGGCCCTGTTCGCATGGAGGTCCAGGACCGTCTCGCCGACAAGCTCCACGCCTATCAGCTTCGCTGGGCCTTCCGTCCAGCGGCGCGCCCATTCGGAAGGCTCCATGCCCTCCTCCTCGACCATCACGCGCCAGGTCACGGCCACTGCCGTCTCGAGACCTATGATTCCGTTCGCCGTGCCGATGAACCCACCCTGCTTCTTAGACGCCGGATGAGGGGCGTGGTCGGTCGCGAAGAGCGCGAAGGTCCCGTCCTTGACTGCCTCGCGTATGGCCGCGCGGTCCTCTGGCGATCCGAGCGGCGGCGCCATCTTCCAGTTTGCGTCGTTGCCGGGAATGTCCTCGGCGGAAAGGAGCAGGTGGTGCGGAGTGGCCTCTCCGGAAACGGGCAGGCCCTCGCGCTGCGCTTCGCGAATCAGGTCGACCGTCCCCGCGCACGATATGTGCTGCACATGGAGGTGGCAGCCTGTCGTCCGCACGAGCGCGATGTCGCGCCTCACCGCCTCCGTCTCGGCTTCGGGCGGCATCACCGGGAGGTTGAACTTCCTGGCGACCGCGCAGTCGCGCATGACGCCCGGCCCAAGCAGCTCCGGCACAACGGCATGCTGCATCACCGGGATCCCAAGCTTCGCCGCGCGGAACATCGCGGCCTCCATCACCTTGGCGTCGGAGACGAACGAGCCGTCGTCCGTGAACGCCACGGCCCCTGCCTCGGCCAGCGCCTCGAGGTCCGCGACTTCGCGTCCCGCCCGCCCCTTCGTTATGCATGCGGATGGCGAAATCAGGCACGCGAGGGACCTGTCCTCGATTTGCTCGCGGATCCACGCGGGGTTGTCGCCGGCCGGCGACGTGTTTGGCATCGTCACGACGCGCGCGAAACCGCCTGCAGCCGCAGCGGCCGCACCGGTACGGCGCGTCTCGGCCTCGGGCACGCCGGGGTCGCGGAAATGCACATGTACGTCGATGAATCCCGGAAACTTCAGATATCGTTCGCTCATGGACGTCGACTCATGTCATGGGAGAAGGGTCACAATGCCGCAGCCAGAGGCTGAATCGCCGAGGTCCGCGCCCCAGATCATCCTGCCAGATCCGGAACCGCCGTCCGAGTCGAACAGCACGAGGTTGCAGCCGAAGCTCGCGCCCTTCGCCGGCGTGAAGCCCGGGATTTCCGACCAGGGAATCACGAGGTCGTAGACCGTCTTGCCGCCTTCGCGGCGGAAGCTCACCTGGTACACCGACGAATCCTTAGCGAGCTGCCCTGACTTGGTGCCGAGGGAGTACTTGGACGGACGGAACAGCGTAGTGGAGCCGGACCCGCCGCCTGGGCTCGCGAGGTTCATGTACCAGCGCATCTGCGACTGCTCCGGGCGGCCGTTCGGCCCGATCTTCGGGAAGATCGCGAGCGCGAGCATGTCGCCCCTGAACGCCTCGTCGCCCTGCGAGGCGGCGGACGCGATCGCCTTCGGCGCGGAAACGTCGTCCGCAACGGCGCAGTGGAGCGTAAGCCCCTTGTCGTCCCAGGAGAGCTCCGCAATGCCGGAGAGGTTCTCCGGGCTCCACGCATAGCCGCCCGAGGCCTGAATCTGGTTGTCGCAGCAGAGCGGGATCTTCGACGGCTTCTTCTCGCCGCCCTTCCTCCCGGCGAACGCCGCGAAGTCCGTGCCGTTGTAGAGCGAGAAGGAGATGTTGTCGATGTACGTCTTGCCGGTTCCGTCGGCGACGGGCGTAAGGGATACGGCCTTGGTGTTCGCCTTCGTGTCGAAGCGCTTCACCATGAGCCTCCATCCCGCACTTCCCTTCGAGCCCATCGAGAAGATGTGCGGCGCGTAGTAGGTCTTCGACTTGGTGCCGTCCGAGAAGGACTCCCCTACGTTCGAGCCGCCGCCCTGGCCCACGCCCCACATCCAGCACGTGTAGAGGTAGCTCTGGCCGGGGACCGGAATGGTGACGTTCTGCCAGGCGCTCTTGTACTTCCCTCGTCCGGCGCACTGGAAGAGGAGCGCCTTGCCGGAGCCGTCCGGCGCGTCGGCAACGGGGACCTTACCGCCCCACGGCGCCGCCTTGCCGTCGTCGAAGTCGCCGTTCTTCAGGAGGTTGCCGATCGAGTCAGGGTCGGTAGCGTAGAGGAGGAACGGCTTGCTGACGGGCGGCACGCCCTTTGTCGAGACGCTGACCGAGAGCTTGGTGAGGGCGGAGACGTTCTTCGGGGAGGCCGCCTCGTAGACGAGCTCGAGGGACTTCGTCTCGCGCGGCTTGAGCGTGAGCGTGACGGGCTGCGCCTTGCCCCATTCGGCTGGGGACGGCGCAAGCGTGAACGTGCGCTCCTCGGCATACGGGTTGCGCACGGCAACGGGAACGGACATCTTCTCCGACGCGTCGACAACGACCTGCGGCTCGGCGGCCGGTATCCTGGAAGTCCCAACGCGGAGCACGGCGTGGAGCTTCATCGCGTCGAGGTCGAGCCCTTCGACTATGACAGGCATGTCGCCCGCCTCGATCTGACCGCCCGCGGCCTTCTTAACGTTGCCCTGGTAGTCCGTTACGGACAGGGCGTCCTTCGCGGGCATTGCAAGCTTCACGCCGTCCTTGCCCGGCGAGCACACGAACGCGATCGCCGCGCCGTCGCGCTCGAAAAGCTGCACGGGGAGGCCGTCCATGAAGAACTTGCCAACGGCCTTCGCGTAGCCGATCTTGCCCTGCACGACGGCGAGGGTGACGGCGCTCGGACGCGGGGACTTGCGGTCGATCATGTAGCTCCAGTTGCCGCACGGGTCGCCGCTGCCGCCGAAGTACGTGATGAACATGGCGCCCGCGCAAAGCTCGTCCGGCCAGCGGGTCATCACGTGGCGGCACTGCGGGATGCTCTTGGAAAGGGCCATCTCGGGAGTCATCTCCCATGTCGAGAGCCCTGCAGCCGTCTCGTTGTCCGCCGCGCGGACCTTCTTGATTCCGCGCACGAGAAGGTCCTCGCGCGCCTCGATCACGCCCTCGTACGTCGAGTAGTGGACGGGCAGCACGTCGATCCACTCGCCCACGCCGGCGTTAAGCAGGTCGATGCGGTAGTTGTGCGGCCACAATCCGCCCGCGAGCTGTATCACGAGGTTTGGGTCGACCGCCTTCGCTGCCTTGTAGCCGGCGCGGCAGATCGCGACGTACTCCTTCACCGGGTCCTTGCACTTGTTGCCCGGCACGATCTCGTTCAGCATCTCGAAGCCGTATAGCCGCCCCTTGTAGCGCGCGGCGAGATTCCCGATCGCGGCGGACCATGCGTCGAGGTCGAACGGCGAGGGCTCGAATCCGGCGTACCACATGCCCTCGGGGAGAGCCCAGGCAGGGGGCCCGTAGAGGCATATCCAGGGCTGCAGGCCGTGCTTGTTGTTCACGTCGATGGTCTTGTCGAGGCCGTCGAGCATCCACACCTTCGGCGCGGGCTGGAGCCCCTTCCACGTCTCGAAGAGGCGCGTGTAGGAGAAGCCGAGCTTCGACGCGACCTCCACGAGCTCCTCGTCGTGCATGTTGGTGACTCCGAACGGCGTGCGCCTGCCGCTCTCGCGCCTGAACTCGGGGATGGTGCCGAAATAGCAGTAGTCGCTCCCGACGTCCGGAACGTCGACCGTAACCGAGAACGTGCCGCGTTCGCCGAGGCCGTCGAGCTTGATCCTCTCGCTCTTGCGCGACGAGTCGACCGTCACTGTCTTCCTGAGCACGGTCTTGCCCGCCACGTTCTTCACGGTGACCTTCGCCTCGCGCGGGCCGGCGGCGGGCTTGCCCCCCCACCCCAGCTTCACGACGGGCGTCTCGCCGTACTGGAACAGGCCGCCGAGCGCCTCAGGCTCCAGGAAGAACGTGTCGCTCTCCTTTATCACCTTCATCCCGCCGCCGCGCCAGTCCCAGGGCCAGTCGCCGCCTGCGGGCGTCTTGAACTTGCACAGGAACGAGCACCCGTTGTAGCGGAATGTCTTC
This sequence comes from uncultured Verrucomicrobiota bacterium, assembly GCA_946623785.1. Lineage (GTDB taxonomy): Bacteria > Verrucomicrobiota > Kiritimatiellia > RFP12 > UBA1067 > CAMORM01. The sequence goes on from CAMORM010000010.1 coordinate 14,628, forward strand.
TTGAGCGTCCAGGTGAACTCGATCACGTGGTCTCCAGGCTCCACCGCCTTGTGCTGCGCGCCGAGCCCGGGATAGCCCACATGGTGGCGCTTCTTGTTGACCACCCCGTCCGGATTGTCGATCCACGGGCCGAGCGGCATCGCCATGAGAGTGGTGGGCTTGGGGCCCCATGTATCGGACGGGTCGAGGTAGTAGTGTATCTTCAGCGAGAGCTGCTCGCCAGCCCTTGTGGGCTTGGCGGACTCCTCCAGCCAGATGTACGACTTCTTGTAGGTGACCGACGCGGGTTTGTCGGGATATGCCGGGCCCTTGGCAAGGACGGGGAATGGAGAGAACGCGGCGGCAACTGCCAGCGACGCCGCAACCAGGAGTTTGTTTGCCTTCATGTCGCTATGTTAGCACATCAACCGCAGGCAGTCAATGCGGCAGATGGCAGAATCGCGTTTTTGCGCGGCACACCGCCGGCTGGTTTGCGGCTAGGGCCCGAATACGGCCGCGGCCCCTTCCCCGTTCTATCGTTCGACGATTCGGTCAAACACGTCGCCGCGTCCAGCCCCGATGTCGTCCTTCGTAAGGGGGACGACGAACACGGAAGGATCGTGGACAAGCTTCAGGAACTCCTCCTGGACGCCCTTCGTCAGCTCGCCCGCGACGAAGCCCACCCGCTCGCGCCCCTTTGGCGACACAGCAGGCGGCAGGCGGAAGTCGACTCCCGTCAGCGAACGTATGGACGCGCACACGAACAGCCGCGTGTCGGCCCGTATCTCGGGATGGCAGTTGAAAAGGATCATACGGCCCTTGGCATAGTCGCAGCTGACAACCGCGGGGGTGCCGAACATCGGATTGGTGACAGGCCCTCGCTCGCTCAGCTCGCCGTTCATAGTAGCGAGAACGACCACGTTCGAGCACGGCGGCACGGGATCGGTCTGGTAGACGACCGGCCCGTTGTGGTAGCGGATGAAGTAGTCCTTGTCATCGACCCCGAAAGCCGCCCTCCCTGCCTCCGTGAAGCGCACCGCCCCTGTAAACCCGCCGCGCGCCACGCCGGGAATCCTCGCGAACGGCACCATCGTGTTGCGCTTCGCGAAGGACGGCTGCTCGTTGAGCACATTGGAGAATCCGCAGCAGGTGCCGAGGTACTTGCCGCCTTCCGCCACGTACTTGCGGACAGCGGCCATGCCCTCGTCGCCCATCGCAGCCGTCTGCGGACCGCCAGCGCCGCCTGGGCTGACGAATAGGTCCATCCCCGCAAGGGCGCCCTTGCGCAGGTCCTCTCCGCTGAGGAGCGTGAGCTCGGCATCAGGCGAGCCGTCGAGTATCCACGCCCAAATGGCGGCCCCAGCCCCCCTGCAGCCCTTGTCGGCATACAGCCCGACCTTGAGCGGCGCGCCTTTTGCAGCCAGCTCCGCAAACACTGCAAGCAACACGAGCGCTTTGACAAATCCGTTCTTCACGAAATCCTCCCTGTTTTGCAAAAGCGTCTTAATTCTAGCAAAACACCAGACAGGGGACAACTCGTTTTGCGGCGGATTCGGCGTTTTCGCATGCCGCAGGGCGCATCCCCCTTGAAGGAGAATGCCCTCCGAGACGTGTGCAGCGTTGGCGGCGCTGTAACAGAAGCCACCTGTGCTGCCCGTTGTCGGGAAGGTGTTGTCTGCGAAGACGCAGTTGGTCACCACGCCGCCAGACGTCGAGGAAATGCAGACGAGACCTCGGTTGATTGTCGTGTTGCCGACAAACGTGCAGTTCGCGACGACGCCAGCGGAAGCGGCTCGCCGGCGCGGAAAAGGCCATCGCGAAGGTCAGCCGCAAGCGCAGCCGCGATTCTGTCGGAAGCGCACTCCTTCATGCGGGCATGTCATCGTCCTGCGAAGACGCCGGACATGAGCGTTATGCGGTCGACGGTTCTGACAACGAACGCAAACGGCCTGTCGCAGGCAATCTCCGCCAGCTCGCCCTCGGCCTTGGCAGCGGGCAGATCGAACTTGCCGACCTCGCCGCCCGTCTCGCTCACAGCGAACACGTTGCTCTGCAGTGCGATGCCAATGCGCATGTCCTTGCATATCGCGTCGTAGCCCGTCCTCTGGACGCCCAGCGCGGCAAGCGCCGGGAGGAAGTCGACCTTCGTCTCGATCCTGAACCTGGGCAGCGAGAGGCGCACTGTCGCCTCGGACGCGCCCTCGACGGGCGGCATCGGGTTGCCCCTGTCGTCGTCGGGGTTGAAGTCAGGAAGCAGCGCGCGGTCGAGCATGAACAGCTCGGACGGCTGGAGCGACTCCATCATGGCGCGCGGCGTATTCCCGCGGTCCGGGAGCACCACGTACAGAAAGAGCTTGCCGCCGCGGTACGCGAGGGAGAACGCGGTGTATCCGGGCCTCTTTACCATGCGCAGCGTGCGGACGTCCCGCATCATCGGCAGGCGGATGTCGCCGCCTTCCGCATGGAACACGCCGTTGACGGCAGGCGGGAATGGGCGAGCCCATGCGCCGTCAAACCCGGAGGCGGAGATGAGCACCGTGTCGCAGCCAGGGTCCACCTCGTCCACAACCTTCGACACATGTCCGCCCGTCCTGACTGAAGACCACGCGTTCATCGACTCGACCGCCGAAAGCGGGCCGAAGGCAAAATCGTAGTCGCGATACGCCATCGCATGGAAATCGCGTTCGATGCGCGAGTAGTTGCGCATCCACGCGGAATTCGCGAAAAGCACCTCCACTCCGTTCGTCCGGCCCCATTCCTCGAACTTCATGCGGTTGCGCAGGAAGGTCGGCCCGAAACTCGTGGTCTTGAGCCCCATCTTCTCGCTGAGCGCAATGCGCGCGTCGCGGCTGTCCATTCCGTCCCCGAGCAGTCCTGCCGCAACCGCCACGGAATACGGCGAGACCACGGCGGAAGATCCGCCAGAAGGCATTATCGCCTTCACGACCGAGGCAGCTACGGCGTCCGACGTCTCCGTTGCGAGGCACGCGGCGGAGAGGGCTGCGGAGATTGCGACAATGCAGAGATGTTTCATGCGCCTATGATACCATTTCCGCTTAGCGAACGCCAACAGAAATGTGGGGCCGCGCAACGCGGGCTTTCCGCGCACCGCAGTTTATGGTATGATTCGCGCATGTCAAACAGAAGAATATTCGTGATAGGCCACAGGAACCCCGACACGGACTCCGTCGTCTCGGCCATCGCGTACGCGTACCTCAAGCGCCAGCAGGGGCTGGACTGCCTCCCCGCGCGCGCAGGCAGGCTCACGCCGCAGACCGAATACGTACTCAAGCGCTTCGGCGTGCCATTCCCGGCATTCGTCCCTGACCTCCAGCCGAAAGTCCGCCACTTCCTCGAAGGCGCGCCCGTTACGCTTCCCGAAACGGCCTCGCTCTGGCAGGCCCTCGGCCTCATGGACTCGAAGGGGCTTTCGGTGCTGCCGGTCACCGACGGCGATGGGCGCTACCGCTCGATGCTGAACCACCTCTCGTTCGCGCGCAACATGACGCGCAAGATCAACCCGAAGCGCAAGGCCGTCGTCCCAACAAGCGTGGACCTTCTGGTGAACACGCTCAACGCGCAGCCGATAGTCACGTTCAACGCTGCGGAAGTGGTCAAGAGCCGCATCCTCGTGGCGGCGTCCAGCCCCGGGACGTTCGCCGGGAACCTCGACCGCGAGATACCGGCGAACGCCATCGTCCTCGTCGGCGACCGCGAGGAGGTCATCGAGCGCGCGATCGCGTCGGGCGCGCGCGTGCTAGTGCTTACGAACGGCACCTCGCTCCCGCCGGCAATGCGCAGGCTCGCGGAGGAACACCGCGTCTCCGTGATAGTCTCCGCGTACGACACGTCGTCGACGGCGTTCCTCGTGCTCTACTCCACGCCCGTGAGGTACATGACGGACCTCGAGGCGAAGCCGGTGCACGCAGAGGACGCCGTGCGAGACATACGCGCGGCTCTCGCCGCATCGCCGTCGCGCTGCCTCCCGGTTGTCGACAGGGACAACAGGGTGGTCGGCGTGTTCGCCGAGCGCGACCTCGTGAAGGAGCCGAACACCGACATCATCATGGTCGACCACAACGAGCTCTCGCTCGCCGTGGAGGGGATCGACCAGTTCCGCATCCTCGAGATAATCGACCACCACAAGCTCGGCAACCAGCCCACGCGCCAGCCTGTGACGTTCATCAACAAGGTCGTTGGCTCCACGGCAACGATCGTCGCCTCGCTATTCGAGGAGCAGCGCGTGGCCCTCACGCCGCAGATCGCCGGCATACTCCTCTCGGGGATACTCGCCGACACGCTGGGCCTCAGGTCCGCCACCACGACCGACGTCGACCGCAACACGGCAAACAACCTCGCGGACCTGCTGAACCTCGACATCGACGAGTTCGCGAAGGACCTCTTCGCCCACTCCAGCCACAAGGGCGACTGGACCGTCGAGGAAATGCTCTCCGTGGACGCGAAGAGCTACGAGTTCTCGGGGCGCAAGTTCGCCGTCGCGCAGGTCGAAAGTGGAACCGCGGACGAGCTGGTGGCGCGACACGAGGAGATCCTCAGGGGTCTCGAGCGCCAGTGCAAGGACCGTTCGCTCGCGTTCAGCGCGCTCATGATCACGGACATAACGGCGCTCAACTCCGTGCTGCTCGCCGCAGGCGACCAGCGGCTGATAGCGTCCATCCCGTTCCCGAAGCTCTATGACCGCACATGGCTCTGCCGCGGGATCCTCTCGCGCAAGAAGCAGCTCCTTCCGCTGCTCATGGAGCAGCTCGAGTCGATATACGGAAGGTAGTCACAAGGGAGTTTCCATATGCGCGAACTGAAGGACATCCTCGCCGAGGTACAGGCGAACATCGCCAACGCGTGCGCGAAGGCGCACCGCGACCCATCGGAGGTCGAGATAGTGGCCGTAACGAAAACGCACGGCCCGGAAGTCGTGCGCGAAGCCTGGGAGAACGGGCTTTCGATAGTCGGCGAGAACAAGGTGCAGGAGGCGGCCTGGAAGAAGCCCGAGTCCGTGTCCGGCCCCGAATGGCACCTCATCGGGCACCTCCAGCGCAACAAGGTCCGCCACGCGCTCGGCCTATTCGAGTGCTTCCATTCCGTGGACTCCGTAGCGCTGCTCGACAGGATCGACTCGATTGCCGACGAGCTCGGCGCGCGGCCGCGCGTGCTTCTCGAGGTCAACGTGTCAGGCGAGCGGTCGAAGAGCGGGATGCGCCCGCAGGACGTTGACGCCGCGGTTGAGCGCGCGCTTTCGCTTAAGCGCGTCACGCTCGAGGGCTTCATGACGATGGCGCCTTTCACCCCCAAGCCCGAGGAGACTCGTCCGCACTTCGCGCGCCTGCGCGAGCTGCGCGACAGCGCGGAAAAGCGCTTCGGCGTCGTCCTCCCGCGCCTTTCGATGGGGATGACGAACGACTACACCGTCGCCATAGAGGAAGGCGCCACCTGGGTGCGCCTGGGCACGGTTCTCTTCGGCGAGCGCCCGAAGGCGAAGCCTGCGCGCCTCGTCGACGCAAGCGACGCAGGCGAATCCGGCGAGGGCGGCGGCCTGTACGACCGCGTCCTGGACTAGCACCGGCGCTCAGCCGAGGCTCAGGCCGTCGAACGCCGAGCCAAGCGAGCCGAAGGAGTCCGTGGAGCCCTTGTGGCTGTCCATCCACTCGCGGACGTTCACCGCCTCCTCCTCCGCGGCGATTTCCTCGGGCGTGCGCGGCTTGAGCGGCTTCGCCTGGCATTCGCGGATGGAAAGCGAGATGCGGTTGCGCTCCCAGTCGAGGGAGAGTATCTTTACAGTAACGTTCTCGCCTTCCTTCACGAAGGCGCGAGGATCCACGACCTTGTCCCACGAAATCTCGCGCACTGGCACAAGCCCCTCGATTCCGCCTATGTCTACGAAAGCGCCGAAGTCGAGCACCTTTACGATCCTGCCGTTCACGGTCTCGCCCTCGACCAGTTTCGCCTTGAGATCCTCTATCTCCGCCTGCGCCTGGCGCTCGAGGAGGGCGCGGCGAGAAAGGACCACGTTCGGGCCGCGGTCGTCCTCCGAGCACTCGGTCACGAGGAAGCTGTACTTGTTGCCGACGTACTGCGCGCCATCCACGCGGCGGCGCTCCATCTGCGAATACGGGCAGAACGCGCGCTGGCCTGCAACGGTGACCTCCCAGCCGCCCTTCACCTCCTTCTCGACGCGGCCCTCCACCGGGAGCCCGCCGGCAAACGCCGCCTTGAGCGTGTCGCCCAGAAGCGACACGGGCTTCTCTGCCTTTGCGAGGTCGAAGAGGTACGCGTCGCGGTCCATTCCAACGAACACGACATCCACCCTGTCGCCAGCCTTAAGATTGACATTGCCTTCGTCGTCCGTAACCTGCTCGACAGGAAGAAGGCCCTCCTGCTTCGAATTGACGTCGAGCGTTGCGTACCCCCTGCCCACCGCCGTGACGACGGCCGTAATGCGGTCGCCGGGATTGAACCCCTTGCGGTACCTGGAGAACTGGTTGTTGAGCATGGCGGCGAAGTCGCCCATCGAGGCCTTTTTGTCCATAGTCGTCTCTCTTTGAAGCACGAAAACCGCCCGGTGTCCCGCGCGGCGTTGTCGAGTGGCAGCCCCAAGGAGAGTCGAACTCCTCTACCAAGCATGAAAAGCTCGTGTCCTAACCGATAGACGATGGGGCCGTAACGGGCGCATAATTTATCAAATCCTTCGTGCCGGCGCAAGGGCGAAAATCATATTTCCGCAACAGCGCCGCGATATGCCATGGCCCTCTCTCATTTGGCCGACGCCACCTGCCCCTTGCCCGCAGCCAATGGCTCGGACGGCGGCAGATGGACGTCAGTGCAGTCGTCAACGGCAAAAGCAGGACGCGCATCCACGCCGTCAACGCCGACCTTTACGTTCTCGAACCTAACGCCATCCGCGTGGCGCAGGTAGAACCCGTGCGCGGGAAGAGGCGTTCCGAAGCACCTGTTTTCTGGATACGACTTCTCCGCCTCGGGAACGGGCTTCTTCCAGCCGTCCCCGGCAATGCCTCCCTTGACCGTCAAGTCGATGTCGCGGAAGAGAATGTCGCTCCCGAGGCGACGCCCCGGAACTCCCGTGACGGAAGAGGCGATCCAGCTGCAGGACGACGCCTTGACGTTCTGGATCGTCACGTTGCGCATGTGGAAGGGACGGCTGTCGTTGCCCTTTCTCGCTCCAACGCGGAGGAAGAACGGAGTCTGCACGCCGCTCCTCATCTCCACGCGCTCGACGAGCACGTTCTCGACCGCACCGCCGTCAACGGCCTCTAGCGCCACTCCCGCGAGGCCCGAGATCGGCTCGTCCACGCCCGGTATCTTGCGCCTCATCCACTGGAGGTCCGCGAACGGCGCCTCACGACAGCGCTCCATCACGACGTCGTGAATGTACCAGTTGCGGAACACTCCCTGCGAAGCGGTGCCGAGCTTCACGAAGTTGCAGTTCGAGGCGAGACGGCAGTTGCGCACCTCCACGTTCTCCGAGACGAACGACGGATCGTGGATCTTCCCGCAGATGGCGTCGTCCTCGCAGTCGATGTCGCAGTCCTCGATCAGCACGTTTTTAGCCTCGATGTCGAACCCGTCGTTGTTGTAGTTCGCGTGTCCGTCCAGCCTCACGCCTCGCACGACGATGCCGTCGCACCGATGGAAGTAGCACGTCCACGAAGCGGAGTTCTCCAGCGTGACGCCTTCCATGCGGAAACTCTTCGTGTTTTCGAGAGCAATCAGTTTCCAGCGTCCCGACCTGTTGTTCACGTACGGCGTCGCAGCCTGGCCGCAGCCGTCTACGCGCCCCCTTCCGACAAGCGCGATGTTCGAGACGTCCTTCCCGACGATGAGCGCAGCGCGGAGATTGCTCTCGTCTTCGACGCCTCTCGCTATGCGCAGCAGCTCGTTCGTCTCTCCGTAGAGCCGTGCCCCCTCGGCGAGGTCGATCGTGACGTTGTCCCTGAACATGAGGCAGGCGACGGGATAATCGCCGCGTGCCACATGCACCGTGCCTCCTCCAGCCGCCGCGACGCGGTCGATAGCAGCCTGCAGCTCATGCGTGCCCGCGGGAGCACTGACCGTCACCTCCTCGCAAAGCGACGCCTCGAACGGGAACACCGGAAGTCCGTCGTTGACGCGGTAGAGTCCGTCGAAGATCGGACAAGACCAGTAGGCGTAGCGGACTCGCACGGGGCGCGCAACGCCTTCGGCGCGAACATGGACAGTCCCGTCCTCGGCAAGCTTCGCCTCCGCCCAGACGAACTTCCCGTCTTCGCCCGCGACGGCGAACATCCGCGGATGGATGGCGCCGTTGCGCGCCGCGATGCCCTTGCCTATGTCGCGGAACGAGACGGCCATCGTGTCTCCGCGGCGCGTCATCGACTTGAAGCGAGGGCCCGGGAGGGACTCTTTCCTGCCGTATTTAAGCCGCAGCGCCTCGCCGAGAAGGCGGTTCGCGACTTCCTCCTTCCTGCATGGATGGATGTCGGAATGGTCGCCAAGGTCAATCGTGCAGACAAGCGACGTGTTCGGGTAGCTGGCCATCTTCTCCTGAGCCGCGCGCAACGGCGCAAACCCAAGCTGGTCGGGCGAAGCGCCTTTCCAGAAATCGTCGGGAAGCCGCTCGGACGGCGTGTGCTTGTAAAGCGACGAAAGCTGCGTGGCGACGAACGGCATCATCGGATCGCGAAACGCCGCGCGCCACGAGTCGAAGAGCATCTTCTCAAGCGCGGCATATCCGTCGGGATTGCCGGAGTTGGAGCAGCCCTGGTACCAGATCACGCCACCAACGTTCATCTGCGACACGGGATTGACCATCGCGTTGTAGAGGGCGCTTGGCGTATCGCGGTTCGTGCGCGGATTTGCAACCGCGCCGAACGGATTCGGCCGCACGCCGATCTTGGAGATGTCGGCCCTGAACTCCACCTTCTCCGTCCAGTCGCCGTCAGGCAGGGCGATCTTCTCTCCTGAGCGGACATTGGCGACCCATACTTGCTCGCCGATGCCGCCGGTTCCGTAGTGGTCTGCGGCTCGCACGGCCGCAACGTGCCGCCCGGCCGCGGCGCGGAAGCGGTAGTCGCGCGGCGCGCACCAGTATTCCTTCACGCCGGAAAACGGCCCGGTCGCGCCGATCTTCGTTCCGTCCACAAAGGTCTCGTCGGCGTCGTTCACGAAGTCCATGTGGAACACGAGCTCGTCCTCCGCCCACGATTCCGGCACTTTGAAATCGAAACGGTACCAGCACACCCCGGGGACTGCGAGTCCGTCAAACATGCCGTAGGAGCGCTTCTTCCAATCCGAGACGTCCAAGCCGGGCAAGGCCCAGCGAGACATCGCCGCTTTTGTGGCTTCTGGGTCGGATGCGAAAAAGGCATCCAGCCAGCTCTTGAAGCGCCGCTCGGACTCCAAGCGCAAATCCGACAGTGCTTTCACGGGGTCTGTCCCCGCGCTGAACCGCGCGGCGGCAAGAGCCGAAACGACATCCTCCCGTCCGCATCGCGCAAATTCGCTTTCCGGTATCCATGGCTCGATCATAGTCCCTCCCCAGCTCACATTGATCATCCCGACGGGAATGTCGTCCTCAAGCGCCTTCCTGAGCTTCGAGCCAAAGAAGTAGCCAATCGCGCTGAACGGTCCGACCGCCTCGCGGCTCGTGACCGCCTGCCATGAAGGACGTCCCGTCATGTCCGTCCGCGGACCGTCGACAGCTAGCGAACGCCGCCCGTTGAAAAGGCGCAGCCGTCCGTCGTTCGCTGCGTCGGCAATCTTGTCGCCCCCAGGCAGGCGGAAGAATGGATTATCCCCCGCCCAGACCGGATAGCTCATGTTGCTCTGCCCCGAGCAGACCCACACCTCGCCGACGAGGATGTCGCGGAAGACGAACGGCTCGCCCGCCTTCTCCCATCCGGGCGCGACCGCCATCTCGAACGGACCGCCCGCCTTCCCTGCGGAGAACTCCAGCGCCCAGCGTCCGTCCGCGCCCGCGGTTGCCTCGCGCGTCTCGCCGCGGAACGTCGCCTTCACGAGCAACGCCGGCTCGGCACTTCCCGACACGCGCACGGGCTTGTCGCGCTGCACGACCATGCGGTCGCCGAAGATGTTGTCTACGGTGAACGCCGCGTCCGCGCATGCAACCGACGCGATTACAATCGCAAGACTCGCAACAAATGTCTTTTTCATTGCATTCAACACCTTAACTTGACCTTACCTGACGATTATCGCCATGCCGCCATATGCAAGCGACACGCCGCCGTTCGAATAGGCGATGCGCACCGAACCATCCGGCAGCGAGACGCTTGCGAACTCACCGGAAAACGTCCCTGCCGATATCAGCCTGTAGCTGCCGTTCTTGACAGGCGTGTATCCGTCGGCGAAGCTGACCTCGAGACGCGCACCGTCTACGTTCGCCGCGCCCTTCACGACGATCGGCGCATCGCGTCCCGAGACAACGACGGAGACAACCGACTCAGTGTTCGTCATCGTGAGCTTGTCGGCGATCACCGATCCGCCCGCCGCGGAAAGCGTGCCGTAGTCGAGGCAGAGCTCGGACGTCTGCGCACCGTTCGTGACGGCAAGCGTGCCGCCGTTCACGAAAACAGAGCCTTCGAACTCTCCTATTACGATGGGGACGCTGTTGTCAGTCTTCCCCTCGGCCCTAAGCCCGTTCTTGATTCCGCTGCACGCAGAAAGCACGGACGTCCCGCCGATCGTCACGCGCGCCACCGCCCCCGTGGCGTATCCGCCGTCGCTCGCAAGGACGACGGGACCGAGAGACGTGAACCGCGAGTCGTTGTTGAGCGTCAAGTCTCCCTTGACGGTCTGACGCCCGCCCTGCCAGTTGGTGAACTCGCTGATCGCGAGCGTGACGGAATCGTTGACGACCGTCTCGCCGCCGTCCATCGTGTAGCGTCCCCAGGCCGGCCTCGTATTGAACGCGTTGCGTCCGCCCGCATAGTAGGCGGATCGTCCAAGCGTCATCGCGTTGACGTCCACCTTGCCGGCGGACATGACGAAATATCCATCGACCGTGCCCGTCTGCGTGCCAGCGTAGCCCGTTCCCGCGCCGACAAGGAGATTGCCGAGCCGCATGTCGACCGTTCCGCCGGAGAAGTCCGCGCGCCCCGAAACTTCATACCAGTTGTCGCTGCCGTTTCCATGGCTCGCGACCGTCATGTCCGCGCGGCCCGACCCGGACTTGGAGCGGACGACGAGCGTCGGATTCTCGAGTCCGGCGGCGAACTTCATCTCGCCGCTCGCGCAGTTGTTGCGCACCGTATTTCCGGCGACCTCGGTAGCCGCGATGTTGATTCGTCCTGCGTGGATGACGTTGGTGGGGCCGAGCGCAAGGACCGACGTCTCTGGTCCGCCCAGCGCTCCAGCCGAATCACCGACACCGACATACTCCGCGCGGACAAAGTTCTCGCCGCGCCCCGTCGCGGCAAGCTTCATCTCGCCACGCGTGTAGATTCCCTCGCCAAGCACAAGCCGCGACACGTCCGCCGTTACGGACGAAAGGCCAGAGAGGTCGAGAAATCCGCGGGCGCGACCCTTCGTCGGCGTCGCATACCCCCTACCGACGAGGAACTCGCCGTCCTCCGAGTCCACGTAAAGCGCTCCACCACCCACAAGCGCCACGCACGTATTGTAGATGTTGTTTTCTGCCAGCGGCTGCGCCGTGACGGAGAATGCGGATCCGAGGACATTCGTCCCAGTAACCGAAAGCGTGGCGTCGCCGGCAATCGAAGTCGTGTGCCGCTTCACCTCCCCCCCGTCGAGGCTGATGCTGGCATACGAAACGGAGCTGACGGCCACGCTTTCGGAAATCTCGCTCGTGACGGCATCGGACGCCGACGCGCCCGCGTTGTCGAACGCCACGTCGTTCCCGACGGGAGAGGTCGCGTCTTCCCAGTTGCCGGGCTTCGCCCAATCGACGGACACGGCGTCTTCACCCGTCCAGTGCGCCACGGTGTCGGAATCTACAGGCTCCGGCGGAGGCTCGACATACGGCACGACGACGTCCGCCCACGTCGTTCCGACACGGATTTCGTCGACGACGAACTTGTCCGCATCCTCTGCCCTGCTGTAGTCCATGTAGAAATTGAGAAAACCAAACTCGGGCCAAGTCGTACTCGAACTCGCTGTCTGGTTCGCAATCGTCCATGTCGTCGGCTCCTCGGCAGAATCTGGATCGACCATCAGGCTGACGCGATTGTAGTTGCTCGCCGTGCCCGCAGTATTCTTGTGTATCTTTGCGACGATAAAGTGAACGCTGTCTGCCACAACGGTCGTTGCCGACAAACGGCTCTGCCCGCCGACTATTCCGCTCCAGAAGTAACCTGTATCTTCAGCACCAAGACCACCTCCAGGACGGGCAGAGTTAGTGTTGGCAAGTCCAATCCAGAATGTATCACGGTTGTTGTTCCCTCTAGTGTTCTTGTCGACATAGAAAAGCGCGCTGACATAGAACACGTCTTCGTCGTGGCTCTCTGCCAGTTCCCGAGTCGCCAGCAGGCTCTTGTTCGCCTCGGTGCTCTTCTTGAGCTGCAGCGCATGCTGGCCGCCGTCGATCTTGAGTGTGCCATTTTCGTAAACGAGCTGTCGAGCGATGACTGTCACGGACGCGTCGGCCGAGTAGGCCCCGGCAAATCCCGTGCCCCCTACCTGCTCGTCAAGCGCACCGAGATCAGCGGATTCGAATCCGTCGTAGGCCGCCTTTTCGGCAAGAACCGACAGGCTGGCGAGTACGGCCAATGCCGCCGCTGCGATTTTTGTTCGAATGTTCATCTTCCCCCTCCTTTTCCTTGTTGTCAGTAAAGTTTCCAAAGCGGCCATTCGTAGGATTTCTCCGAATTCCTCGACTGGAGCTTCCAGCTGCGGCCGTTCGTCGCCCAGGACACCTGGCCGGCCATGAGCCCCTTCTTGTTCGTCCCGAATCCGTTCAGGAACTTCTCGGGAATCGCAATCTCGAACGTCGCCGCGCCGTCGCGCAGCTCGCCGGACCAGGCGATGCCCGACGGATCGCCGCCCACCGCCGGACGAAGCGTCGCGCCGAGCGTGCTGTTGCCAAGCGTGACCGTGAACTCGCCCGCCTTCACGCCGACCTTGAGCTCGTAGTCGTAGAGCTTCCAGTCGCCGATATCGGGCTGGCGCTCGGGGCGCGTGGAGAAGTAGATGAACGCACGGCCCTCTCCGTTCACGAGCGCCGCCTCGGGAACCTCGAGTCGGATCTTCAGCGCGCCGTCGTGCCACATCGAGAAGCGCGGTGCCGCTTCGGCGCCCAGGTTCTTCGGACCCCAGCCCATTGCGACAGGCGAGGGTTCGCGCCCGACGGACCTCGTCGGCTTGTCGCCGTCGATGCGGTTGTTCCACCTCGTCTCGCTCAGCTCGCCCGACTTGTCGACGAGCGCGGCAAGCGACTTCGGCACGTCGCCCGTGCCGACGATGTACGTCATGTCCGCGCTCGCCTTGAACGCGACGCCGTTCTTCGTCTCGCGAATCGCCGCCTCGGCGCCCATGATGCCGTACGCCTTCGCGCCCTTGACCGGAACTACGACCTCGCGTCCCGCGCCCGGCTGCTCGTCGCGCGTCCAGACAGCCGCAACCCATCCGCCCTTTCGCCTGAACAGCATCGCTCCGACGCCCGTCTCCGCGCCGGGAATCGCGAGGTCGCCGACGAACTCCGAGCCGTCGATCATCCGCGCGCACGCCGCATGCGCGACGACGACGGGCTTCGGCTCGCCGCAGAGGCGGAAGCAGCCGAACCAGTGTTCGCGCTCGGTCGGATCCTGCTCGCGGTCGGCCATCCAGTGCGGAATGAGCGTCTTGCAGTCCTCAGCGTAGAGCATCAGCGACTCGCGCGCCGTGCGCTGCGCCTGCCGCCGCTCGTCGCAGGAGTGGCCGCGCCTGTCCTTCGGCGCCGTCGGCCAGCCGTATTCCGTCACATAGACGTCAAACTTGCGACCCACGAGCTTCTCGAAGTATTCGCGGCGGTTTCTGAGCCATGCGCGGATGCGCACCTCGGGCGCGGGGGTGAAGCTGTAGGGGTGGATGTACATCACGTCCATTCCCTCGAATCCGCCCGCCTTCGCGAAGCGCGTGCCCCATGCGAGGCTACCGGGATCCGCGCCGACCAAAGCGCCGGGACGAACCTCCTTGATCACAGGCACCGTCATGCGGCACCATTCGGCGAACTCCTCGGCCGTCATGTAGTCCCACACCTCATTACCGATCTCGAAAACCTTCTGAGAAGGAGGAAGCTTCTTCAACTGCTCCCGGAGCCACGCCTGGTACGGCTCCTTGAGCGGAACGGAGCAGCGCCGCCAGCCACGCTTGTTCTTCGTCTTCGCGAAATCCTCCATCGGACCGTAGCGCTTCTCGTCGTAGGCGTTTTCGGGAATGCCCTCGACTTTCATCACGCAGTTCATCTCGTGCTTCGTGACGAGGTCGAGCGTCGAAATGACGCCGGGCTCTTCGGGATTCGGCGGAACGTCGAATCCGTGGCGCGTCCACTGGAGGCCAAGCCGCTCGCACGCCGTCGTGCATTCGTCGACCTCCCACGTCAGCGGACGCCGCCACCAGACGCCGGGCTTCCCGAGGACAAAGACCTTGAGTCCGAAGCGACGCCCTTCCTCCAGGAAGTCGGACGCGCTCAGGTGCACGAACGGCGCGACGGCGAAGCTGTTCATGCCGCCGGCGTGCCGGATCTCGTAGTAGCCCGGCTTCAGCTCGCCGAACGAGAGCTTGCCGTCCGCGAACGAGAAGTCGACCTTGTTCCCGTCGTAGTCCGCGACCGCGATCTCGCCGGGCTTCCCCTTGACCTGGAACTCGATCTTCTGCCCAGGCTCGAACAGGTTGAACGGCTTCTGGCGCACGACCGTCGCCTTCGGTCCCGCGACGGCGGAGAGAACCGACAAGGACAGCGACAGCGCAATCATTACATGCTTCATTGGCTTCCCCTTTCGCTTATTTGAACTCCATGATCGACCAGACGGTCGGGTTCTCGGGACGGACGTTTCCATCAAGCGGATCGAGTTTCCAGCGCTCATGCGACGTATCGGCGTCGTTCACATGCGGCTCGACGGCGATGCGTCCGCCGACCTGCGGCTTGAAGCCGCCAAGAGCGGACCACGGAATCGCGCACTCGAGCGTCCAGCCCGCCGAGGTCTTGCCGACCGCGAGTTTCGCGCCGGCGACGTCCGTCACCACGCCCGCAGCGCGGTCCGCCGCGTAGCCGCAGATCGGACGCCCCTCGCCCGAAGCCGGGACGATGAAGAACTGGTAGTCGTTCGGTCCGTATCCCGCGTTCTCCTCGCGCGGTTCGGTCGACACGAAGAGCTCCATGCCGTCGTGCTGGTAGAGCGTCGCGCGCGGCTTGGTGTTCAGCATCTCGTTGTCGCGCATGTCGACCGCGGCGTAGAGGTAGTTCTCGTCCCACGAGAGGTAGCCGATGCCGCTTGCGTCGTCGCCGTTGACCTTCTCGTTCTGGATCGCTACCTCGTACGCGCCCTTCCAGTCGTCGAGCTTCCCGTCGAAGGCCGGCTCCTTCGCCATCTTCGCGACCTTGCGCACGTTCCGCGGCGGCTTCGCAGGCTTCGGGAAGCGGTCGGGACGGATCGTCTTGTCGCCGGACATGTCTCCGGGAAGGCCGCAGAGGAACACCGGCTCTCCGCCGACCTTCACCGCGAAGACGCCGTCCTTCGCGGCAATCTCGCGTTCGGCACCGTACGTATCGACGAGCGTCAGCTTCTCGGCGGGAAGCTTGAGGTCGAAGTCCTTCGCTTCGCCCTGTCCGTACAACGCGAGCACGGTGCGTCCGTCCTTCGCGAAGAGCATCGCCGCAAGGCCGGGTCCGAACCAGAGGTCGCCGCGGTACTCCGACGCGTCGATCAGCCGCGCGCAGTTCGCAAGCGCAAGGAGGACGGGCTTGGGCTGGAGGTTCTTGCGGACGTAGCCGAACCAGTCCTCGTGGTAGACGGGGTTCCGCTCGCTCTGCCCAATCCAGTGCGGAACGAGCGCCTTGCAGTCCTCCGCGTAGAGGCAGAGCGACTGGCGGACGGTCATCGCGGCCTGCTCGCGCTCGGTGCGGCGCGAGGGGCCCTGCGGACACGAATGCGCACCGTATTCGGTGATGTAGACGTCGATCGGCCGGCCGCACCTCTCGGAGATCCACGCCTTGTAGTCGCGGAGCCACTGGCGGTCCTCGCAGGTCGAGTACGGATGCAGGCAGACGATGTCCATGCCCTTCATGCCGCCCGCCTCTATGACCTTCGCGTCGTAGCCGTACTTGCTCATGTCGCCCTTGAGGTTCGGCCCAAGCACCGCGCCAGGACGGACCTTGCGGAGCTCCTCGGCGATCCATCCGCTCAGCGTCGAGAGGTCCTGCGGATTGAGCTTGTCCCATGGCTCGTTCCAGATTTCGAAAACATTCCGCCCCTCCGGGATTGAGGCGATCTGCTCGCGCAGGTACGCGCGGTACTCCGTCTCCTTCGGGAGCGTCTTCAGCGACCAGCCGCCCCGTCCGAACTTCTTCTCCCACTCGGCCATTGGACCGTACTTCTCCTCGTCGTAGAGCTCCTTCGGGAAGCGCTCGACCTTGACGATCGCGTTGATCGCGGTGTTGGTGGTGATCATCACCGCCTCCCTGAAGATCGCGCGGGACCAGTTGAGCCCGAGCGCGCAGACGAGGCGCTTGCACTCCTCCTTGTCGCTCACGCCGCCCCACCATTTGAGTCCGAAACGGCGGCCTTCCTTCATGAAAGCGTCGAAATCGTAGTTCGGCTGCTCCATCACGCCGAATGTCGCCTTTTCCGCCGTCGCATACGGACGCCCCTCCGCGTCCGTCACGCGCGCCTCGACTTCGAGTTCCCAGTAGCCGCGCGGGAACCACCCGAGCGAGAGGACGCCTTTCCCGCCCTCCACAACATACGGCTTCACGCTCTTCAGGAACTCGCGCCCGTACGCGTCCTTCACCGAACACGAAAGCGAACCAGACGCGTTCGCGGGGAACTTCGACTTGAACGTGAACACGACGTCTTCGTCGGGACGGAACATGTTGCAGGGGTCGTGGCGCGCGAGACCAAGTCCGTTCGCGACGCGCTTCACGCCAACGGCGTTTTCGTCACCGAACACGAGGCACGGCCAGAGCTCGGGCGGATTCTTCTGCTTGGAGCTTTCAAGCCTCTTCTTCCAGCCCTTGCCCCACTCGTCCTTCTCGGCATTGTCGCGATCCCAGCACACGGCGACGAACGGGAGTTCCTTTCCGACCTTCGGCTCGACGCCGAGCAGCGCAAACGGAATCGACGCCTCGACCGACCAGCTCTTGGACGTCTTCGTCACACACCAGGCGACGTCAGACTTCTCGCCTTCGTACGCGGAGGCGATTGGCTCGTTCTCCTTCCCGCGGCGCCGCGAAAGCGTCATCGCAGGAACGCCGCGATCGGACGCAGGGGCAACCGCGAATCGAAAATAGCTCCCGCGTGCGGACGCGTCCGGACAGATGCGAAGCTCAAGCGCGTCACCGTCCGTCAGACGGTCGAGTCCGTTCGTGTTCACGACCTTCGTGTCGTAGACGCGAAAGGCGACAAGAAGATTCGCGTCGTCCCAGCCGAGCGCGCAGAACTCGCACTTGAGGTCGTTCACGCTCGGCGCCGCGAACTCGACCTGCGGCGCCAGCTTCCACTCCGCGAGGTCGCCGTCGATCTTCACGCCCGACGAAATCTTCTTCGCCGTCGCCGCGCCATCGGCGGCAAGCAACATGGCGGACAACGCCGCGGCTCCGAAAAACGCAAGGTTCTTGATCTGCATGGGGTGGTTCCTTCTCTTGGGCTTTACGCGTTGCATTATATCACGGGCGGCACAAATGCTCAAACCGTGACGGACTGTTTCACGCACATTAAAAAGACTGTTATGCGCACTCACGGATTCGGCCCCATCACAAAGGAGAGCATGCCGCCCTTTGCGATGTCTTCATGGCGCAGGCGCCCGTTCAAGACAGGAACGCCGTTCAGCGCGACTGACTTGACATAGAGGTTCTCACGTGAAAGGTTTTTCGCCTCGACAACCAGCCGACGCCCGTCCCGGAGGGAGAGCGTCGCACGCAAGACCTGCGGCGCGCCGATCACGTACTCGCCGCTCGCGGGGTGGACGGGATAGAAGCCGAGCGCGGAGAAGAGATACCACGCGCTCATCTGCCCGCAGTCCTCGTTGCCGTCGAATCCCTTGCGGTCTGTCGAATAGCAGCGCGTGAAGATCTCGCGGACGCGTTGCGCAGTCTTCGCGGGGCGTCCAATCGCGGCGTAGAGATAGGCAACGTGGTGCGACGGCTCGTTCCCGTGTATGGAACGGTTGCCACGCTCCGGAACGAAGAACACCTTGTCGAAGTAGTGGTCGAGCTCCTTCTCCATCGCGTCCGCGCCGCCGAGAAGCCGGCAAAGGCCCTCGACGTCGTGCGGCACGCACCAGAGCGCCGTGTAGTCGCTGCACTCGGTGTAGTCGCCCGGCTTCGGATCGGACCAGGAGCCGTCGGACCGCCGCGGCAGGAAGCGCCGCTTCGCCGCGTGCCAGAGGTTCGTGTAGCTCTTCGCGCGCGCCTCGAGGACGGCGGCCGAAGCCGCGTCGCCTGCCGCACGCGCAAGTATCGCAGCGGAGGCGTCGTCGAGGCAGAAGTCCAGTGTGCGCGAGACAGATTCCGCCGTGTGGTCGCAAGCGACATATCCGAGGCGCATGTAGTCCGTCAGCCCCGCGCGCGTCTCCGGCGTGCGCCCGAACGCGCCGCGGTCCTCCCAGCGGAACGAGAGGTCGTTCTCCTGCGGCGTGAACGCGCTCTTCTTCACGGCCTCCCACGCGAGGCCGAGGTCGAATCCGCGGAAGCCCTTCCGCCACGCCTCGGCAAGGACGATTTCGGCAGGGGAGCCGGTCATGATGCCGGTGTATCCCGGATTCGGCCATTTCGGCAGCCAGCCGCCCTCGCGGTACGACTGGAGAAGCGACTGCATCATGCCGTCCACGCGCTCGGGCGCGACGAGCGCGAGCCAGGGATGCTCGGCGCGATAGGTGTCCCAGAGCGAATAGCAGCTGTACGCGACGCCGTCGTGGATGCGGTCGTCGAAGGCGGAGTAGTAGCGTCCGCGCTCGGAGATTTCGCGCGGGAAGAGGAGCGTGTGGAAAAGACCCGTGTAGAAGATCGTCTTCACGTCGTCCGGCGCCTCTATCTCGACGCGGGAAAAGCACTCCTCCCACGCGGCGCGCGTCTCGGCCACAACCGCCTCGAAGGACTTCCCGCCGAGCTCGGCTTCCATGTTGCGCCGCGCGTCCTCGAGCGAAATGAGCGAAACGCCGATCTTGAGGTTGCGGCCCTTCCGCTCGACGTGGCGCCACCCCTTGAAGTTCGGGAGCGGATAGCCGAGGTTCTCGTCGTCGCGGTTCGCGTTGTAGCCGTCCAGGAGGCGGATCTCGTTCAGGTCGCCGCGTATCCAGGCCGCGTGCATCGTCGCCGTGTACTCGAACGTCCGCCCGCCCGCGGCGATTCTGCCGAGGTACGGCGCCGGACGGAACGACTCGATGCGCGCCGGCTCGATCGGCACGCGCACCTCGCCCCAGTCGCCCATCCAGATCGCGGGCTGGCGCGTGAGGATGAAGCCGAGGAGCGTGTCGTCCGCCTGGTTGAAGCTGAGCTGCCCGACGCGGTTGAGGCGCGTCATGGGGACAAGCTGGAAGCTCCCGAACGGGACGCCCGTGTACGGCATCATTCCGCCGTACTGCGAGCCATGGCCCTCCGTGCCGATCAGCGGATCGACGAAATCGAGCGCCGGGCGGGACGCCTCGGCAGCTACGGAAGAGTCAAGCGCGGCGCAGGCAAGAAGCGCGGCAAATCCGTTCAGAATCCGCATAGGCGTCCTCCCATCGTCCACGCAACGGCTATCTGACGATTATGGTGAATCCGCCCTCCGTCGCGATGTCGAAGCCATTCGCGGTGTAGCAGACTCTCAGCCCCTCGGGAAGATCGACCGTCTCGAACGTTCCCGTGCGCGCGGAACGTCCCTCGACGACGTGCCAGGCCATTCCGCCGTGCGTCTTGAAACCGTCCGCAAGCGTGACGGAAAGATTTCCGCCGAGCTTCAGCGCGCCGACCTCTGCCGTTGTGAAGCCGGCTTCCGAAAGCTCGACCGAAACCGTTGACGCTTCGTTCGTCATCACGAGCGAATCGGCGTAGACCTTGCCACCCGCAAGCGCAAGTGTGCCGCTCTCAAGCCGCAGCTCCGACGTGCCCGCGACGTTCGTCACTGCAATCACGCCGCCAAGCGCGTTCACGTTCGCCTGGAGGTTGACGACATGAACCGCGTTTTCCAGATTCGTTATCGCCTCACCGCTTGCAAGATTGCCGAGAACGAAGAGCGAACCGTTCGAGACATTGACGTTGGCAACGACATTCGTCGCAAGGCCGAGGCGCGTCGCAAGAGTCATGTCCCCGCCAACGGAAAGCGTACCGCCCGTCACGTCAATCGTTCCTTCAACACCTTGCAGCGCATTGGCTTCGTTGATGCCCAGCACGACATTGCCGACGGACGAAAACTCTCCGCCGGAAACTCGGACCGCCCCCTTGCTGGCACCGGCAGTAACATTCTTCGACGATCCGGCAAGCAGAGATCTCGCAATCGTCGCCGACGCCACGTCAAACGTGCCGGCAGACATTGCCAAGGTCCCCGACTGAGCGCCCATGTTATTGCTCCAATAGTAGCCGGTGCCGTTTCCGACGAGAAGGTTGCCAATGCGTGCGTCGACCGTTCCCGCGGTGAAATCGGCTGTCGCAGACATTGAGCGCGGCGTCATCGCGCTCTCGCCGTGCGAGCCGATCTTCATGTCGGCACGTCCCTGTCCGTCCTTCGCACGGATTTTCACGGTCGGCGCGGACAGTCCGTCGGCAAATCTCAGAACCGCCCCGTTGTTATGCACGTATCCAGCAGGAGGAGCCCCCACATACAGCACATCGGATTTTATCTCGTTTGCTTTGCCAAGGTACAGGTAGACGGTTCCTCCGCCCTGATCCTGACTGTGGCAGTCGCCGACATAGATTGAATCTGCAACAATGGTGTTTTCCCCATCGCCGGCAGCGGCAAGCTTGAAATATCCCTGCGTACGCTTGCCATGGCAGAGTGTCAGGTCGGACACTTTCAAAGAGAGCTCACCAAGTCCCGACGCGTCGAAATAGGCATTTGCGGTATTGTCGCTTGAATTATGCTGAAGGAGGATGTTCGACTCGGGTGAATCCACCTTGAGGCATCCACCGCCAGTAAACGCGGCCGCTACATACTTGTTCTTCCCGCTCGACTGAGGCGCCCACAACTTCATGGAGTAGCCGTCCTCGTTCATGCCGTCGACGGTGAGCGTCTTTCCCTCCTCGATCCTGACCACGTGCCAGTAGGCGGCCGTCGCGACGGCTGGCGCGAAGTTGTTGTTGGTGAAGCAGAGCGACCGGACTGTCATGTCCTGCGAGACGACGCTGTTGACAGTGTTGGCCAGCGTCCGATCCTCCGCGCCGAAGACAATCGCCTTGTTCGCCGGGCTTCCAGAAGGCGACCAGTTGTCGGAGGTCGTCCAGTCGTCATCCGCGCCCGCGCCCGTCCAATGCGCTTCGAAATTGCAGGGGGTCAAGACGACCGCCGAAGTCGCCCCACCGGAAGCGACGGCAACGGATCTGACGGTTGCGGACTGCGAGAGCGAGAACGGCGCGGTGTAGAGCGTTCCGTTCGATGCGGACGGTGTAGTCCCGTCCGTCGTGTAGTAGATGTCTTCGCCGGCCGATGTCATCGTCACGGTCTTCTCGCCCGCGCCGTCGGTCACCGAAACGACCGGACGCGGAACGAGACCGCCGAAGGTCGACGCGCCCGTTACGTCCGCCCAGCTCGTACCGATTCGGATCTCGTCGATCTGAATGGCATCCTCCGCTTCGCATCGGTTGGCTTGATTCGAGGCATACTGGAGGTAGGCGACGAGATATGGATACTTGGTCAGCGCATTCTTGTTATCTTTGTAGCTGTCGGCAATCGTCCAGGATTCGGACGGCGGCTCGGTTGACGACGTCGGATCAACTGCCAGCGACATGTAGCGGTAGTAGGACTGCGGTGCCGTGCCGTCAAGCTTGCTCTTAGACCACTTGAATACGACAAGGTAGGTGTGGTCAGCAACGGCGACAACCGAACCAGGAACATTCGCCCCGTAATGGCGCAGCCCAAAGCCGTTTGACGTACCGCCGGAGACTGTCGTGTATATCGCGCCTAACGCAGGAGTGCTCGACGCGCCATCGGCAAATCCGATCAGGGCATAGTCGGGATCTCCGTCGGTGGCGAGCGAACCCGATACGCGCATCAGAAAACTCACATAGATGCCAGACCCGTCTGTCGGAAGGAGCGCCGTGTCGATCAGTCGCGCGAAGACGACAGCGGACGAACCGACAGACGTGCGCAGGTGTGTCGTCCCGCCTCCCACGGACAGCGCGCCACCCGTGTATGAAAGACCGTATGGTTCGACGACTGAGACACCCTGTGCCGTCCATGCCGATACGAAACCCGAGCCACCCGACTGCACGTTCAACGCGCCTAGGGCGGAATCCTCGAATCCGTCATAGGCGATGATCCCAGCGCGGACGGCAGTCGCGAACGCACAGGCGGCAATTGCAAGAAGTGAGGACTTTTTCATGGTGGCCTTCCTTGGCTAATGTTTTTGTTTTGGATTATACCATGCAGGAAAAGATTGGTCTATGCCATTTAGACTAAAATGCGCAAATCAGTTAGACTAAAACGCGCACTCACCCGGGAGGCACTCGCCGCCACCAGAGCGGCTGCGGGCAGAGTGTCCCCCGGCGAGCACCGAGCGCGCATGGACCGCGTAGACGCGGCGAGGATCGTCCACATACGTGCGGAGCGTGCGCTCGCCGAGCCCGGACGAGTCGCCGAGCCGGTAGAGTGCGCGCGCGAGGGCAAGTTCGCGCAGGCAGTCGTTGCGCTCCTCGTTTCCCGCGCCGATCCAGGTTGAATCCTTTGCATATCCCTCGATGCGCGGGAGCGCGGACGGCGCAAGCGCGTGGCCCCGAACGCCGGGGAGCGAGAGAAGCCGCGAGAGATCCGCAGCGAGTTCCCCTGCGCCCACCCCTTCCGCGGCCTTCGCTACGGACCTGAAATGCGAATAGGCCGACTTCGGCCCAAGGTCAGCCGCCTTGCGGCGAATCGCCTCCACGACGGCGGGCCGACCCCTGTTCGCCGCGCAGCCGAGCGCAATCAGGTAGGAGTCGACGCGGCTCAGGCTCGCTCCGAACTGTCCCATTCCCCGATAGTTCCACCCGTCGTCCCACGGTGCAGCGTCGACTGCGGCCGCAAGCGTCTCGGCTCCCGAAGCGTCGCCGAGCGCTCCAAGAACGTGCGCGTAAAACAGCTTTCGTTCCGGCTCCCTGGCCGCCGCATACGCCCTTCTGAGGATCGGCAGGGCGCGCGAGGCGTCTGCGAACACCCGCGCCAGCGCGGCGTTGTCATAGTCGAGAGACGCGACGGTGGTTGCAAGCTCCGCGTCGGAAAGCGGAGCGGACGGCGCCGCGGAGACGTCCGAGGCGTCGATAATGCCCTTCGCGACCAGTTCGCCCTGGAGCTCGCGCACGTCAATGTCGCGCAGTTCGACGCCCTTTCGGACGGCCTGCGCCGCGGCGAGCCCGGCCGCGTAGCCGCTGTTCTGAAGGTCCGCCTGCATCCGCAGGACCGGCATGGCGTCGCGATGCGCGCTCATGCCGAGCCCGACCGTAAGGAGGCCGTCCGTCTTTTCCGGAAGAAGCGCGCGGTAGGGGATGCGGGAAGTGACAAGGTATTTCCGCTCTGGTATGTGGACGGCGAACTGCGGATCGACGGTCTGCCCGTGCGTGTCGAAATTCGAGTGGGCGAGCGCGATGACATCGGGATAGTTGCGCCCCGACAGCACGTCCTGCACCGTCACGTAGTAGGCGCCACGCATCCGGCGGCGCTCGCGGCTCGACACAACGGACGTCTGGTCCCACACCCACGGCCCGAAGCTTGCGCGGGCGCGGAGCCATTCATAGGAGACGTCGGCCGGATTGGCGTCGTCGACGAAAAACGCGTCCGTGTTGAGATGGCTTCGGCCGAGGACGCGCGTGAGAGATCCCGCGCCCTGGACGGACAGCTCGCCGTCCGAAAGGAACTCCGTGCGCGCGCCGGCGCTTGCCGCAATGAGCGCATAGCCGGTCGCATCGACCACCGCCTTCGCGCGAACGGCGCCGTACGTTCCGTCCGGTAGCGCCACGAACGCACCGACGACGCGTCCGTTTTCGACGACCGCGCCCGTGGCCTGCGCGCAGAGCCACCAGTCGACGCCGTAGCGCCGTCCTTCGCGGCGAAGCCATTCGGCCTTGCAGCAGGCGTAGAAACTTCCGACCTTCGAGACGCCAGCGTCGAGCTCGGACGTGAACCCGCGGCGAAGTCCGAAGCAGTAGCGTCCGATGCCCCCTTCTGTCGAAATGCCGCCGACGCGGCCTGCGTACTCGACGCAGACGACCTTCGCGCCGCCA
>CAMORM010000011.1 GCA_946623785.1 uncultured Verrucomicrobiota bacterium
CGCAGATGGTGATGCTCTACCACCGCGCGCTCGACAAGGCCGAGGAGGCCGCGCGTCCGAAGGGCAAGAAGATCGGAACGACCGGCCGCGGAATCGGGCCTGCCTACGCCGCGAAGGTGAGCCGCACAGGGCTTCGCTGCGGCGACATGCTCGCGGACAACTTCCTCGAACTCGTGCGCGACCAGGTGGAGGAGACGAACGCCAAGCTCCGCATGCTCCGAGCGGAACGGGTGGACGAAGGCGACTCGATCGAAGTGCCCGGCTGCACGATCAGGGACTACCAGCTCGACGCCGACGAGATCGCGGCGATCTACAAGGTCGCCAAGGAGAAGCTCTCGCCGTACATCATCGACACCGTTCCCTTCCTCCACAAGGCTAAGGCCGATGGCAAGTCCATCCTCTGCGAAGGCGCGCAGGGGACGATGCTCGACATAGACTTCGGAACGTATCCTTTCGTGACTTCATCCAACCCTACCTCCGGCGGGGCGTGCATCGGAAGCGGCCTTTCTCCGCGCGACATCGACTGCGTGGTTGGCGTCGTGAAGGCGTACACGACGCGCGTAGGCGAAGGACCGTTTCCGACGGAGCTCTACAACGCCGTGGACATGCTCGACGAAGACGGCAAGACGATGGCTGAGCGCGGCCACGAGTTCGGCGCCGTCACGAAGCGCCCGCGCCGCACCGGCTGGTACGACGCCGTGATAGCGCGCTACGCGCAGCAGGTCAACGGAGTGGACTACTGGGCGCTCACGAAGCTCGACGTGATGGACGTGTTCCCGAAGATCAAGATATGCGTGGCGTACGAGCTGGACGGGAAGCGCATCGACTACGTGCCCACGACGGCTGCGGAGCTCGCGCGCGTGAAGCCGATCTACGAGGAGATGGACGGCTGGATGTGCGAGACCTCGAACATCACCCGCATGGAGGACCTTCCGCCGAAGGCGAAGGCCTACGTGGACCGCCTCGTGGAGCTTTCCGGCGGAAAGCTCGGAATACTCTCCATTGGACCGGCGCGCGAGTCGACTCTCCGCGTGGCCCTTTGACGCAACGGTCTCGGAGAGTATGACATGGGAGCGAACGTTCCGCAGCACATAGCGGTGATAATGGACGGAAACGGGCGTTGGGCGAAGGCCCGCGGAAAGGCCCGGCTGTCCGGACACCGCGCCGGGACCGATGCCCTTGAGCGCATTCTTGGCTATTGCAGCGACGCTGGCGTAAAGTACCTCACGGTGTACGCGTTCTCCACCGAGAACTGGAAGCGCTCAAAAGAGGAGGTGTCTGGGCTCATGAAGCTGCTCTCCGCGTTTGTCAAGGGCAAGGAGAAGATGCTCGTGAAGAACAAGGTCCGCTTCCGCGTGATAGGCCGAAGGTCAGACCTCTCTGAAAAGCTCCAGCGGGAGATCGCGGGCCTCGAGGAGAGGACGGCGAATTTCGAGAGGCAGCTCATAGTGGCGCTGTCGTACGGCGGGCGGGCGGAGATCGTGGATGCGGCCGTGAAGTTCGCGCACGTGGTGGGGAAGGGCGGGCTCCCGGCTGACGTACATGAGGCTGAGCGGCTTTTCGCGTCGTGCCTCTATGCGCCTGACGTCCCTGATCCGGACCTTCTCATACGCACATCCGGCGAATGTAGGATATCGAACTTCCTCCTCTGGGAGCTTGCGTACACAGAATTCCACTTCACCGACACGCTGTGGCCGGATTTTTCGCGCGAGGACTTCGACCGCGCGCTCGAATCGTACGCGCACCGTGAGCGCCGCATGGGCGGCAGACTGGAGACAAAATGAACCCTGTTGCAAAGAGGACTTTCACGGGAATCGCCACGGGACTGCTCGTGATTGGGGTGTTCCTCTACTGCCCGATGAGGGCGTTTCTCCCGATAATAATTGTCCTCTCCAGCCTCCTGCAGCTTGAGTTCTACGGCCTTGCGAAGAAGTCGCAGCCGGTGGAGTGGCTCGGCATCGCGATCGGGTGCGTGTGCCTTGTAGCAACGGGCCTTTTCGGCTTCAACACGGGGATAATCGCGGTGCCGGTCTACATCACGCTAGGCCTTCCGCTGGCCGGAGGGCTGATTGCGCTTGCTGTGCTGTTCGACTCCAAGCGCGAAGATCCGGTTGCGTCCATTGCCACTACGCTTTTCGGCGTAGTGTACATCCCGTTCCTGCTGTCCTTCTTCCTCTTCCTCGTGCAGATCACGGGCAGGGGGTTCTGGGGCGGCGGAGACGTCGAGGGGTACGCGTGGACGCGTACCGGCCTCTACACGCTTCTCGCGCTCGTGGCGACCGCCAAGTTCTCCGACACCGGCGGTTTTGCGTTCGGGCTCGCGTTCGGCAAGCACAAGATGTGCCCTGGCATATCCCCGAAGAAGAGCTGGGAGGGAATGCTGGGCTCTGCGATCTTCGCGGCGATAACGATGTGCGTGTTCTACATGCTGTCGGTGAAGTTCGGCTGGGCGGACGAGATCCGCGCGTGGGGCAGGCTTTCGTACCCCACTGCGGCCGCGCTCGGGGCGGTGCTTTCGGTTGTGGCGACTCTCGGCGACCTTGTGGAGAGCCGGTTCAAGCGCGCGGCTGGCGTGAAGGACTCGTCGTCGTTCATGCCGGCGGGGATCGGCGGGTTCCTGGACATGTTCGACTCAGTGCTGTTTCTCCCGGCGCTTGTGTTCCCGGCGGTGGCGATGCTTTCCGTGTGATCTGCAACACCTGAACAAAGAGGAGCGATGAGATGAAGACAAATGCGAGGATCATTCTTGCGGCGCTTGCCGTCGCCGCGCTTTCCGCGTTCCAGGGCTGCGCCACTTGGGACTGCCGGTTCAAGCCGAACATGACCATGTGGTTCATCAACGACCTCAACGACGTCCTGAAGGTCGACTACGGCGACGAAGTGCGCACTAGGACGCTCTATCGCGATGACGGCACGGAAGTCCCCTACAAGTCGCGCTACAAGGTGCGCGCAACATTCCCGAGCGGGTACAGGTTCGTAGCGTACGACGTCCCTTCCACAGGCGGCACGCTATACCGTTCTGACGACGGAGAATGGGAGCTCCTTTCCGCGGGGTACGCCTGCCGTGTGTACCAGTACACGGGCGACGAGTCCGAGATGGTGTTCGAGGGGATGATCTACTCCCAGAGCGACGGCGGAATGAGCAGGGGCGACCGCAAGAAGGGCAAGAAGGTGTACAATTCGCCGCGCGAGCACGGCAACAATTCGTACAAACGCAAGAAGGTGACCAAGTGAACCCGCTGGACAACATACGCATTGTCCTTGTTGGGACGCTCTATTCGGGCAATGTCGGGTCCGCATGCCGCGCAATGGCGAACATGGGCATCAGGCACCTGCGCCTGGCGGCGCCGAACATCCAGGACAAGGACTGGCGAGAAGGGGAGAAGCTGGCTGTTCACGCAGACGATGTCCTCAAGAACCGCGAGGAGTTCGCCACGTTCGAGGAGGCGGTGGAAGACTGTGTGGCTGTCGTGGGAACTACCGCGCGCGGCGGGCTTTTCCGTCAGCACGTGAAGGCGCCGCGCGACCTTGCGCCGGAGATACTCGACCTTGCGTCGAAAGGCCCTGTCGCGGTGGTTTTCGGACGCGAGGACAAGGGGCTTCTCAACGAGGAGGTAGCGCAGTGCACGCACCTTCTGCGCATACCCGTCGACGTGGGGTACACGTCCATCAACCTCGCGCAGGCTGTGCTGATAACGGCATACGAGATATTCGCGGCAAGCGGGTCCTACGTCCCGCCGCACGAAAAGTCCGCCGCCGCGCCGCAGGGGCTCAAGATGGTGCTGACCCGCAACTGGGAGACTGCGCTCACGGACATCGGCTTCATGAGCGAAAAGGAGTCAGAGTACATGATGCAGGGGGTGCACCGCATCTTCTCCCGCGGCGTGCAGACGGCCGACGACGCGTCCATCATGCTCGGAATCGCCCGCCAGATGCTCTGGAGCCACCGCCACGGCGTTCCGCCTGACACTCCCGCGGGCGAAGGCTACAAGCCGTTCCAGTGATTCCCGTTCCCGATGTGGCCGCGGACGGTTTGTACAGTAGCGAAAGCATGGCTGACACCGACGACTGGTTACAGGCGGGCGAGGAATTTTGAAAACAACATGGACAACGCGAGGACAACTTTGATTTCAGCGCGCGCCAACCGGCGCGCGCGGCAATCCATCTCGCCTCGCCAGAACCTGAAAAACGGGTAAACTCCAGGGAGAATTCCGTCTCGCGGAGCGCGGGCGGAATGTGGTATAATTACGGCGTCAACCGCATTGGGACCAAATCAAATCAAAGGAAAGCGAAAGGGACAAATGGACATTGTATGCTTGGACCTGGAAGGCGTTCTCGTGCCTGAAATCTGGATAGCGTTCGCAGAGGCGACCGGCATCTCCGAGTTCCGCCGCACCACGCGCGACGAACCCGACTACGACAAGCTCATGCACTACCGCATGGACCTTCTGGACAGGCACGGCTTCGGCCTCCACCAGATACAGGACGTGATCTCCGGGATGCGCCCGCTCATCGGCGCGCAGGAGTTCCTCGACCAGCTGCGCGAGCGCACCCAGGTGCTGATCCTGTCGGACACGTTCGACCAGTTCTCGCAGCCGCTGATGCGCAAGCTCAACTGGCCGGCCATCTTCTGCAACTCGCTCGTCGTCTCCCCGGAAGGGCGCGTGACCGGCTACAAGATGCGCTGCCCGCAGTCGAAGCTCACCACCGTTAAGGCGCTGCAGAGCTGCGGCTTCCAGACAATCGCCGCGGGAGACAGCTTCAACGACCTCGCGATGATACGCGCGTCCAAGGCGGGGTTCCTCTTCCGCTCCACGCCCGAGATCAAGGCCGCGAACCCGGACATCCCGGCGTACGAGACGTACGACGACTTCCTCGCTGCCATTTTCAAGCAGCTCGGCTGAACGGCCCGCGGCCGCGCCCGAGGCCAAAAGTGTTCTTTATGGCGGCGGCCCGTTTTGGTAAAATACATAACTATGAAAAACGAAGAACTTTGTCCATGCTCGTCGGGTAAGACCTTTGGCGAGTGCTGCGGTCCGGTTCTGTCCGGCGAAAAGAAGGCCGAGACGGCTTCGCAGCTGATGAGAGCGCGTTATTCCGCATACGCGGTGTGCGACACCGATTTCCTCTACAAGTCGTCCGGCGACGAGATCCGCAAGGAGTTCGACGCCGAGGCGTCCGAGAAGTGGTCCAGGCAGGCCGAGTGGAACGGAATGGAAATCGTCCACGAGGAAAAGGGCGGCAAGGACGACGAGGAGGGCGTAGTCGAGTTCGTTGCCCACTACAAGGCTGGGGGACGCGACTGCGAGCACCACGAGCGATCCATTTTCCGCAAGATCGACGGCGAATGGCGCTTTATCGACGGCGTAATCCGCGGCACAGACACCTACAGGCGCGAGACGCCGAAGGTTGGGCGCAACGACCCGTGCCCGTGCGGCTCGGGGAAGAAGTACAAGAAGTGCTGCGGACGCGGCGCTGCATGATGGTTCAATCGGGGGCGGTTTGATGAAGCCAGCGGCGTTCTTCTTCGACCTGGACGGCACGCTCGTCGACACGGAAACACCGTGGACGCGGGCCATACTCGCTTTTCTCGCTGACCGCGGGGTGGCCGCGTCGGAGGCGGACATAGCGCCGATCGTCTGCGGGCGCAGCTGGTACGACATCCATTCCGAGCTGCACTCCAGGTACCCGTCTCTTCCGAAGGCGGATCCCGCGGCGGACGCCGTTGTGCTTCGCCCATACTACGACCGCGTGGTCGTGGATCCGAAGTCGGTCGTGATCGAAAGTTCGGTGGAGTTCCTCAAGAAGGTCGCGTGCTTCGCGCCGGTGGCGATAGTCTCCGGCTCGCCGCGCGCAGACGTCCTGGACATGGCGCGCACATGCGGAATCGCGGACATCCTCCAGTTCGTGCTCGGCACGGAGGACTATCCGCGCGGCAAGCCGGCGCCGGACAGCTTCCTCAGGGCCGCCACGATCCTCGAGGTCGACGCATCCGAGTGCGTTGTGGTAGAGGACTCGACCGCAGGCGTCAAGGCCGGAAGGGCCGCGGGGATGCATGTCCTTGCGCTCAACCGCAGCACGCTCGTGCCGCAGGACCTCACAGGCGCGCAGTGGCTCGTGGGCGACCTTTCGGAGATCAACGTCGACACGGAGTTCGAGCCTTCCGGCATCAGGTACCAGGTCAGGAAGGTCCGCGATCTGACAAACGCTACGATACAGGACCTCGCGAAATGGAAAATTTCGAAGAAATAGTTGGCAAGTGCCCCGTCGTGCTCGGCATGCGCGGGCGTACCTTCCCAGAGATAGTCGCCGAGCTGATAGACGCCATGGTCTCTTCCGGAGGGCTTGACTCATCGCTCCGCGACAGCGCGGAAACGGCTATTCTCGAGCGCGAGCAGCTCGGCTCGACCGCGATATCGAGCGGAATAGCGATCCCCCACGGCTACATCGAGGGCGTCAATGGGACGTGCGTTGCGATAGGCGTCCTTCGCGAAGGCGCTGAGTGCGGTGCCGCGGACGGCGCGCCTTCCCGCATATTCGTGCTCATGCTCAACTCCTCAAAGGCCGCTACAGGCCACATAAAGTTCCTTGTCTCCCTCAACCAGAGGCTCCTCCAGGCGCCCGTCCGCGAGGCGATCCTCGCCGCGGAAACGCGCGAGGACGTTGTGACGGCGCTGTGCGGCTAGCACTCCCGCCCTCAGCCAAGAAAGTCCTAGAACATCAAAACACCAGCAAAACGATGAACAAACCGATTCTCCTTTTCGGCGGCGACGCACATTCGAAGTTCCGCATCGACGCGCTTCGCGCAGCATTGTCAAAGGCGAGCCCCGCGTTTGCGGACGCAGGGATAGACGCCAAGTGGGTGTACGCAATCCAGCCGGATGGCGCTGGCCCGGACGAGGAGACGCTCGCCCGCGCGGCGCTTCTCCTGAACGCCGGGCCGGGGAGCGTCTCGGACGTCCCGCAGGGCGCGCGCGCGTTCTTCGTGACGCCGCGCAAGGGCACCATCTCGCCGTGGTCCTCGAAGGCGACCGACATCTTCCGCAACTGCTCGCTCGGCGGCATTGCACGCGTGGAGCGCGGCATACGCTACGCCATATCCGGCGTTTCCGCGGAGGACCTCACTCCGCAGGCCCTCAACGCGCTGCACGACCGCATGACGGAAGGGGTGTACGAGTCGATCGACGACATCTTCGAGTGCCCGCCTCCCCGCCCCGGCCGCACTTACGACGTTATGGCGAAGGGCGTAGACGCGATTCGCGAGGCGAACGCCGAGATCGGGCTTGCGATCTCCGAGCAGGAGATGCAGTACCTCGCCGACTCCTTCCGGGCCGCCGGACGCAATCCGACCGACACCGAGCTTACGATGTTCGGACAGGTCAACTCCGAGCACTGCCGGCACAAGATCTTCGGCGCCGAGTTCACGATCAACGGGAAGAAGATGCCCGACTCGCTTTTCGACATGATCAAGAACACGCACAAGAAGCACGGCAAGGGCACGCTTGTGGCGTACAAGGACAATTCGTCCGTCGTAGAGGGGTTCGCAACCGAGATGTTCCTCCCGGACAAGGGACACAAGTACGGATTCAAGAAGGTGCAGCTCGACCAGTTGATGAAGGTCGAGACGCACAACCACCCGACGGCCATCTCGCCGTTCCCCGGCGCAGCGACAGGTGTCGGCGGAGAGATACGCGACGAGGCTGCCACCGGCAGCGGATCGCGCACGCACGCCGGCATCTGCGGCTTCATGGTCTCCGACCTGCATATCCCGGGGTTCCCGCAGCCGTGGGAGCGCGAGTACGCCGAGTTCCCGCGTCGTCTCGCGACACCGCTCGCGATCATGACGGAGGGGCCGCTTGGCGGGGCGGCGTTCGGCAACGAGTTCGGGCGTCCGCAGCTCACGGGCTTCTTCCGCACGTACGAAGGCGAAGCCGCCGGGCTCTATCGCGGCTACCACAAGCCGATCATGCTCGCCGGCGGACATGGCGTCATCGTGCGGGACCAGGTCGACAAGAAGCCCGTGCCTACTGGTGCGTACATCGTCCAGATCGGCGGACCGGCGATGCGCATCGGGCTTGGAGGGGGCGCGGCTTCGTCGATGATGACGGGCACGAATTCCGAAGCGCTCGACTTCAACTCCGTGCAGCGCGGAAACGCAGAGATGCAGCGCCGCTGCCAGGGCGTGATCAACGCGTGCTCGGCGATGGGAAGGAAGAATCCCGTGCTTTCGATCCACGACATCGGAGCCGGCGGGCTTTCGAACGGCTGCCCCGAGCTCGTGGAGGCGACGGGCGGAAGGTTCGAGCTCCGCAAGGTCCACAACGAAGAGCCTTCGATGAGCCCGATGGAGATATGGTGCTGCGAGGCACAGGAGCGCTATGTGCTTGCGCTCAGGCGCGACGCCCGCGCGTTCTTCGAGGAACTCTGCGAGCGCGAGCGCTGCCCCGTGGCGTTCATCGGCGAAGCCACGGGCGACGGGCGTCTTGTCCTCGAAGACGACTATTTCCACGACTCTCCGATCGACATGGACATCAGGGTCCTGCTGGGCAAGCCGCCCAGGATGCGCCGCGATGTCAAGCGCGTGAAGCGTCCGGCGAAGGCGCTCGACCTAGCGGGGGTAAGGCCGCAGGACGCGCTGTTCCGCCTCCTCCGCCTTCCGACGATTGCCGACAAGACGTTCCTCATCACGATCACAGACCGTTCGGTCACCGGACTTGTCGCGCGCGACCAGATGGTGGGCCCCTACCAGCTGCCCGCGGCAGACTGCGCCGTCACGACGATGGGCTACAAGACGCTCAACGGACAGGCGATGGCGACTGGCGAGCGCACGCCGGTGGCGCTTCTGGACGGACCAGCTTCGGGGCGCCTCGCCGTTACCGAGGCGATAACGAACCTCGCCGCGGCGGACTGCGGCTCGATCGGCAACGTCCGACTTTCTGCGAACTGGATGGCTCCCTGCGGGGAGCCCGGCGAAGATGCCGTTCTCTACGACACTGTCAAGGAGCTCGGGCTGAGCTTCTGCCCGGACCTCGGCGTGTCGATTCCCGTTGGCAAGGACAGCTGCTCGATGCACACCACGTGGGAGGACTCGAAGGGCGTCTCGCACCGTCAGATCGCGCCTCTTTCGCTCGTCGTTTCAAGCTTCTCGCCTGTTGCCGACGCCTCGCTCACGCTCACTCCGGACCTTAAGGGGGTGAAGACGGCGGACGGCAGGCTTTCCGCTGCCGGGACGCGCCTTGTCTACGTCGACCTCGGGCATGGCGCGAACCGCCTCGGCGCGAGCTGCCTCGCGCAGGTCTACAACCAGCTTGGCGACGACCATGCCGATGCGGACGCGAAGAGCGTGAAGGCGTTCTTCAAGGCGATGAACAAGATCGTCGCGAAGCGCCTCGCGCTTGCGTACCACGACCGCTCCGACGGCGGAATTGCAGTGACCCTCGCCGAGATGGCGGTTACAGGAGGACGCGGCCTTTCGGTTGAGCTTCCTGGCGGCGACGCTCTTTCGGCGCTCTTCAGCGAAGAACCAGGCGCAGTGCTTCAGGTCGAGGAGAAGAACCTCAAGGAAGTGCTCGCCATCTTCAGGCGTGCTGGGCTCGAGGCGGACACGCACGTCATCGGCGAACCGTCGGATGACCGCTCGTTCACCGTTTTCGTGGGGAGCCGCCGCGCAATCGCGACGGACGTGAAGTCGCTCCGCCGCGCGTGGAGCGAGACCACATACCGCATGCAGGCGCTGCGCGACAATCCCGCCACGGCCAAGGAGGAGTACGACAACGGTCTCGACGACTCCGACCCCGGGCTGTCCTTCGCGCTCACCTACGATCCCGAGTCGCGTCCCGCGCGCGCATCGCGTTCGGCGAAGCCGCGCATGGCGATTCTGCGCGAGCAGGGGGTGAACGGACACATCGAGATGGCCGCGGCGTTCGCGCTTGCAGGGTTCGAGAGCGTAGACGTCCACATGACGGACCTTCTTTCGGGACGCGTCGACCTCGCTGACTTCCAGGGCCTTGTGGCGTGCGGAGGATTCAGCTACGGCGACGTGCTGGGCGCAGGTTCCGGATGGGCGCGCTCGATCCTCTTCAACAAGAGGCTCAAGGCGATGTTCCGCAAGTTCTTCCACAGGAAGGACACATTCTCGCTAGGAGTGTGCAACGGATGCCAGATGCTCTCGCAGCTCAAGGACCTCATTCCCGGCGCAGAGGACTGGCCCGAGTTCAAGCGTAACACGTCCGAGCAGTTCGAGGCGCGCTACTGCACGCTCGAGGTCCTCGACTCGCCGTCGATCTTCTTCAAGGGGATGGCTGGGAGTCGCATTCCGATCGCGGTGGCGCACGGAGAGGGCCGCGTGGTGTTCCCGGACGGTGCGGACGCATCGCGCGCCAAGGCGGCGCTGCGGTACGTCGACGGTCGCGGCAACCCCACGGAGCGCTATCCGTGGAACCCGAACGGCTCGGCGGGCGGCCTAACGTCGTTCACGACGCGCGACGGCCGCGCCACTATCATGATGCCGCATCCGGAGCGCGGCTTCCGCGCGGTCCAGCTCAGCTACAACCCCGGAGTCTTCACGGGCGAGGCAGGGCCGTGGATGCGCATGTTCCGCAACGCGTACGCATTCGCCACCAAGGGGCGCTAGCGGCGTCGCTTGCCAGATTGCGCATCGGGGCGGGAAAATGGTATACTGTACGGCGTCGGCGGAAAGGCGCGTCCGTCCGCCGACAATGCGCAGTTCCGTAACATCACGTTACGGACTGTCGTCCGGGCGTTTGGTACAATAAGCGCAATGAACAAGCAGTTTAGCCTTTACTTTGCGTGGTACTACGGGTCCGGGAGGACGCGGGGCGTCGGCGCTATTTGAAAGGCAACGACATAAAGAGCAAGCCAAGGCCCCGCGTCAAAAGGAACGCGAGGCTTTTTTTATGGGAGCGTCAGATGGGAGAATGTGACAGAGAGGGCAACCTCAAGAAAGCGCGTGTCGAGATAGACCGCATCGACGAGGAGCTGGTGAAGCTCTTCCTCAAGCGGCTCGAAGTGTCGCGGGACGTTGCGCTGGCGAAGCGCGCCACGGGCGGTTCGATACTCGACCCGGCGCGGGAGCGCGAGATTCTCACGCGCGTCTCCGAGGCGGCAGGCCCGGAGAACGAAAACGCGGCGCGTCTTTTCTTCTCGACGCTCTTCTCGATCTCCAAGGCGCGCCAGAGGAGCATCATCAAGGGCACTTCGCCCCTCGTGGAGGAGATCGAGGCCTCGCAGCGAAAGCACGTTGCGGGGCTTCCCTCGCGCGCGTTCGTGGCATGCTGCGGAACGGAGGGCTCTTACGCGCAGCAGGCCGTGTCGCGCCTAGTGAAGGTTCCCACGATTGTATACTTCAACGAGTTCGAGCGTGTCTTCGAGGCGGTGGAAAAGGGCCTATGCCCATATGGCGTGCTGCCGATCGAAAACTCCGCCGCGGGTTCGGTTACGGCCGTGTACGACCTCATGCAGAAGCATTCGTTCCACATCGTGAAGGCGCTTCGCCTGAAGGTGGACCACGTTCTTCTCGCAAACCCTGGGGTGAAGTTCGGCGACGTGAAAGAGGTCATGAGCCATCGCCACGCGCTTGCGCAGTGCAACAACTTCCTAAAGGCGAATTCGTCCATAAAGGCCACCCCGATGTCAAACACCGCCACGGCAGCGAAGGAACTCGCCGCTTCAGGGCGGCGCGACGCCGCGGTGATAGCGTCCCGCTCATGCGCGGAGCTTTACGGGCTCGAGGTCATCGCCGAGAAGATACAGGACGCCGCGTACAACTACACGCGCTTCATCTGCATCTCGAAGGACCTGGAGGTCTATCCGGACGCCAACAAGATATCGATCATGCTGTCGCTGCCCCATCGCCCCGGAGCTCTTCAGGCGATCATATCGAAGTTCGCCGCGATCGACGTGAACCTCACGAAGCTCGAGTCTCGCCCAGTTCCGGGAATGGACTTCGAGTTCAGCTTCATATTCGACTTCGAGGCTTCGCCTTCGGACCCGTCGGTGCGGAGCCTTCTTTCCGAGATTTCGCAGGACCCCGAGATAGACCACTTCGGATTCCTCGGGGCGTACAGGGAGAAGTAGCGGCGTGACGAGAATCGAGCCAGGTGCGAGACGAGGGGAAATGCGGCTTCCGGTATCGAAGTCGCACGCCCACCGCGTGCTGATCGCGGAGTTCCTCGCGGGACGGCTCGCCTCGCTTGCGCCGTCGGAGGCAGACTGCGACGACGTCGCCGCAACGAAGCGTTGCCTTGTCGCGCTCGCATCCGGGGCGTCTGCGCTTGATTGCGGTGAGTCGGGGACAACTCGCCGCCTGCTCGGCCCCGTTGCAGCGGCGCTTGGCATAAAGGCAGAATGGATCATGCGCGGTAGGCTCGCGTCGCGTCCTCAGATAGAATACCCCGAGATAGCGCCGGGAGTGCACGAGCTTCCCGGGGATGTCTCCTCGCAGTTCGTCAGCGGGCTCCTTTTCGCGCTTCCGGTTCTCCGCGGTGATTCGGAAATCGTCCTTACGTCTCCGCTCAAGTCGCGCGGCTACGTCGACATGACTCTTGGCGTGCTGCGCGAGTACGGGATTTCGGTCGCCGAGACGGGCCGCGGGTTCCGCGTGCCGGGGAGCCAGGGCTACACGGCCCCGGCTAAGGGGCCTCGCATCGAGGGCGACTGGTCTTCGGCCGCATTTGCCCTTGCGATGAACGCGCTTGGAAGCGAAGTCCAGTTCGCGGATGGGGGCGCAGCGTCGCTTCTGTCCG
Source organism: uncultured Verrucomicrobiota bacterium (assembly GCA_946623785.1). Taxonomy (GTDB): domain Bacteria; phylum Verrucomicrobiota; class Kiritimatiellia; order RFP12; family UBA1067; genus CAMORM01. The sequence goes on from CAMORM010000011.1 coordinate 12,765, forward strand.
ATTCGCTGCAGCCCGACCGCGCGGTTGTCCGCCTGCTCGATGTCCTTTCAGGCGAAGGCGAGAGGATGCTTGACGTCGACCAGTGCCCGGACCTGTTCCCGGTCATGGCCGTTGTGGCGGCGTGCAGGAAGGGAAGGACGGCCTTCGGCGGGACGCGCAGGCTGCGCCTCAAGGAGTCCGACAGGGTGGCGGCCATGGCGGATGTGCTTGGCAGGTTCGGAGTCCGCTGCTGCGCCGATGAGGACGGGTTCTCGGTCGACGCGAAGGGCGGGCCGCTCGCAGGCGGGGCTTTTTCGTCGTTTGCCGACCACCGCGTGGCGATGGCGGTGGCGGTTGGCGCAACGTGCGCCGGAACGCCCGTGGAGATCGACGACACGGCGTGCGCCGCGAAGTCGTACCCGACGTTCTTCGGGGATTTTGGGAGGTTGGTCGTTGGTAGTTAGTCGTTGGTGGCTAGTGGCACGGATTTAAGAGGAAAGCAAAATGATAATAATACTGAAGAAAGGTACGAGTTCCGCGCAGGTCGAGAACCTGAAGGCGCTGCTCAAGTCCAAGAACATCACGCCCAACGTTTCCGAGGGCCAGCTAGAGACGGTCATCGGGTGCGTAGGCGACATCGCGCACATCGACCCGGGGCTCATCGAGGCGATGGACGGCGTGGAGAAGGTCCAGCGCATCCAGGAGCCGTACAAGGCCGCGAACAGGAAGTTCCACCCGGAGGACACGGTCGTAGACTGCTCCGGCGTGAAGATAGGCGGCGGCGCGTTTGCGGTGATAGCCGGGCCGTGCTCCGTAGAGAGCGAGGAGCAGCTTGTGGGGATTGCGCGCAGCGTTAAGGCCGCAGGCGCATCGATGCTGCGCGGCGGCGCGTTCAAGCCGCGCACCTCGCCTTATGCGTTCCAGGGGCTCGGCGCTGAGGGGCTCAGGCTTCTCGCGCTGGCCAAGAAGGAAACGGGCCTCCCGATCGTCACGGAGCTCATGGACTTCAGGGACATCGAGCTTTTCAACGACGTAGACGTAATCCAGATCGGCGCGCGCAACATGCAGAACTTCAACCTCCTCAAGGAGGTAGGGTCGTACACGAAAAAGCCGATTCTCCTCAAGCGCGGCATGTCGGCGACGCTGCAGGAGCTCCTTATGAGCGCCGAGTACATCATGGCGTCGGGCAACCCGAACGTCATCCTGTGCGAGCGCGGCATACGCACGTTCGAGACGGCTCTCCGGAATACGCTCGACCTCGGGGTAGTTACGCTGCTCCACCGCCTTTCCCATCTGCCCGTTGTGGTTGATCCCTCGCACGCGACGGGCCATGCGTACATGGTAGACTCTGTTTCCGTGGCGGCGTCGGCCATTGGCGCCGACGGTCTGATCATCGAGGTGCACAACGACCCGCAGCACGCGAAGTGCGACGGCGCGCAGAGCCAGACGCCGGAGATGTTCGCGTCGACAATGCGCCGCATCGCCCGGGTGCGCGAGGCCATATCGCAAGGATGACAACGGCATGAGAAACGCATCCATAACCGAGCTTGCCGGCGACACGTGGTTTTTCCGCGGCATGTCGCGGGAAGAGATAGAGCGACTGCTTTTCCGTTTCAACGGCGTGAAGAAGTCGTACAGGAAGGGCGAACTGATTGTCCATGCCGGCATGCTGGCGACGCGGCTCATGATCGTGGTCTCAGGGCATCTCCACGTCTACCAGCGCGTAATGGACGACCGCGAGGTGCTTGTGCGCGAGATCAAGAAGGGCACGGTCCTGGGGCTTTGGATGCTTAACAACACCGAGATCGAGAACTGGCCCGCGACCGTTGTGGTCGAGGAGCCGTGCGTGACGATTTCTCTCGACATGGCGCGCGTGCGCAGGTTCCTTGAGTCCGGGGATCCGGCGGTGTCCAAGATAGCGATAAACGTGGCGTGTCTACTTTCGCGGGAGCTTTTTTCGGTGTGGCGGAAGCTCTCGGTGCTGAGCGAGCAGAACCTCGTCGCCCGCATACACATGTACCTTTCCGAGCTGTACCACGAGTCCGGGGATTCCGCCGAGGTGTCGGTACCGTTCAACCGCGAGCAGATGGCCGAGTACTTCGGAGTAACCCGTCCGGCCCTCTCCCGCGCGCTCGGCCAGATGCGCGACCGCGGCCTGATTTCGTGGCGCAAGAACGTGTTCAAGCTGCGGTTCTGACCGGCACGCCTGCGGTAGCGCGCTACGCGCGCCCCTGCTGAAATGCGCCCGCCCCGTTAATGGCAGTACATTCGCATTGTGCCGCGGAGGGCGTTTTGCTATAATTGGGCGAAAGGGAACAACCATGGAACTCAATCGCCGCAACTTCTTCAAGAGCGCAGCCGCAGGAGCGGCGTTTCTGCCTAGTTTCAACATACTGGGCGACGATGCCGTTGCCCCTGACAAGCGCCCCATCGGTCCAAAGGACGACCAGCTGAACATCGCGATGATAGGCTTCGGCGCGGAAGGCAAGGTCTTGGGGGGCTCCTTGGCCAGAATACCGGGAATCAGGGTTCGCGCAGTGTGCGACATCTGGAAGTTCCAGCTGAACGAGGCACGCACATATTTCGAGCCGTACGGCATGAAGGATGTCGCCTTGTACGAGGACTATCGTGAAATGCTCGACAAGGAAGACAAGAACATCGACGCGGTTGTGATCGCGACGCCCGACTGGATGCACTGCGAGCATACGTGCGCGTGCCTCCGCGCGGGCAAGCACGTCTACTGCGAGAAGGAGATGTCGAACCACCTCGAGCAGGCTGCCGAGATGGTTCGCTGCCAGCGCGAGACGGGCAAGCTCCTGCAGATCGGCCACCAGCGCCGCTCCAACCCGCGCTACCGCCACGTGTTCGAGAAGGTCGTGCCGCAGATGCTCGGGCGCGTGACCCACGCATACGCGCAGTGGAACCGCACCCTGGCTGGGTTCACAAAGCACAAGCATCCTCCGAAGCCCGATGTTCTGATGAAGTACGGCTACGAAAACGCGGAACAGTACTTCAACTGGCGCTGGTTCCACAAGTACGGCGGCGGTTCGATGGTTGACTTAGGGTCCCACCAGATCGACCTCTTCTTCTGGGCGTGGGGCGTCCCGCCGAAGTCCGTAACCGCAATAGGCGGCAAGGACGTGTTCGACCCCCCGCGCGAGACGTACGACAACGTGATGTGCCTCTACGAGTTCGAGATGCCGGACGGCAAGGTGAACCGCGCGTACTACCAGGTGGTTTCCTCGAACGGACGAGGCGGCTTCTACGAGCAGTTCATGGGCGAGAACGCAACCGCAACGATCGCCGAGATCTCCGCCTGCGGCAACGAGGTGCAGCGCGAGCTCCGCACTGGCGGGACGCCGCTCCTCGAATGGCAGAAGTTCATCGACGCGGGCCTCATTCTCCCCATCCGCGAGCCGGTGAAGGCGGACGACGAGAACAAGAAGAACAACATTGTCGTCGACACGCGTCCCTCCCGTCAGGCGCGCGGCAACCCGATTGCCGTCGAGCTCAACAAGCCGGCGCACATGCCGCACCTCGAGAACTTCTTCGCCGCGGTGCGCCACGGCGAGAAGCTCAACTGCCCCGCCGAGCTCGCCTACGAGAGCGCGGTTGCTGTGCTTGCCGCAAACAGGGCGGTCGAGGAACGCAAGACGATCTATTTCAAGCCCGAGGACTTCAAGGTCGTGTAAGATGACCGTCCGCGGGCGCTTTGTGCTGACAAAAGTAAGGAGCAGGAAAATGAAGAAAATGCTGTTTGCCGCGGCCATCGCCGCCGCGATGTCGGCTTCCGCCGACGAGGCCGCGAAGAAGTCCGAGACCGCCGAGAAAAGCGAGAACGTCGAGAAGGTCGCCATAAGGATGGAGCTTCCCGAGCCGCGAATCGTCGGTACGCCGAAGGAACTGAAGGACAAGTCGAACCTCGAGGCGGATCCCGGCATCGGCAAGCTGCGTCCGGCGATCATGGTCCCAAAGGGCTATGACAAGCTGCTTTCGCTGGAAAAGACGGTAACCGGATCCGTAGAGCCGCTCAACGGCGAGTTTGAGTATCTTACGGACGGCGACAAGGAACTCGACATGACCTCTATGGTGATGCTCCCCGGCGGACTCCAGTGGGTGCAGGTGGACCTCGGCGAAGAGCACGAGATATCGGCGTGCTGCGTTTGGCACGACCAGGGAGACGACCGCGTCTACCACGACGTCATCTGCCAGATATCGAACGACAAGGAGTTCAAGACTGGCGTCAAGACCGTGTTCAACAACGACCACGACGAATCCGCCAAGCTCGGAAAGGGCAAGGACAAGGAGTACCGCGAGCGCAACGAGGGACGTCCCTTCCCCGTCGGCATGGTCAAGGGCCGCTATGTGCGCTTCTACTCGAACGGGTCTTCGTCGGAAGCGGGAAACAAGTACATTGAAGTAGAAGTCTACGGCAAGTGAAATCCGTCCGCGACATCGCGCGAGAGTTCTTGGGTCGCGGGGGTAAGAGGCTGCGCCCGCGACTTTGCCGTATTGTATACGAGGCACTTCTTCCTGAAGGAGGCGGGGATGTCCGGTCTGGCGAAATCGCCCAGGTGCTTGAGGCGGTCGAATGCTTCCACAAGGCGTCGCTAATACACGACGACATACAGGACGGCGACGAAGAGCGCTACGGGAAGCCTTCTGTGCACGCCGAGCACGGCATCCCGCTTGCGATAGCGGTTGGGGACTGGCTTGTCGCGGAAGGCTACCGCCTGCTGGCGACTTCCGGTTTCCCGCGAGCCGCGGACATGCTCGAGGCCGCGTCTGAGTCGCACCTGCAGCTGAGCGAAGGGCAGGGCGACGAGCTTGCGATGCGCTTTTCGGGCCCTCGCCGGACAACGGAGGAAGAGACACTTTCGATCTACAGGCGCAAGACGGGCGAAGCGTTCGCGCTTGCGGCCCGGCTCGGGGCGATTGCGGCGCTTTGCAAAGGCGAGCGCTCCCGGCTGGTCGAACGCGAGCTTGTCCGCTTTGGGATTTCGTTTGGGGTTCTCTTTCAGATGCGCGACGATGCTGCTGACGGAGAAATCGCGCTTCCGCCTGCGCAAAGCGAGGCGGCGCGGGGGGAATGCTTCTCGTCTGCTTCCGCTATCGGCAATTCCGCGCTTGCCGCAGCCCTCCTGTCCTTCCTCGGTTGAAATGAGGTTAGAAATGATCAACGCAAGAACAGTGCTGGGATCGACAATGGACCCATGGTAGTCAATCTGGGAAGGATCATGGAAATGGCTGTTGTAGAAGGCAAAGATATCCTCAGCGACCTGTCGCAGCTTTCGAAGTCGATAGTTGTGGAGAAGAAGCCCGAGCCGAGGCCGGCAAGGCAGGAACCGAAGAGCGATGCGGTGCCGTCGCTGCTCGGGGAGATGATGGGCGTTTCGTCCGTCGCCAAGGCGCCTCCTCCGCCGAACCGGCGGGCCGATGCAGCTATGCAGGCGCAGAACGCGCGCAGCGAGGCTGCCGCGTACGAGGAGGCGCTTCAGGAAATGGCGCAGGAGAAGGTCGAGGTCGAGATGGAGCTCGAGGCTGCGAAGAAGCGTGTCGGGGAGCTTGAGGCTTCGTCCGCGGCGTTCGCATCCGAAAAGGCGACGCTCGAAGAGCGGCTTGCCGCGGCGGAAAGACGCGCGGCGGAGAACGACGCGGCGGCCGCCGAGCTCGCGCGCGTCAAGAGCGAGCTTGCGAAGGTGCAGAGTGCCCAGGCGGCGAAGGCTGCCGAGGCTGACGAGAAGGTGCGCGCCGCGGAGGAGCGGTTCAGGCTGGAGCTCGAGGAGGCGCGTGCGCATTCGGCGTCTGTTTCCGTACTCCTCGACCGTCCCGATGAGTTCCCAGAGGTGTTTTCCGGAGAGGTGCGCGAACATGTCCTGTCGACTCTCAGGGAGGCGTTCGCCGCCGCGGAAGGCGGCGGCAGGGAGCGCAGGGCGAGCGTCCTTGAGGCGGTCATCGCGGCTAACCCGTCCACGGGCGAGCTCGAGCGGAGGCGCGCCGAGGTGAAGCGCATTGTGCGCGAGGGCGGGCGGTTTGTCGACGATTCCGTCATATCGGAGCTTGCGCGGCTTGGGTTCCGCCACGTGAGCGGGAGCAACCACCACAAGCTCGTCTACGCCGGTGTGCGCATCGCGCTTTCCAAGACGCCGAGCGACCACCGCGCCGTGCTGAACAACTCTACGGAAATCAACAACCTGGTCTACTGACGACAGCGGCAACACAAGGAGAATGGCGATGAAATCCATTGAGATGAAGGATGGACGGAACGGGAACCTTGCGACAAGCAAGGCCCGCAGACTTGTTTTGGCGTCGATTGCATGCGCGCTGGCGGGTTGCGCGCTTGCGTCGCCGATTGCCGCACCGGCCGAGACATACGACGTTGTGGTCGTAGGCGGTACGTCCTACGGCATCGCAGCCGCGACTGCCGCGCAGGAAGCTGGTGCGAAGGTGTTCGTGGCGGCTCCGCGCGGGTACCTCGGCGAAGATCTCGCCGGCAAGTACATCCTTCTGCCTGACAATACTGACGACGCTTCGCACCCGATGTACGCTAAGCTCTGGGCTGAGAAGGGCAGGGTGCAGAAGCCGCTCGCCATCAAGAAGCTCCTTGACCGCACGCTCCTCGACGCGAAGCTCCCGTTCCGCACGTGGATGCCGACCGTCGACGTTGCGAAGGACTCCGAAGGGCGCGTTGCAGGAATCGTGGTCTGGACGCGCAGCGGCAGGCGCACCATCGGCGCGAAGTGCGTGGTCGACGCAACCGAGCGCGCGTGGATTTCGCGCTGCGCCGGCGCGGAGTTCGCGCCTTTCCCGTCAGGCGAATACGTCTTCACGCGCAACGTCGTGTCCGGTGAGGAGCCGAAGGCGGAGGGCATTGAGGTGTGCAAGCTGGCCGGCGTCGGCAAGCACCGCATACAGAAGCGCCTAAGCGAAACAGATCCGGCGGAGGTGCATGGGACGCTCTGGTCGTGCACGATGAAGATCCCGATGAAGGACGGCAGCGCGCTTTCCTTCGCCGCCGCAGAGCAGTTCGCGCGCGACAAGACGTGGACACGCCAGCACCTCGAGGCGGCCGATACGCTCGTGATGGCCTCGCCGCCGGACCGGCTCCTCAAGCCTGCCGAGGGCGTGTTTACGGCAGGGCCCCTTGCCGGCGAAGCCTATGCGAAGCCAGGTTCGGCGCTTGTCGCGGCGGCTGAGCTCGGCCGCACTGCGGCTGCGTACGCGAAGACGAGCAAGGCCGGCAAGCCGGTTGCCCCGTCCAGGGAGGTCATTCCGGCAGTCGCTTCCTGCGACGTTCTCGTGGCTGGCGTTGGGACCGGCGGCGCGCCCGCGACTATCGCGGCGGCGCGCAGCGGCGCGAAGACCATGGGCTTCGAGTGGGCCTACAAGTGCGGCGGACTTACGACCGAGGGCATGATCGGCGGCTACTACTACGGCAACTGCGTTGGCTTCACTAAGGAGATCGACGCCGGAGTGCCGGGCGAAGGCATTGTCTACGTGGCGGCGAAGGACCAGTGGTTCCGCAGCGAGGCGCGCAAGGCCGGCGCGGAGATCGTGTTCGGCTCGTTCGTCGCAGATGCCGTTGTCGAGAACGGTCGCATCGCAGGCGCTGTCGTGGTGTTTTCCGACGGCTCGACGGGCGTCGTCAGGTGCCGCGCGGCTGTCGACTCCACTGGCAACTCCGACCTTGCGGCAGCCGCAGGCGAGGAGACCGAGTTCATCAACGCCGACGAGCTCTCGCTCCAGGGCGCGTCGTTCGTGCGCAAGTCGCTCGGCGCAAGCAACCAGAACGTCGACTACTCGTTCATCGACGACACAGACGCGGAGGACCTCTGGTACATCTCCCTGCGCGGACGTGTCTGCTACCAGGACTACTTCTGGGACCAGAGCCAGGTCATAGACACGCGTGAACGCCGCCGCATCCGCGGGGTCTTCAGGGTCAGCCCGCAGGACGTGATGCTCGCGCGCACGTACCCCGACACCGTGTGCATAACGCGTTCAAGCTTCGATACGCACGGGCAGACCATAGACCCCCAGTTCTTCATCGAGGCACCGCCGCACAAGCCGATATTCGTGAGCCTCCCGTACCGTGCGCTCCAGCCCAAGAAAACGGACAATCTGCTCGTGATTGGCCTCGGACTGAGCGCGCATCGCGACGCGATGCCGATCCTCCGCATGGAGCCGGACGTCCAGAACCAGGGCTTTGTGGCGGGCACGGCCTGCGCGATGGCGCTGAAGGACGGCAAGACCACGCGCACTCTCGACGTCAAGGAGCTGCAGAAGGTGCTTGTCGACAAGGGCGTAGTGCCGGAGTCCGTGCTTACGGAGAAGGACACGTTCCCGCTCTCCGACGGGACAATCGACGAAGCTGTTGCGTCGCTGCCCGAGGCGTTCAGCGGCCTTGAAGGGGAGTACACTAAGACCACTGCAGACGCATACCGCTGCCTCGCGGTCGTGTTCGCAGAACAGCAGCGCGCGCTTGCGCCCCTGCGCGAGGCCTATGGAAAGGCCGATTCTGCTGCGAAGAAGCTTGTCTACGCGCACATGCTCGCCTTCCTCGGCGACGGAACAGGCGTTGCCGACATCGCAGCAAAGGTCATGGAATCGTCCTGGGACAAGGGATGGAACTACCGCGGCATGGGCCAGTTCGGGCGCAGCGTGAGCTGGCTCGACAGCTACATCATCGCGCTCGGCCGCACGAAGAGCCCTGCGGCTTTCGGTGCCGTGGCCATGCGCGCAAAGGAGCTTGGGCCGGACAGCGAATATTCCCACTTCCGCGCCGTGGCGATGGCGTTCGAGTCCATTGGCGACCGCCGCGCAGCGCCGATTCTGAAGGAGCTCCTCTCCAAACCGGGGGTTGGCGGTCACTCTTTCCTCTTCGAGCGCGACGGCGTGCCGGCAATCAAGGACTACGACAAATACAAATTCTCCGACAAGGACGGAAAGGCGACTGGCGGCAACGCGGTGCCGGACCGCGAGCGTTCGGCCTGCCTGCGTGAGCTCGCGCTCGCGCGCGCGCTGTACAGGCTTGGCGACGCTGACGGCCTTGGCGAGAAGACGCTCCGCGCATACGTGGCGGATCCACGCAGGGCCTACGCCAACCACGCCAGCAAGGTCCTTTCCGGTAAATGACGGCAGGCTATATTCGTCTGCCGACACATGGACAACTAGCCATGGCAATGCCTCTGAAACAATGAAACATATTGATGTCAAGAAGCGCGCTGTTGCATGCTGAGCGGTTGCAGCCGCAAATGCGGCGTATGCGTCAAACGGGTCTTCGGGAGTATTTGGAAAGCTGATTTCAGAAAGGGTTCTACCGAATGGAAAACGTAAAGGTTCTGGTTACAGGCGGAAGCGGTTTTCTCGCCATCAACATGATTCGCTATCTGCGCGACCACGGAGTGAAGGACATCCGCACGCTCGACATCGCGCCGTTCGACTATCCCGAGGCGGATGAGGTCGACCACGTTCTCGGCGATGTGCGCGACCTCGAGTGCGTGCGCAAGTGCATGAAGGGCGTGAAGTGGGTGATACACACTGCAGCCGCGCTTCCGCTCTATTCAGAGGAGGACATCATCTCCACCGAGGTCAAGGGCTCGGAGAACGTCCTCAAGGCGGCCGAAGAAGAGGGCGTCGAGAGGTTCGTCCAGATTTCCTCGACCGCGGTATACGGCGTGCCCAAGCACCATCCGCTCTACGAGACGGACCTGCTTGTCGGCGTCGGTCCGTACGGCCTCGGCAAGATCAACGCCGAGATAAAGTGCCACGAGGCGCGTCAGCGCGGAATGTGCGTGACGATCATCCGTCCGAAGAGCTTCATCGGACCGGAGCGTCTCGGAGTGTTCGCGCTCTTCTACGACTGGGCGTACACGGGACACGGCTTCCCGATGATCGGAAGCGGCAAGAACCGCTACCAGCTGATGGATGTCGATGACCTGGACCAGGCGATATGGCTGTCCCTCACCGGCCCGCGCGAGGCCGCGAACGACACGTACAACATCGGCGCGGAGGAGTTCACCACGATGCGCGAGGACTACCAGGCGGTCCTTGACCGTGCGGGCCACGGCAAGAAGATACGCGGGATGCCGGTTAAGCCGATAGTCTTCATCCTGCGCATACTCGAGAAGCTGCATCTTTCGCCGCTGTACCCGTGGGTCTACGAGACGGCGTCCACCGACAGCTTCGTCTCGATCGACAAGGCGAAGGCGAAGCTCGGGTTCCGTCCGAAGTACTCCAACAAGGACGCCCTTTTGCGCAACTATGACTGGTATGTGGAGCACCTGAAGGAGTTCGAGGGCAAGACCGGCGTGTCGCACCGCGTCCCGTGGAAGCAGGGCCTTCTCGCCTGCGCCAAGTGGTTCTTCTAGCCTCCCACCCCCACCACCCAACCACCCAACCACCCAACCACCCAACCACTTAACCACCTAACCACCTAACCACCTAACCACTTAACCACCTAACCACCTAACCACCTAACCACATAACCAATTACCATGGAACGTTTCGAACTTGAACAGCCGCTCCAGGAGGAGATCCGCGGCGGAGTGCTCGGCGATGGCTTCATGAAGCTCGTGCAGAGCGTGCGCCGAAACGGAAAGACATTCCGCATCGCGCTGAGGCCCGTCGAGATCGGCGGCGAGAAGCGCTTCCAGGCGGAGATGACGGACGAAGGCCGCACGCAGGTGAAGAACTTCGACGCGAACGGAATCGCCGCGGGGCTCGAGGAGATCATCGCGCAGAAGGGCGCGCGAGAGCTGCACCTCATGACCGCGAAGGGCGATCTCCACGTGCGCGTCACGAAGAAGGGTCATGTGCTCGTGTCGCGCAGCGCGCAGATGAACCGCGTCGCGAAGGTCCAGCCGCACGACCGCGTGAAGCACCTTCCCCTGAACTCCTTTGATTCCGGTGCGCTTCTCAAGTCAATCGGAATAGCGGACGGCGAAGGCAAGGTTCGCGCCTCCATGCGAGGCAAGTACGACCAGGTGAACGAGTTCCTCAAGGTAGTCGGCGAGACCGTGCCGAACGCAAAGTCGGAGTCACCCGATTCGCCGGCCTCGATAACCGTTGTCGACTGCGGATGCGGCAAGGCGTACCTCACTTTCGCGCTTTGGTACTACCTGTCGCAGACGCTCGGATACGCCAAAGTGCGCGTAATCGGGGTCGACCGGCGGGATGACGTGATATCGTCCGCTGAGAAGACAGCGGGCGAACTCGACCTCTCGGGGCAAGTGTCGTTTGCCAAGTCAGACCTTGCGGACTTCGACCTTAAGTCTTCGTTCCCTGACGCCTCCGAGGCACCGCTCATGGTCGTTTCGCTCCACGCATGCGACACAGCCACGGACGAGGCGCTCGCCAAGGCCGTCGAGTGGAAGGCCCGCTGGATACTTTCGGCGCCGTGCTGCCAGCACGAACTGCAGAAGTCCGTCGGTTCGGAGGGGAACATGAACCTTCCGCGCGCGGCGTTCAACGCCGTAATGCGGCACGGCATCCTGCGCGAGCGCCTCTGCGACATTCTCACCGATTCGTTCCGAGCGACCATCCTGCGCATCCTCGGGTTCAAGACGCAGGTCATGGAGTTCGTCTCTCCGGACGCGACCGCGCGGAACATCATGCTCAAGGCGGAGTTCTCCGTAAAGCGCGGGCAGGCGCAGCCAGTCTCGGAGTATCTCGAGCTCAGGGATTTCTGGGGCGTTACTCCATGGCTCGAGACGCGCCTCGCCACGCTCCTCGACCCTCATCTAAAACGGTTCGACTGAAACGAAATTCGGCGCCCGTGATTTCCCCAGCCTGCGGTTGGCTGTTGCAGCTGCCGAAGGTGGTGTGGTATAATTCACGCAGTATGTAAAGGAAAATCATATTGCCACGGAGGGAAAAGGATGATGAAGGCGGCTGTGTTTGCGTTGGCGGCGATGGCGGTATCAGGCGCGTTCTGCGCCGAGAACGTGATCTGGGATGACCGTCCGGGCGACAAATGGGAGAATTCGTGGTATCCGCTCGGCAACGGGCGGCTTGGCTGCATGGTCGACGGCGGGGCGCGGAAGCTCCGCATCCAGTTCAATGTCGACTCGCTCTGGACCGGCGGCGAGAACGTCTCCACCGCTGTGAGCGACGGCGAGTCGGACAGGACCGACGCCACGATGGGCAACTACCAGAACTTCGGCGAGCTTGAGATCGAGCTCCCAAAGCTTCCCGAAGGTGAGATTACAGGATATCGTCGCGAACTCAATCTCTCCACAGCTACGTATACCGACAGGTTCAAGGTCGGAGGCGTTGCCATTCGCCGAAGGATATTCGTAAGCGCCCCTGACGATGCGGTGTTCATCGAAACATGCATGGATCCAGGCGACGGGCCAGGCGCAATCGAAATGAACATCTCTCTCAATGGCGCACACGGCGAGCCGAAGGAGTCATCTTCTCTGAACGGTAATCCTGTCAAGTTCTCAGGCCGTCTTGCAAACGGGTTGGAATACGCCGCTTGTGCGGAGTTCATACCGATGGGATCCAAGCTTCAGTCGGTCGTCGCGCTTAGGGCTGCAACGGGAAAGCCATTCACTCCTCCGGTAAAGCGGGAATTGCTCGATAAACTTCTCGACCGACACGTCAAGGACTATAGGAAATACTACGACCGCATGACGTTCGAGCTCGGCGATGGCGACAAGACTGTGCCCACGCGCGTGCGCCTCGACCGCGTGCGCAAGGGCGCGAAGGATACAGGGCTTGTCGCGCTGCAGTTCAACTTCGGGCGCTACCTGCTCATTTCCTGTTCGCGCCCGGGAACGCTCCCCGCGAACCTGCAGGGACTTTGGAACAACTCGAACAAACCGCCGTGGCACAGCGACTACCACACGAACATAAACCTCCAGATGAACTACTGGGGGGCGGACGCGGCTAACCTCTCTGACTGCTTCACGCCGCTCTCCGACTGGATGATCAAGACGCTTCCCGTCGTTGAGAAGGGGACGCGCGCAGCATTTCCCAATTCGAAAGGCTACGCCTACCGCACGAGCGCGAATGCGATCGGCGGGGGCGGCTGGCGCTGGAACTTCGCCGGCGCTCCGTGGCTCGCTGCGCAGTGCTACGACCACTGGCTCTTCACGCGCGACGACAAGTACCTGCGCGACGTGTGCTGGCCGCTCATGAAAGGCGCGGCGGAGTTCATGATCACAACGCAGCTCAAGGAGCGCCCCGACGGAACAGTCGTCGTGAAGAACGGCTGGAGCCCCGAGCATGGTCCGCGCGAGGACGGCGTTGCGCACGACCAGCAGATCGTGCGCGAGCTCTTCCGCTGCATAGTCGCTGCGGCGAAGCAGCTAAAGATCGACGACGATTTCACGCGCGAGGTCGCGCGCATCGAGCCGAAGCTCCTCAAGGACAAGATCGGCAAGTGGGGCCAGCTCCAGGAATGGGAGACCGATCGCGACGTTAAGGGCGACCAGCATCGTCATACGAGCCACCTCTACGCAGTGTACCCCGGTTCCACCATTTCGCCAAAGACGACACCTGAGCTCGCCGAAGCCGCCAAGGTCGCGCTTGCTGGCCGCACGCTTACTGGCGATTCGCGCCGCAGCTGGACGTGGCCCTGGCGCGCAGCGCTGTGGGCGCGCCTAGGAGAAGGCGGCAAGGCCGGCGAGATGCTGGAGTCGCTTCTCAGGTACAACACGCTCGACAACATGTTCGCGACGCATCCGCCGTTCCAGATCGACGGCAACCTCGGAATGGTCGCCGCTGTCTGCGAAATGCTCCTTGAGCGCGCCATTCCGTCCGACTGGCCGCACGGCTCCGCAAACGGGCTGCGCACGCGCGACGGCAAGACGACTGAAGTAAAGTGGTGAGAATTCCCGCGGATGCCCCTTTGGTCTACTTGTTCTCGGTGAAGTCGTCTTCAGTGTCCATGTTCCATCCGCGCGGTCCGTATATGCCGTTGCCCGACGATATGAAGGCCGTGTGGCTCTTTTCGTGGACCCAGCCTTCCTTGCCGTTCGACTTGTATGGCGTATGGAAAGACTCCACGTGGCAGTCGAGGAACGCCATGTTGCAGTGGCGCTTCCTTCCTCTTCCATGGCGGAAGGCCTGCGTCCCTGCTTTTCTGAGCGAGCTGGACGAGCCGTCCCAGTCCATGTCCTGCTTTGTCGCGCGCATGAACTTGTTGGCGCCGCCCGAGTACCCGCCGTCGCCGAACACGACAACGCGGTCCGGGAACTTCACCTGGTCTCGGTGCGTTGGATAGCGGCGCTTCCCGGCGTCTCCTTCGGCGTAGCCGATGTACGCAACGTTGTAGTTGTATCCCGTGAGAGTGTTTTCGTCCCAGTTGTCGGAATCGCCCAGGCATTTTGGGCATCCCAGGATCAGCGACTTTCCGCGTTCACCCCTGAACATCTCCCCGGCCTTCCAGAGGTTGTCGCCTTTCTTCTTTGTGAAGTCCCAGCAGAACGACTCGTACTCCTTCCAGGTCGTCACGCCGTGGAGCTCGGGTTTTTCCCTGGGGTAGATCCATACGTCGCCGGTGTGCATGCAGTAGTTCGCGTCGTGGCTGCCTGGGTCGATGTATCCCCATGGATAGTAGCCTGTCTCCAGCGCGTAGCTGTTGGCGAACTGCGCAAGCTGGCGGAGGCGGCTTTTGCACAGCGTGTCGATCGCCTCTTCGCGGGCATCGACTGCGATTGGGATGATTGCCGACATGAGTATGCCGACAACCGCCACCACCACCAGTAGTTCGAGTATTGTGAAGGCTCTCTTCAACGTGCAGACTCCTCGATTGCGAGCTTGAAGAACTTTCCTCCCGTCGACACTCGCATCGGGGTGATTATGCATCCTGTGCCGTCGGTGTGCGACGGCTGGAGAGATGGAATTTCCTCAGACCAGACGGATAGATCGTTTGAGGTCTTCACCTTGATTCCGCAGTTGGCTGAAAGTGGCTTCTTGGAGCGGAAGAAGAGGTCCACATAACGTGCAGTCACTTCGATGCCGTCGACCATGAATCCAAGCTTGTCGGGAACGGTCGCTCCAGTGGCGGGGTCGGTCTTGGTGCCGACAACCGGGCTTTCCGATGCGGCGAGCCCAAGCACCTGATTGACGGCATTGGGCAGACCGTTTGCCGCGATTGCCGACTTGCCGGTCAGGTCTGCTTTCCATGCCGTGTTCCAGTCGGTGTAGTTCTCGATCTTCCACAGCTCGTATTCGGTCGCAGGGCGCACGTCCGCAACGGCGTCGACTTCTGGCAGTGTCCATTCATCCTCTTCTTCGTCGTATAAGGGCTTGATTCTGACGTACTTTATGTACTTGCGGCCCTTTGCGTCCCTTGGAAGGTTGAACTTGCCTATGTCGAACGCAGCGCCGCCGGCTGAACCGTCGTAGCGGTAGGAGAGCGTCTCGATCGTCAGCTTAGAGGTGTTTTCCGCCTTCATGCCGGGATGCACGGGCCAGGTGGCGTCCGTTGTCACAGACCACCATGCGTTGCCAGCGTAGAGGTTCGTGTTCGCATTTGCGGGATCGTATATGTATCCCTGGGTGGGAGCCCAGGAATCGCAGAACGGACCGTCGATGAACGAGAACCAGGTCGATCCGTCTGCCGAAACTTCGATCACCGCCTTTTCGTCGGATAAGACGCCGGTGTACTCCCAGTTTCCCGGGTTCGAAGTCTCCTCGTAGTAGTCCTTCTTCTTGCCCTCAAGCAGGGAGTTGCCGAAGACGATGAGGTCTAGCCCCCACGGGTTCTTAGGGTCGTCAACGACGTTATGGTCGAACGCGATCGTCACGTAGTCGCCTTCGCCGTTGAGGGTAAGTATCTCGCCGGCCATCCAGGCGGGGTTGTACGGGCTCACAACGCCGCCCCATTGTCCTTCCATGTAGCATGTAGGGCGGTGGAGCGCGTTGTCTGGGTTTTTGAAGTTGGCTGCCGTCGTCGTGATCTTGGAGGCGGTCACCGAGTATCCGTAAGGCGACTCTGCCGGGGTCCAGTCAGGCGGGGTTGTTGGTGATTCGTTCCAGTTCCCGTCGTATTCCGGACTTCCTATGGTGAACAGGTAGACCTTGCCGGACTCGACCTGAACCTGGTTGGCCGCTGACCAGGAGGAGGACACTGCCGTGTTGCCGTAGTCCGACGATTCCAGCGGGCCGTAGAACACCCACCACTGCGAGAAGTTCAGTCGGTCCTCCATGCCCACTAGCGCCGCGGGGTCTGACGAGCCTCCGTTTTCCGTGTTCCACAGGGGGGCGGAGTCGTTGACGTCGTAGCCCATGAAGTAGATGTCGATGTATTCCGCGGTCATCTTCTGGATGGCTATGTGGAGCCTGTGGTCCTCGTGGTCGATTTCCCGAAGGGCGGTTTCGACAGTCGGGGCGGGCTTGGACGATCTCCACCTGTATCCCCAGAGCTTTGCCTCGCCGTACCAGTCGAGGACGAAGTAGCAGAGCTTGTCGCCTTCCCCTACGATGAAGTGCGGCGAGGTGGATGTGATTGGCTGGGCATGGCCGGCAAGGCAGCCGATGCCGAGCGCGAGCGCGGCAATGGTATTCGTAATGTTCTTCATAGTATTCGCCTTTGCGTGAGGTTTCAACTAAAGCCGACGACCGCGTCTCCGGACTCAACCTCATCCTCGCTCCCGCCTTCTCGGGGAAATCCCCAATGGCATGTCGGGAGTCCGTCGGTTCCTACCGTTGCACGACAGTGTGGGTTCACCACTTCCGTTTGATTGTCGGCCTGCACGTATGTTGAGTAGTATGGCTTGTGCTGTCCTGTCTCCGTTAGGTTTAGCGTTCTCTTCCTTGTTTTCGGAAGGCCGCGGATTATACCAAATTGACGAGCCTCCCACAAGCGCGCAAACCATCACGTTCCAGCCCGAGGCAAGCCTCAAGTGGAAGATTGACCGCTGGCGTTGCATTTGGTAGAATCTAGCCATGACAAGAACATCAAAGTCGTGTTTTGCCGTGGCATTCGCGGCATTGTGCGTCTCGCAGGCTGTCCGCGCAGATGTAGTTCGCGTGGTCGACTGCGTGAGGGACTCGGAGCTCGACGTGTGGGCCGCACCGGACGTGCGCTATGCGCACGAGGTGATGGAGGAGGTCTTCAAGACGGCCGGGCTTGAGCCGGCATGGGGCAAGCCTGGAAGCGACGCCTCGCTTCCGGGGGACGATGTGGACGTGATATGCTCCGCGTTCAGGACCCCCGAGCTGCTGGAGAAGTTCGATTTCCCGCTTCAGCCTATGAGCGTAATGCATTTTGCGCTATACGCCGAGCCGAACCGCTCCAAGGAGATGATTTCAACCAAGATCTCCGAGTGGCCGTCGATGAGAGTCGGCTACTCGCCGGTCTCTCAGGGCCAGAACGGCGACAGAACCAATTATTTTGAACATGTGAGGCTCTCTCCGGACTACGTGGAGTTCCCGCGCAGCGCAGACGCCGTGCAGGCGCTCCACAAGGGCGGCGTGGATGCGCTCTTCCTCTACACGCCACACAACCGGCGTCCGAAGGGCATTGTGGAGGTTGTCCCGATCGGCGCGCGGAACGCGTACTTCGCCGTGCGCAAGGGCAAGCCAGAGCTGCTTGCGAGGCTCACAAAGGCGTATCGCGACTTTTACATCGGCAAGATAGACAAGGTGGACGAGCTGCGGGCGCGGCATTTCGGCATCCAGAAGCCAGCGAACCGCGTCCGTGTTGCGGCCTACAGCCGCGGCGACATATTCAGTGTTTCGCCAGACGGCGACCACTCCGGAGACCTTGAGACCTGGCTCAAGGCGGTCAGCACAACAGCGAAGTGGGAGCTCGACTACGTGTACGGCGGATACGAGGAGAGCGTCGCAGACGTGAAGGCCGGGAGGCTGGACATCATCGGCGGACTCAGCTTCGACGTCACGCGGCGCGGGAGCTTCCTCTTTCCGCACACGCCAATAGGAATGCTCCGCGTCTACCTTTGGACTCACAAGAGCCTTCCCTACGAGCCTGGCAGCCCACAGACATGGCGTGGTATGAAGGTCGGCCTGCTTACGGGGACTGTGAGCGCGCAGCGCGTGAGGAAGCAGCTAGAGGCGGAGTCGCTCGGATTGTCGTTCCGGGAATATTCCTCTGACCGCGAGATGCTGCGCGCCTACTTCGGCGGCGAGATCGACGCGTGTGTGGACGTGGAGATGCTTGAGCTCGCACACGAGACAGCGCTGCACTTGTGCGTCGCACATCCGATGTACATCTGCGTTGCGCTCGACAAGACGGAGATATTCGCGTCGCTTGAGAACGCGCTTGACGAGCTTTGCGACGACCTTCCCAAGTACATGAGGATGATCAGGGACCACCACTACGGCTCGAGAAGCGAGATGGCGACCCTCACGCTGAAGGAGTCGGAGTGGCTGAACTCCTGGCTAAAGACAGGCAAGCCCGTCTACGTCGACTTCTCCCCGTGGCCGTTTGCCATTAGGGACAAGTCGGGCCGCGCGCTCGGGCTGGCGCTCCTGCTGCAGTCCGAGGTCAAGCGCCGCACGGGGCTTGAGATACTTCCGCAGGAGCAGACCGGCGTCTACACGGCGCAGGCGAAGTTCATGCGCGGCGAGACGATGTTCTGGATTCCGTATCCGGCCAAGGTGGAAGACGCCACGTTCGGCGCGAAGCCCGTGTTCTCGATCCCGGTGCCCTCTATGGTCGCGGAGTTCTACGGGGCGGAAGACGACATGCAGGAGTTCGAGATGTTCGCAAACCCGTCCGCTCCGCCGGAGCTGGTGTCTATCCTGAAGAAGGCCGTCACGGGAATCGACGCCGTGCGGCTGCAGGAGATGTTCATGAGCGCCGCGGCCGAGCGGAAGGTCGTCCCCAAGGTGTTCGGGCTCACAAGCGACCAGCTGCTCAAGGTGATAGTCCTTGTCGTGGTGATGGTGATGCTTGCGATAGTGGCGTACAGCATGTACATGGTGAGGCTCCTCAAGCGCGAGGCGAAGAAGTCAAACGACGCTGCCGCTGCGGCCGAGGAGCACGCTATGGCCAAGACGCGCTTCCTTGCGATGATGTCGCACGAGCTGCGAACCCCGCTCAACGCCGTGATCGGATTCGCCGAGTTCATGTCGCGCAAGGACGTTGACAGCGACAGACGCAGGGAGTACACGGACGGGATCCTCACGAGCGCCAACGCGCTCCTGGACCTCATAAACGACATCCTCGACCTGTCGAAGCTAGAGGCGGGCGCAACGGACATGCGCGCCGGCGAGTGCGACATAAAGAAGCTCCTGGCCGAGCTGCCGGCGATCTTCGGCTACCGCATAAGGCGCCACGGCGTGAAGCTTGAGGTGACGGCCGAGTCGGGAATCCCCGTTGTCGCGCTTTCGCAGCAGGGAATGAGGCAGATACTCATCAACCTCGTGGGCAACGCGGCCAAGTTCACCAAAACGGGCACAATATCCGTGAAGGCCGCATGGCGCTCAGGCGACAATGCGCTGCACATAGAGGTCGCCGACACTGGGTGCGGCATATCTGAAGAGAAGATGGCGAAGCTCTTCGACCCGTTCGTGCAGGACATCGCAAGCCGGATGGAGCGCAAGGACGGCGACGCGAAGGGCACAGGGCTCGGGCTTCCGATCGTGAAGCGAATGGTCGACAACGCGCATGGCACCGTCACCGCGAAGAGCTCGCTCGGGAACGGCACGGTGTTCTGCATCGACATACCGGGGCTTGAGGTCGTAGGCCATTCGCCGACGGTGCACGGCACGGTGGAGGCCGTCCTCTCTACGCTTCCGAGGCAAGTGCTCGTTGTTGACGACATGGACACCAACCGCAGGATCCTCAGCATTCACCTCAAGAACCTCGACATAGAGGAGGTGCGCACTGCAGAGAACGGCGAGGATGCCCTTGCGATGATGGCGGGATGGGTCCCGGACGTGGTGCTGACAGACATGTGGATGCCGAAGATGGACGGCGCGCAGCTTGCTGAGGCGATGCGCGCGGACAGGCGACTCGCCGATGTTCCGATTGTGGCCGTTACCGCCGACGTTGATGTCGGCTCGACGTTCGACATGAGCCTCTTCGCAAAGGTGCTCGCGAAGCCAGTTACAACGGAAAAGCTCCAGTGCCTGTTCGGGGAGATCGTCCGCGAATCGTAGGAACGAGTGGACGTGCGCTCAATGTTTCCCGTCTTTCTTCTGTCCGAATATCCTGGAGAAAAAGGACGGCTTCGGTTCCGCCGCAGCGGGCTGTCCGCTTATGTCCGGGAGGATCAGTCCGTCGACTTTCGCCCGTGAAAGCAGGTCTACGACTACGCTCGGGGAGTTCGGGCGGTCCTCCGGCTTCGGCGCGCACATGAGGGAGAGCACATAGGCAACTGACGCGGAGACCTCCGGACGCATCTTGCGCACGTCGGGAAGAGGCTCGCCCCTGATGGCCTTTGTGAGAAGTCCCATAAGGGTGCTGCCGGCGTTGGGCTTCTTGCCGGTGAGCATCTCGTAAAGCACAACTCCGAGCGAGTAGATGTCGGCCCGAGCGTCGATGTGGTGCGAGTCCATCATCTGCTCCGGGGCCATGTATGCGGGGGTTCCGAGTATGTGGCCCTTGACGGTGAGTGTTGAGCTCTGCGCGTTACTGAAGAATTTCGCCACGCCAAGGTCGCCGAGCTTCGGAACGCCGTCCGCTGTGAACAGGATGTTGTCTGGCTTTATGTCGCGGTGGATCACGCCATGGCTGTGCGCGAGCGCGAGGGCGTATGCGATCTGGGAGACGAAGGAGATCGCCTGCTCTATTGGAAGGGCGCCGTCGGTGGCAATCCTGTCCTTTAGGCTTCCGCCGGCCATGTACTCCATGAGTATGTAGCAGAATCCCTTTTCCGGCTCTTCGCCCGCATCGCGAACCTCCACGAGGTTGTTGTGGCGTATGGTCATCGCGAACTCTGCTTCATGGAGGAATCGGCGCTTCATGTCGACATCGTGGCGCTCGAGCTCGGGATGCAGTACCTTCAGCGCGTAGTTGGTCCCGTTTGGGGCCATGATGAGGTATACCTGGCCCATTGCGCCGGAGCCGAGCGGGCGCACGATCGTGCAGTCGCCGAACTTGTCGCCCGGTTCAAGCACTGGCTTGCCGTGGCGGTGGCCTTCATTGCCCCGCCTGACGGACTGCTCGTTGTCTTGCTGCTCTTTCATCTGATGCGTGGTTGTTCAGGCATTCCTCCCCGGCGCGATCCCGTCGGGCCGTGTGGCCGGACGGACATTGCGGGGACGAATCTCGCGGCGGTATAATACCAAAATCCTCGACTCGGACGCAAGGGCCGCAATGACCTCTTCGGAATGGCCAGGCGATTGACCGCGGGCGGTCTGTTTGGTAAAATTTTTGTATGCACAAGCCAATAATGTTTGTGCTGTCCGCCGTGTTGGCGGCAGCCGTTCCAGCGGAGGGCCTTTCGGCCGAGTCCGTGCGTGTAGTAGACTGCGTCAGAGATCCCTCGCTCGACGTCTGGACCGCCTCCGATGTGCGCTATGCGCACGCCGTAATGGAGGAGGTGTTCCGTCGCGCGGGGATCGTGCCTGAGTGGACGAAGCCTGGAACAAGGGCGACCACGCCAGAGAACGATGCCGACGTTATATGCTCCGCGTTCAGGACGCCAGAGCTCCTCGAGAAGTACGACTTCCCGCTCCAGCCGATGAACAAGATGCGCTTCGCGCTCTATGCGGACCCCAAGCGCGCAAAGGACATGATCGCCACGACGCTTACGGACTGGGACTGGCCGAACATGAAGGTCGGCTATTCGCCGGTGGCGCAGGGCCAGAGCGACGACAGGACGCGCTACTTCGAGCACGCCCAGCTGACGCCAGGCGGCTATGTGGAGTACCCTACGAGCGCCGGCGCGGTGCAGGCGCTTCTAAAGAACGAGGTCCAGGCGCTCTTCCTGTACACCACGGGGACGTGCATTCCCGAAAGTCTCGCGCAGATCGTCCCGATCGGCACGCGCAACGCGTACTTCGCCGTCAAGAAGGGCAAGCCCGAGCTGCTTGCCGCGCTGACCAGGGCGTACCGCGACTTCTACATCGACGGCATCGACAAGATCGACGCGCTCCGCGAAAAGCATCTCGTCCTGCCGAAGCCCGTGAACCGCGTGCGCGTGGCGGCGTACAGCCGCGGCGACATCTTCTCGATTTCGCCTGACGGCGCCCATTCCGGAGCCCTGGACAAATGGCTGAAGACGATCTGCTCCGTGACGCGCTGGGACCTCGACTACGTGTACGGAGACTTCGACGAGTGCGTGTCGGATCTCAAGAGCGGGCGGCTCGATCTCCTTGGCGGAATCGTCTTCGACGAATCACGCAACGAAAGCATGCTTTTCCCGCGCACGCCCATCGGGATGCTCCGCCTCTACCTCTGGACACACAAGGGAAGCTCCTACAAGCCCGGCAGCCCCAAGACCTGGCGCGGGATGAAGGTCGGCGTGCTCGCTGGTTCCCGTGGCGCGGCAGTGGTAAGGAGCCAGCTCGACACGGAGAAGTTCGGGATAGACTGCCGCGAATATCCGTCCGACAGGGAGATGCTTCGCGCGTACTTCTCGGGAGAGGTTGACGCATGCATCGACGTCGAGATGCCGGAGCTGGCGGAGGAGGTTGCGCTCCACCTGTACTCGTCGCGGCCGATGTACATCTGCGTGGCGAAGGGCCGGCGGGACCTGTTCGACGCGCTCGAGAAGGCGCTTCACGAGACGTGCGACGACTTCACAAAGTACATGAGGCTCCTGACAGACCACCACTACGGGGCGCGCGGGGAAATGGCGGCGCTGACGCTCAGGGAGGCCTGGTGGCTCAATTCGCGCCTGGAGTCCGGCGAGCCGGTTTACGTCGACTTTTCGCCGTGGCCGTTCAACATCAGGGACAAGTTCGGCAAGGCGCAGGAGCTTGCGCTCATGCTCCAGGAGGAGGTGAGGCGCCGCACCGGGCTGGTGCTGCAGCCGCAGGAGCAGACGGGCCTGCAGACGGCCGAGGCGAAGTTCCTTCGCGGCGAGACGATGTTCTGGATACCGTATCCGGAAAAGCCGGCCGACGACGCCACGTTTGGGGCGACATCCGTGTTCTCGATACCCGTTCCCCCGACTGTCGCCGATTTCTACGGTGCGAAGAACGACCTCCTCGAGTTCGAGATGTTCGCCAATCCGTCGGCTCCGCGCGAGCTTGTGTCGATCATCAGGAAGGCCGTAACGGGCATCGACCCGGTTCGCTTCCAGGAGATGTTCATGAGCGCGGCGGCCGAGCGCAAGGTGGTGCACAAGGTGTTCGGGCTCACAGGCGGCCAGCTGATGAAGATCCTTGCGGCCGTATTCTTCGTGATACTCGTCGGGATATCCGTCTACAGCGCGTTCATGGTAAGGCTTCTCCGCCGCGAGGCGGCTGTTGCGGAGGAGCACGCGATGGCCAAGACGCGCTTCCTTGCGATGATGTCGCACGAGCTCCGCACGCCACTCAATGCGGTGATCGGATTCGCCGAGTTCCTTGGACGCAAGGACGTAGACAACGACAGAAGGGAGGAGTACACCTCCGGAATCCTTACGAGCGCAAACGCGCTCCTGGGACTCATCAACGACATCCTGGACCTGTCAAAACTTGAGGCAGGCGCGATGGACATGCGCTCCGGCGAGTGCGACATCAAGAAGCTCCTCGACGAACTGCCGGCGATCTTCGGCTACCGCGTGCGCAGGCACGGAGTAAAGCTGGCAGTCTCCTCCGACGGCGGATCGGCCGGCATTCCGGTGGTCAGGCTCTCGCAGCAGGGCATGCGGCAGATACTCATCAACCTCGTGGGCAACGCGGCTAAGTTCACCAAGGAGGGGACGATATCCGTCAAGGCCTCGTGGAACAACGAGAAGCGGGCTCTGCACATCGAGGTGGCGGACACGGGATGCGGAATCTCGGACGAGAAGATGTCGAAGCTGTTCGACCCGTTTGTGCAGGACATCGCAAGCCGCATGGAGCGCAAGGAAGGCGACGCGAAAGGCACTGGGCTCGGGCTTCCGATCGTGAAGCGCATGGTCGACAACGCGCGCGGAACAGTGACTGCGCGCAGCGAGCTCGGGAAGGGCACTGTGTTCTACATCGACATACCGGACCTTGAGGTGGTGGGCGGTTCGTCGACTTCCAGCAAGTCTTCGGAGGCTGTGTTTTCCTCCGTGCCCGCAAGCGTGCTGGTTGTGGACGACATGGAGGCCAACCGCAGGATACTCAGGATTCACCTCAAGAACCTCGGCGTTGCCGAAGTGCGCACGGCGGAGAACGGCGAAGAGGCTCTTTCTGCCATGGAGGACTGGGTTCCCGAAGCGGTGCTGACCGACATGTGGATGCCGAAGATGGATGGTGCAGAGCTGGTGGCGGCCATGCAGAAGGACAGGCGGCTGGCGGGCATACCGGTAGTGGCGGTCACAGCAGATGTAGACGTCGGCTCGACCTTCGACATCAGCCTCTTCGCGAAGGTGATCGCAAAGCCG
>CAMORM010000012.1 GCA_946623785.1 uncultured Verrucomicrobiota bacterium
CCGCCCTACCAGGCACAATCAGGCCTTCCCGAAGATGAAGTTGTCCGGATCTTGAGGCCTATCGCGGCGGCGCTTGATTACGCTCATTCCAAGGGTGTGGTTCATCGCGACGTCAAGCCGGCCAACATAATGCTGGCGAAGGATGGGACGCCTTTCATATTGGATTTCGGCATATCGCGCGAGATGCAGGAGACCATGACTCGCGTCACGGGCAAGCTTTCTAGCGGCACGTTGCTCTATATGAGCCCCGAGCAGTTGCATGGTGCGCCACCAAAGAAGGAACAGGACATTTATTCGTTTGCCGCAATGGCTTATGAATGCATGTCGGGGCATCCTCCTTTTTGCCGTGGTCAGATTGAGTTCCAGATCGACAACGACATGCCTGAACCTTTGGTAGGGCGCGATGACCCCATCGCGCCGCAATCGATTGCAAACTCCATCATGTCGGGTCTCGCGAAGCGACCTGAAGACCGCCCAGCGACTTGCTTGGCGGTTCTCGCGGCGCATGACGTTAACCGTGCAGAACCGGTAGGGTCACGCGTCCCGCGTGACCGCAATGGAGTGATGCCCTTGTCGCGTCCGCATGGTTCACATGCGCTCGCCAAATCTTTAGGCATCCTTGCGCTTATAATGGGTGCGTTTGGATTGTGTGCGCTGCTGATGGTAAACAGAACGGGATTCAATTCTGGAAAACGTTCGGGGGCGCAGTATAAGGGTGTGCGGCATGTTCCTTCCAAACCAATAGTGATTGAGGAAGCTGCCCCTGTAGACGGCGAGCCTCGGTGGTTCACTCTTCCTGGCGGCGTTCAAATGGAGATGGTATATGTTGCGCCAGGCTCGTTCAGGATGGGGAGTGACGTAGGAGAACCCGACGAGAAACCCGTCCATGATGTCCGGCTTACAAAAGGCTATTGGATTGGCAAGTACCCCATTACGCAGGCGCAGTGGAATGCGCTTGTTACTGCGAACGGCGTTTCGTTTGACCGTGGCAAGCCTGTCCCATACTTCAGCAGCTCGGGTTCTGGGCGGGACATAGTGGCAGGTCTTGACACCTCCGACTTCCCGATGGAACGCATAAGTTGGGAGGATTGCGACACACTTGTCAAGGCGTTGAACAAAAATGAGAAAGGCGGCAGAACGTGGGATATGCCCACCGAGGCGCAGTGGGAGTTCGCGGCAAGGGGCGGCAACAAGTCGCGCGGATACAAGTACAGCGGCGGCGACAACATGGATGATGTCGGCTGGTATTACGAGAACTCAGGGACGAAGAGGCTTTCTGATAGTGAATGGGAGTTTGAAGCCCTTGGGACGAACAAATGCAGAACACATTCCGTACGAGAAAAGGGCGTCGGCAACGAGCTTGGTATCGTAGGCATGAGCGGCAATGTGTGGGAGTGGTGCCAGGATCTGTATGATGAGAATTATTACTCAAAATGCCCTACGGATGATCCTTGTAATACAGCATCGGGCGGCTACCGTGTCTTGCGCGGCGGCGGCTGGAACTTCAGCGCGCGGGACTGCCGCTCCGCGCACCGCTACAGGGACATCCCCGGCTACCGCTACGACCTCTACGGCTTCCGCCTCTGCTGCTCCGCAGGACCGCGCGAATGAAGATAACCGCCGAACGAAGTGAGGGCCGAGCAACGCGAGGGGATAGCCGAGGGCGAAGCCCGAGAGCCGAGCGGAGCGACAGCGCGAGCGGAGGAGAGGCGGCCCGCCCGGGATTCGCCTGCGCCGAAGGCGTCAGGTTGCCCGACGAGCACAGCGAGGAGCCTTGCAAAGCAAGGTCGCAAGAGGTCGAGCGCGGGTTCGCGTGATGTAGCGACGGCGTCTCGCCGTCGCGCAACGGCGATGACGCCGTTGCTACATCGGTGTCCATCCTCGCCGCTTGGTGTAGAAATATGGGGAGCCGCCGGGACGGCGGCTCCCCATAGGGTCTTCATACAAGGTCTGGGGTGAGTTTGTACGTTTGACCGCAAAATTTGCGGGCCGGTTTCCGGTGATTGCGGCGGCATGGGGTCATGCCGCCCTACCGATTCCCGGCAACGAATTCCCGACAACGAATTCCCGTTTCCCAAAAAACCAAAACTTCCGCTATTCAATTCTGACGGCTTTTTGGTACAATAGCGGCATGGGAGATGTATGTCGACAATGATTTCTAAAAACCATAGAGAGGAAATGAGTCATGGCGGCGAAGTACACGTTTTCCAGTGAGGAGATGACGGGGCATGAAACTCAAGCGCCGTCCGACGTGAGACAACCCCCAAAGCGTGGCGGCGGTTTGCTGTGGGTCGTGGTTGTCCTTGTTGCGCTTGCCGTGGCCGCCGGCGTATGGTGGGCCTTGCGGCGGGATGGGGCGCCATCGGGAGGCCAAGACGCAGGGGCGGGCAACGGTCAGGAGGAAAAGCAGGTGCGCGTGGGAGAGCGGCCAGCTGTCGCCGAGGAGCAGGTTGCCGCGTATCTTACTCCGTCGGCGGCGGAGGTGGAACAGCTGTACGGATATGTGGTGAATGCTCCGTTTGTGGCGGAGAATCTGCAGTACCGCGAAAGGCTCAAGAGCACGGCGTTCGTATACGTTGCAACGAACGATGTCGTAAACGCCTATTCGGGACGGCGGGTCGTGGAAAATGACGGTGGCGAGAAGGGGCTGGCCTTCCACATAGTCTTCATGGGCGGAGCGGCCAGATATGCGCGGCTCGTGGGCCTCGCGGCCGCTCTTCAGGATGCAGGGCACAAGGACATGCTGAAGCGGTTCGTCGCGGCGATGCCACGTTCATTTTGCGGTCGCTGCAACGAAGACGAATGCAAGAAGTTCATCGCCGAGAACGGGCTCGCAGAGGCGATTGCCGACGCGTCCATCCGGCAGAGGGCCTTGTCGTATTCCTCCGGCACTATAGTGAGCGTCCTGGCACACGAATGCGGGCACCAGGCGCTTGGGCATCTCCTCGCGTTTTCCGAGAAGCAGAATCTTGAAATAGACCGCAACCAGGAGCGCGAGGCGGATTCGTTCGCGTCGTCAGTCATCAGCGCCTGCCCGTTCGGAGAGTACATCTTCGCCGGGACGCTTTTCTGGCACTACGCCGTCGCGATGCAGTCTGACGGTCAGACGGACGCCGGCAACAACCATCCGCTTTCCAGGGAACGCTTTGAGAACTTCGTCCGTGCCAACTCGGACAAGGCCGCGGCGATGGGCATAGTGCTGGACAAGTGAGTTCGGCTCTTGTCGCATCCGTGGCATCATTTTTGGCTTTCCTGAAAATGTGGCTTTCTGCCGCCGCCGGATGAACATCGGGCTTTCATGCGGGCGGGGGTTGTGGTAAAATTACGGAAAGGCAAAGGAGAGGTTCTATGAAGGCCGACTATGGTTCGATATCAGTGCATCCTGATTTCAGGCGCGCGCTAAGGGAGGGGCGAGTCAAGGCTCCGGCGGTTCTGCCGCGCACGCTCCCGCTTCCGTTCCTCGGCAAGCCAGACAGGGTGTTCGCCATCCAGGTGGCCGGGCTTGCGGCGAGGCTCGACGCCATCAGGTGCCGCTGCGCGGTGGTGGGTCTGTCCGGCGGGCTCGACAGCGCTCTCGCGCTGCTAGTCACATACGCCGCGTTCGAGCGGCTCGGACTGCCGAAGTCCGGCATCCGCGTCTACACGATGCCTGGGTTCGGCACGTCCGGACGCACCAGGGGCAACGCAGAGCTCCTCGCGGAGGGGCTCGGGCTGCGCATCGAGGCCATTTCGATCGCGAAGGCGTGCCGCCAGCACCTCAAGGACATCGGGCACGACGGCAAGACGCCCGACGTCGTGTTCGAGAACGCGCAGGCGCGCATGCGCACCATGATCCTCATGGACAAGGCCAACATGCTCGGCGGCATCGTGATCGGCACGGGCGACATGAGCGAGATCGCGCTCGGCTGGTGCACCTTCAACGGCGACCACATGAGCATGTTCGGCGTGAACGCCGGCGTGCCGAAGACGGTCGTCCGCGAAGTCTGCGACTGGTGGTGCGGCGAATGGGGTCGCGGGCGCAAGGCCGCCCGCGCCATCGAGGACATACTAGCCACGCCCGTGAGCCCGGAACTCGTGCCGGGGAGGAACGGCGAGATCGTCCAGAAGACGGAAGAGAAGCTCGGGCCCTACGAGCTCCACGACTTCTTCATGCAGGAGATCATCGGCAGGAACCGCGCAAGCGCCGAGGTGTTCGCCGCGGCGTTCCGGAAGTTCGGCGCGAAGTACGGCGCCGAGGCGATCGGAAAGTGGCTCGCCGTGTTTCGCCGCCGCATAGTGACGCAGGCCTTCAAGCGCAACTGCGCGCCGGACGGAGTCAAGGT
Organism: uncultured Verrucomicrobiota bacterium; assembly: GCA_946623785.1. Classification (GTDB taxonomy): domain Bacteria; phylum Verrucomicrobiota; class Kiritimatiellia; order RFP12; family UBA1067; genus CAMORM01. The sequence continues at coordinate 4,323 of CAMORM010000012.1, forward strand.
GTTCGCCGACGTCTATTTCGGCCCCAGCGACTGGCACATTCCCTCCGACCTCTCCATTGCGCCGGAAAAATGAAGTTCGACCTCCACATACACTCGTGCCTCTCGCCGTGCGCGAACCTCGAGATGAGTCCGTCCGAGATCGTGAATAAGGCCATCGCGGCGGGCATGGGCGGCATTGCGCTCACCGACCACCAGTCCGCGCGCAACTGCGAGGCCATTGCCGAGTGCGCAAGGAGGGCCGGGCTCAAGTGTCTCTACGGGATGGAGGTCTGCACCGCGGAGGAAGTCCACAACCTGTGCCTCTTCGACACCGTGGAGCAGGCCATGGCGATGACGGACTTCGTCTACGCCGCGATGCCGAAACGCGTCAACGACCCGGACACGTTCGGCGACCAGCCGGTCGTTACGTGGGACGACGACATCGTCGAAATGGAGTGGCGGATACTCGCGATGGGCTGCCGCAGGACGATTCCCGAGGCTGGCGCGAAATGCCACGAGCTCGGCGGGGTCTTCATCGCCGCGCACATCGACCGCACCGCGTTCTCCGTGTTCTCGCAGCTCGGCTGCATACCGGAGGACGCGAAGTACGACGCCGTGGAGTTCTCGCGCACCGCGTCCGCCGAGGCGTGGCTCCCGAAGGCGGCGGGATACGCCGTGACGCGCAGTTCCGACGCGCACAACCTCGACGACGTGGCGCTCGTGTGGAGCGAGGCGGAGATCGACGAATTCTCCGTGGCGGCGCTCAAGCGCGCGTTCGAGGCGAAGGCGGTGCGCATATCGCCGCCGCTTCTGCGATTTTAGCGAAACAAACAAGGAAGGAAACGGAAATGAAGGAACAGTTCGTCCATGCGAGTCGTCGCGCCGGCGCGGTTGCGCTTGCCGCATCCGTGGCATTGGCTTCGGCGCAGCTTCTTGCGGAGATCAAGATGGGTGCCCCGTTTACCGACGGCGCCGTCCTGCAGCGCGGGATGAAGGTCCCGGTGTGGGGCAAGTCGGACAAGGCCGGCGGCACTGTCACTGTGGAGTTCGCCGGCCAGACGAAGACGGGTGCGGTCGGGCAGGACGGCGCGTGGAAGGTCGAGCTTGACCCGATGGAGGCGTCGAAGGAGAGCCGCACGATGAAGGTGTCCGTTTCCGGCGGCGAATCGGCCGCCGTAAACGACGTTCTCGTGGGCGAAGTGTGGTTCGCGTCGGGCCAGAGCAACATGGAGTGCCCGATCTGGGGTTGGAGCACCCGCTACCGCGACATGAAGGGCGGGCTCATGACGACGATGACGCGCCTGCCGTGCGTCCGCTACGTGAAGAGTCCGCACAAGTGGTCCGCGACGCCCGTCGAGGTCTCGGCGAAGTGGTGCAAGTTCACGCCTGAGGACCTCCAGCTCTTCTATCGCGGCGGCATGGGCGGACGCGGCACGGAGCTTTCGGCCGTCGCGTTCTACTACGCCCGCGAGCTCTACCTCGCGCTTGACGTGCCGATCGGAATCCTCGACGCGAGCTGGGGCGGGACGAACATCGACGCCTGGACCCCGCGGAGCGGATACGAGGGCTGCGACGCGTCCATCAAGGCGACGGCGGACTATCCGGTGAAGAAGGACTGGAAGTCCGAGGACAAGAAGGGGCCGATCATCGGCGCGAACCAGCAGCCGACCGTGCTCTACAACGGAATGGTCGCCCCGTTCGCGCCGATGGCGATGCGCGGCTTCATCTGGTACCAGGGCTGCCACAACGGGGGTGAATCGCGGCTCTACTGCGCCAAGCTCCATGCGCTCTACGAAGGATGGAGGCGCGAATTCGCGAACCCGGACCTCAAGCTCTACCTCGCCCAGCTCGCCCCTTTCAGCAACAACTGGCTCGGCATCTGCATGGCCCAGACGAAGTTCTGCGCCGAGGAGAAGAACGCGGCGCTCGCCGTCACCGCCGACGTCGGCAACTTCTTCGACATCCACCCGAACGACAAGGAGATCGTCGCCAAGCGCCTCGTGGTGCACGCGCTCAAGCGCGACTACGGCTTCGCGATCCCGCAGGACGACTCGCCCGTCGTAAAGTCCGTCTCGTTCGCGGACGGCAAGGCGACCGTTGAGTTCGCCAACGTCAAGAACTGGTACGTCTACGCGCCCGACCGCACACGCGAGCCGGCGTTCGAGCTTGCCGGGGCGGACGGCACCTGGCAGCCGGCGAAGGTCGTGAACTACCGGCAGGGGAAGGGCAAGGACGGCAAGGTGGGCGACACCGACTACATCGACGGGCCCGTAATAGTCCTTTCGAGCGACAAGGTCGCCGAGCCGGTCAAGGTCCGCTACATGGGCAAGAGCAAGACGGCCGGCACGCTCTACAACGAGGCGTCGCTCCCGCTCGGCCCGTTCGAGGCCCGCTGAACTCTGCCCCGCGCCCTGGAAGCCGCCCGGGAAACATTTTTCTTTTCTCGCTTGCGTTTTCGGCGCGGGTTCGGTATTCTACGCATATAAAAAACTTTTCAGGAGAAGAAACAATGAAGCTCGAAAAACTGTTCGCCGTTTCCATAGCCGCCGCTCTCGCCGCCGCCGCGACCGGCTGCCGCTACAACAAGGCCGGTGCTGGCGCCGATGGCGCAGGAGCCGGCGGTGCTGAGTCTGTTGATGTCGCAGGCGGTCAGGAAGAGGAGCCGAACGTCGACACCATTGTCGGCCCTGCCGGCGCTGTTGACGACGGCACGCTCGCGAGCGCGCTCGAAAACGGGACTCCGTTCGACCAGAACCCCAACATGAAGCCTGTCGACGGCGCGGACTTCGCACCCGTCTACTTCGGCTTCGACTCCACGACCATCCCCAGCGGCGAAATCGCCAAGATCGAGGATGTCGCGAAGGACCTCGCCGCAAACCCGACACACGTCGTGATTGTCGCCGGCAACTGCGACGAGCGCGGCTCGAACGAGTACAACCTCTCCCTCGGCGAGAACCGCGCGATCATAGTGCGCGACTACCTCGAGCGCCTCGGCGTCAGCGCGAACCGCATGCAGACGAAGTCCTACGGCGAGGAGAAGCCTGCCGTGACGGGTTCCGGCGAGGCCGTTTGGTCCAAGAACCGCCGCGCCGATTTCGAGCTGTTCGAGACGAAGTAAAGCGCGTCCTGCGGCCTTGGGCTGCGCCGCTTTCTGCAAATGACCTCGTTCGGGTTCTTCGCATTCATCGGGTTTGACGCTGTCGGCCCCGCGGAACTTCTCGTTCTGTTCGCCGTCGTGCTCATCGTGGTTGGGCCGAAGAACCTCCCGGCGGCCGCGCGCAAGATGGGATCCGTCATGGCTTCCCTAAGGCGCGCGGCCGACGAATTCAAGCGTCAGCTGATGACGATGGACGTGGAGGACCCCAAGCCATCCACCAAGGTCGCCGATCCCGAGCCACCGCCTCCTCCGCCTCCGGACGCACCGCCTTCCGACACGTATATCGACGTGCCGCCTGCGGAAGGCACGGACTCGCCCGAGGCCTACGCGGACACGGACTCTTCCGCGGAGCCGTCCGAATCGCCAGTCCCCGACAGCGAGTTCGACCCCCCGCCCGACGTGCAGGCGGTAGATTCGCCCGCCGAGCCGGACGAACCGGCCGCGGAGGAGGAGAAGAAGTGAGCGATCCCGACGAGCGCAACGACCCGCCGCGGCCTTTCATGGAGCACCTCTGCGCGCTGCGCGACAGCGTGCTCGGGATGGCGGCTTCGTGGGTACTGTGCGTGATAGTCGCGGGCGTGTTCTCGCCGCAGATCAACAAGTGGATATTCGGGCCTGCCGAGACGTGCGCCGGCATTTCGATGGCGCGTCCGATCTCCTGCCCTAAGTGCAACCGCCCATATGCGGTGTCGGAAAAGGTCAACTACTGCCTCGACTGCGGGGCTCTCCTCAATCCGGAGGCGAAGGACAAGCCCGTTCCGCGCAAGGCCACGTGCGCCTACTGCGAGGCGAAGTACGTGGAGCCGGACATCCCGAACTTTTGCGGCGTGTGCGGGCGCGAGATACCGCGCGACCCGGGGGCGAAGGGCGCGGAAGCGGGGAATGGCGGCGAAGACGCGAAGCAGGCCCAGCACGAGCCGGTGAGGCATGTGTCCATCGAGGGCCTCGACCTTACGTCGGGATTCGACGCGATAATCATGATAGCGCTATGGGGCGGCACGGCGCTCTCGTTCCCGTTCCTGATGTTCTACCTCCTCAAGTTCGTGTTCCCCGCGCTGACGCGCCGCGAGAAGAACTCGATACTCTTCTGCCTCGGCGCGGGCACGGCGTTTTTCGCCGTGGGCGCCTGGATGGCCTACGCGAAGACGCTCCCCGTGGTGGTGAAGGTGTTCCTGTCGTTCGCCGACTGGGTGAACCTTCCGGTGTACACGGTCAAGGCGGACGGCTACATACGCATAGTCCTGAAGACGATTCTCGCGTTCGGCATAGCGCTCCAGCTGCCGCTTCTCGTGTTCGTGCTTGGCTGGATCGGGGTGATATCGTCCTCCACGCTCCGCCACTACCGCCGGCTCGCGATCGTGGTCATCTTCTTCCTCGGCATGGTGCTGACTCCGCCAGACCCGATGAGCCAGATTCTCATGGCCCTGCCGATGGTGTTCCTCTACGAACTGTGCATCTGGCTCATCAAGCTCCGCGAGATGGCCACGGGCCGCGGCAGCGCCTGACGCCGACGGCACTTCCAGTCCGGCGGCGTTTTTGGTACAATAGCGTCCACCTATGAAAGACATTCTGCTAGCCCTCGTCACGATCGCAGGCGGTCTTGGCATTTTCCTGCTCGGGATGAAGCATCTTTCCGAGGGCCTCCAGGCGACTGCGGGAGGGGGACTGAGAAAGTTCATGTCGAAGGCGACCAGCCACCGCATCGTCGGGATCGGCTCTGGCATCGTCTCCACGATGATCGTGCAGTCCTCGTCCATCATCACTGTGATGCTCGTCGGTTTCGTCTCGACCGCGCTCATGACGCTTCCGCAGGCGTTCGCCGTCCTGATCGGCGCGAACATCGGCACCACGGCGACGATCTGGATCATCGCGTACGCGCCTGATCCGCAGCTTCTCGGCTTCGTGGGGCTCGGGCTCGGAGGCATGCTCTACTTCTTCCTCCGCGGCGAGAGGGTCCACAACTTCGGCCTCACTGTCATCGGGCTGGGGCTTGTCTTCCTGGGGCTCTACTTCATGTCGAAGGGCGTCTCTCCGATCCGCGAGAACGCCGACGTTGCCGCGGCGTTCACTCGCCTTTCGGCCGACAGCTATCTTGGCGTCTTCGCCGTCGCGTCAGTAGCCATGCTGATCACGGCGGTGATCCAGTCCTCCGCGGCGACGATCGCCATCGCGATGGCTCTTGCCACGCAGGGGCTGATAACGTACGACGTGGCGATAGCGGTGCTGTTCGGCGCGAACGTGGGCACGACGGCCACTGGCTGGATCGCGGCGATCGGCGGAACGGCGGACTCCCGCCGCACTGCGCTCGCCCATACGCTCTCGAACCTCCTCGGCTCGGTGGCGCTCATCTGGCTGTTCCCGCTTTTCGTGAAGCTCGGGCAGGCGCTCTTCCCAAACTGGAATGTGGCCGAGACGACCGTGGTGTCGGGCCACGAGATACGCGCGTTCACGCACATGATGGCCCCGATCGCCGTGACGGACACAGTGTTCGCGATCTGCCGCGGAATCATCTTCTTCCCGCTGGTGCGGCCGTTCTGCCGCCTGGTGGAAAAGCTCGTGCCGCAGCCGGAGAACGAGAAGCCGCATCTCTCGGCGCTTCACTTCGGGGTGATGATCTCGCCCGTCATCGCGTGCGACCAGGCCCTGCTGGAGGTCGACTTCATGAAGGACTCGAACATCGACCTGCTCGGCTGCGCGAGAAAGGTCATAGCGGGCGAGACCCAGCACGACGACGAGCCAGAAAAGCACATCATCCACCGCGAGGACATTCTCGACAACGTCCAGAAGGAGATCACGGAGTTCCTCGGGAGCATCATGTCGAAGCGCCTCCCTCGCGAAGTAGCGGAGCGCGCGCAGCGCCTTCTGAGGCTCACTGACGAGCTTGAGTCCGTGTCGGACGAGTGCGCGACCGTCCTCAAGGTCGTGAAGCGCCTGAGGAAGCAGGGGCAGACGATGTCGGAGCAGTCGATCGCGCTTCTGCTTGAGGTCCACGACAAAATCGCGGCGTTCGCCGCCGACGTCACCGAGCTGATCCGCTCCCCGCGCATCCCGTTCGACCTGGAGGCGCTGCAGAGGCGCTCCTCGGGCCTGCATTCGTTCATCCGCGACTGCCGCAGGCAGCAGCTCGGGCGCGTGGGCCAGGAGGATCCGGGCTCCTCCGTCCGAGTGCTTGGAGAGCTCGACATCATAAACGCGTACGAGCGCATTCGCGCCTACTACCTCAACTGCGCCGAGACGCTTGCGGGCGGAAAGAGGAAGTGACTTTCATGGGAAACGTCAGTCCTATTACATCTTCGTCTACATTCCCGAGGACAGGCTCACTTCCGGAATCATCCTCTACCGGCTCATCGTGTGCACCTCGGTGCACATCCTGTGCACGTCGATCGCGTCGGTCGGCCTTGCGCGCGGGTGGAGGGAGGCGAAGGCGCGGCTCGGGGAATTCGAGAAGTCGCGCGCGATGCCGTTCCTCGTTGCGGCGATGGTCCTGCACGGACTGCACAACGCCGGCGCGGTGCTCTGGTCGGTCGGGAGAATCTAGCGCGCGCGGGCGCCCGCGGGAATTTCAACAAATTCAATTTCTCGCTTGCCATGCGAATGGAAAGAGGGTATCATACGCAGCGATGAATCGTGGAAAGGGCGATGGCTCGCCTTAAGCGGCTCGTCGCTTCGCGGAACTGCCATGAGGTTAAGCGGGGATGAAACAAAGTCATGGCTTAGTACAAGAAGGGTTCAAGAAGATGGATATCTACTGTGGTAACCTGGCTTACGCCACCACTGATGATGGTCTCAAGGCCGCGTTTGCGGCGTTTGGCGAGGTTACCTCCGCTCGCGTTGTGACCGATCGCATGACCGGTCGCTCGAAGGGTTTCGGCTTCGTCGAGATGCCGGACCGCGAACAGGCGCAGGCCGCGATCGACGCGCTCAACGGCAAGGAGCTGGATGGGCGTCCGATCCGCGTGAACGAGTCCCAGCCCAAGCCCCGCGAACAGCGTCGCGGCGGCTACGGCGACCGCCGCGACCGCGGCGGCTACGGCGAGCGTCGCGACACCCGCTGGTAATTCCGCGCGGAAGCGCAGGACAATGAAAATGGAGGCGTGCATTCCCGCACGCCTCCGTTTTTGGTATAATACACGCCCTATGGACGACAACAGCTTATCCAAGGTGCGCAACATCGGGATTGTCGCGCACATCGACGCCGGCAAGACCACGACAACCGAGCGCATACTCTTCTACACCGGGAAGATCCACAAGACCGGCGAGGTGCACGAAGGCGCCACGGTGACCGACTTCATGGTGCAGGAGAAGGAGCGCGGCATCACGATCCAGTCCGCCGCGATCACCTGCGAGTGGAAGGGCCACTCGATAAACATCATCGACACCCCTGGACACGTTGACTTCACGATGGAGGTCGAGCGTTCGCTGCGCGTGCTCGACGGCGCCGTGTGCGTGTTCTGCGCCGTCGGCGGCGTGCAGCCGCAGTCCGAGACGGTGTGGCGCCAGGCCGACAGGTACAACGTGCCGCGCGTCGCGTTCGTCAACAAGATGGACCGCATGGGCGCGGACTTCGGACGCGTTGTGGACGAGCTACGCGAAAAGCTCCACGCGCCGGCGTGCCCGATCCAGCTGCCCATAGGCAAGGAAGACGGATTCAAGGGGATAGTCGACCTCGTGGAGATGAAGGGCGTCGTTTTCGACGACGCCAGCGAGGGCAAGGTCTTCACCGAGGGCGAGATCCCGGCGGACCTCAAGGACGACGCCGAGCTTGCGCGCGCCGAGCTGTGCGAGAAGATCGCGGACATAGACGACGGAGTCATGGAGGCGTACCTCGAGAAAGGCGACCTCACGGCGGAGGAGCTGAAGGGCGCGATACGCCGCCAGACGGTTGCCGGCGCGTTCGTGCCGGTCCTCTGCGGCACGGCGTTCAAGGACAAGGGCATCCAGCCGCTCCTGGACGCCGTTGCATGGTACCTCCCCGCGCCAACGGACCGCCCCGCTGTCGCAGCCACCGACCTCAAGAGCGGCGAAAAGGTGGAGCGCCGCCACGACCCGAAGGAGCTCCTCACCGCGCTCGTGTTCAAGATCGCCACGGACCCATACGTGGGGCGGCTCTTCTTCGTTCGCGTGTACGGCGGCGTGCTCAAGAAGGGCGCGAACGCGTTCAACCCGCGCACCAGGAAGCGCGAGCGCGTGATGAAGCTCGTGCGCCTCTTCGCGGACGACCGCACGGAGGTCGACGAGCTTTCCGCCGGCGACATCGGCGCGATAGTGGGGCTCAAGGAGGCTACGACGGGCGACACGCTCTGCGCGGAGATGAAGCCGTGCTACCTCGAGCGCATCGTCGCCCCGCAGCCCGTGATGTTCATGGCGATCGAGCCGAAGAGCTCCGCCGACAAGGACAAGCTCGTCGAGTCAATGCAGGCGCTCGCCGCGGAGGACCCGACTTGCCAGGTGCGCGAGGACGAGGAGACCGGGCAGACGATCCTCTCCGGGATGGGCGAGCTCCACCTCGAGATTCTCGTCGACCGCCTTCGCCGCGAGTTCAAGTGCGCGGCGAACGTCGGGAAGCCGATGGTCTCGTATGTGGAGACGGTTACGAAGCCCGCCACAATCTCCTACACCTTCGACCGCGAGCTTGGCGGGAAGCGCCACGCCGCGACCATGACGATAGAGGTGCAGCCGCTCGAGCGCGGCGCGGGCGTGAAGGCTGCCGTCTCGCGCGACGTGAAGAACGCGCTCTTCGACCCGAAGACGGCGGACTGCATCGAGCAGGGGCTTCTGGACGGAATCTCCACCGGCGTCCTTGCGAGGTTCCAGATGGTGGACATCCAGGCCACGGCCGTCAAGGTGGAGCTGGTGGACCCCGAGATCTCGGACGAGATCGCGCTCCGCGGTGCGGCCGTGATGGGGTTCCGCGAAGCCGCCATGGGAGCCGCGCCCGAGTTCCTCGAGCCGATCATGAAGCTCGAGATAACGACCCCGCCAGAGTCGGTGGGGGAAGTCCTAGGTGACCTCAACGCCCGGCGCGGCAACGTCCTCGACATGGAGCAGCGCGGAGACATGCAGATCGTGCATGCGCGCGTGCCGATGGCGCAGATGTTCGGCTACTCCACGGCGATACGCTCGCTTACCAAGGGGCGCGCATCGTATTCGATGGAGCCTGACGAGTTTGCGCTCGTCCCGAAGAACGTCCACGAGGACATAATGAGCCGCTGACGCACCAGGCGCCGTCGGCAGGGGATTCATGATGAGGGTCGTAGCGGTAATACCGACGTACAACGAGAAGGAGAACGCCTCCGCCATGGCTGAGGCCGCCCTTGCCAACCTCCCTGAGGACGGCGGGGTCCTTTTCGTGGACGACAATTCCCCGGACGGCACTGGCGAGATTCTCGACGGCATCGCGGCCAGGGAGCCGCGCGTCAAGGTGCTGCACCGCGAGAAGAAGGAGGGACTCGGCCGCGCATACGTTGCTGGCTTCGCCAAGGCGCTCGAGATGGGGGCGGAGCGCGTAGTCGAGATGGACTGCGACTTCTCGCACGATCCGGCCGACATCAGGAGGATGCTCGAGGCCGCCGAGAACGCCGACGTCGTCGTCGGGTCGCGCTATGTGAAGGGCGGCAGGTGCGTTGGCTGGCCGTTCAGGCGCTGGCTCATATCGCGCTGCGGCGGGATTTTCATCAGGATGGTTCTCGGCGTTCCCGTGAAGGACCCGACTGGCGGGTTCAAGTGCTTCCGCCGCTCCGCGCTCGAGGCGCTTGGCGACTTCTCGTGCGTCAAGTCGTTCGGCTACTCGTTCCAGATGGAGATGAACTTCAGGATGTCGCGCATGGGGCTCAGGATCGTGGAGATCCCGATTACGTTCGCGGAGCGCCGGGCGGGCAAGTCGAAGATTACCGGTTCGATCGCCGCCGAGACGCTGAAGCTCGTGTTCAAGATGAGGTTCGGAAAGTGCTTAAGACTTGGCTGAGGGCAATGCGGGTCAACCAGTGGCCCAAGAACGCCTTCGTGCTGATGGCGTGGTTCTTCGCGTTTGGCGACATGACGCAGCCCGACGCGATACGCGGCTTCCGCGGAATGCTGCTCGCGGCCGGGATGGCGGCGTCGTTCTGCCTGGTGTGCTCTTCGTTCTACCTCTACAACGACGTGTGCGACTGCGACGCGGACCGCGCGCACCCGCAGAAGAGGTTCCGCCCGATTGCGGCAGGGCTGATATCGAAGGAGGCGGCGGTTCGCGCGGCGCTCATGCTGTTCGGACTCGGCATGGTGGTGCCGTCCGTGTCGGTGATGCGCCACCCGGACCGCATGGCGGCGTTCGGAACGATCCTCGCGTATTCGCTCCTGCAGTGCTTCTACACTGGCCTGCTCAAGAGGCTGCCGTACGTGGACGTCGTGATCATCGCGGCAGGATTCGTCCTGCGCGCGGTTGCCGGCGCGGCCGTTATCAACGCGCGCATATCGCCGTGGCTTCTCGCGTGCACGTTCGCGCTCTCGCTTTTCCTTGCGCTCGCGAAGAGACGCCACGAAAAGGCCCTTAGCGAAACGGCGGGCGAGACCCGCAACGGCGAGTTCCGCGAGGCGCTTGCCGGGTACCACCTGCGCGTCATCGACGTGCTGATGTTCCTCTCGGCGCTTTCTACGGTTGGCGTATATCTCTGCTACACGCTTCTTTCCGAAATGGGCGCCAGGTTCCCGCTGCTTGTCTGGACGGGAGTGTTTGTCGCGGCTGGGATAGTCAGGTACCTCGTTCTCGTGTACCGCCATGCCGACGTCGGGCGTCCCGAGAAGGTCCTCTATTCTGACCGCATCCTATGGGCGATCCTTGTTGGCTATGCGCTTATGGCGGTCTATGCCGTCATGTTCCCGCAAATCATCGTAATCAGCGGTCTATGAAAGGAGTTGACGTGAGACATGTAATGAGGCTGGCGGCGGTTTCGCTCGTCGCGCTGGCGTTTCCACATCTGGCAAGGGCGCAGTGGATGACGCAGAGGATCGCGCTTTCGGCGGGGTGGAACGCCGTGCACTTGAAGGTCTACCCGGCGGACGCGAGGTGCGAGGTCGTCTTTTCCGACGCCAGGATAGAGGAGGTGACGTGGTGGAACCGCGACCGCCTCGACGACGGCACGGGCGCGGCCGTGGCGGACACCTGCAACTGGTACAGGGGCTCCACCGGAGAGGCGAACACGTTCTCGCGCGTGATAGGCGACCAGCGGTACCTCGTTAAGGCCTCTGGCGCCGTGACGCTAGACGTAGTGGGCACGCCTGCGCTTCCAAAGGGCACGATCTACCTTGGCGAGTACAACCTCGTGGGCGTCAATGCGCCCAACCTCGCCGGCGCCAACGCGCCAACCTACTTCGAGTACTTCGAGCCGTGCCCGGCCGGAGTCGTTTCATGGTACGGTGTCACTTCTGCCGGCGACCGCCTGCGCCTCGCGAACAGCGCAAAGGCGTCGGACGCGTCCAAGGCGCTTTGGCTCGAGACGTCGGGGAGCGGCACTGCATCCTATTCCGGCCCGTTCAGCGTCGGCATCGGCGGGTCGGCGAAGACGCTCGAGTGGACCGCCGACGCGACTGCGGTGCGGACGCTCACAGTGAAGAACGTCTCGTCGAAGGACCGCGTCCTCAGGATCGAGCGCAGTTCCTCCCTTCCCCCGCCCACCGGGCGCGGGACTTGCGCGGGCGACGTCTCGCTTCTGCGCGAGACGGTCGAGTGGTCGGACGGATACGCCAAGCGCGTCTTCGTGCCGATGACCTTCCCGTTCGCCACGAACCTCGCGGCGGGCGCCACGCTTGAGCTTCGCGTAAGGCCGGACGCAGACCACATGCCTGCGTCGTCCGGCGACTACATGAGCATTCTCGTCGTCTCGGACAAGGGGTCCACGCTCGACGGCGAGCTTCGCCCGGACGGGACGTGCCTCTGCCGCGTGGGCGCATTCGCCTCCGGATCGCTTGCCGCGAACACGCGCGCGTCCGCGGCGGGGCTGTGGGTCGGAACAGTAGTCCTCGGCCAGGTGAACCGCGCGAAGATGCTCGGCTCGTCAACGCCGGAGTGGGACCCGGAGGCGCTGCTTGCCGCGCCGCATGCGTTCCAGTTCCGGCTCATCCTCCACGTGGACGACAACGGCACGGCCAAGATACTCAAGCAGGTGTTCACCGCCAAGAGGTCTGCGGATGCCGACCATTCCGACCTCCTCACGGACCGCGACACGGCCATCCTCTACCGAGAGATGTTTCCTGGCGCGACGATCAGGCGCACTGCGAGCGCGAACTTCCCGTTCGCGGATCCGATTGCGCTTTCGGGAGGCGAATTCATGTCGCCTGGCTCTGAGCTTTCCGCTACGTTCACCCAGGCTTATGACGACAAGACGAATCCGTTTGTGCACTCATTCCACCCCCAGCACGACAACGTGGAGTTCCGCAACGGGACGCCGCACGTGAAGGGGAGCGGCGATGAAGGAGTCGGCGACTACGAGTCGTGGGGCGTGACGCGCGAAGTGACGCTAGAGTTTCTGGACGAAGACCCGTCGCGCGCGGCAGGGCAGAACTGGAACCGCACGGTTACAGGCGGCGTCTACACCGAGCGCGTCACCGGGCTTGTCGGGCAGGGCAAGCCGATAATCACCAGGGGGATATTCCGCCTCTCGAAGGTGTGCGACACGCCGCAGCTTACGACGGAAGTGATTCATTAGTCGCTAGTCATTGGACGTTAGTTGTTAGTTTGAAGTTCGAAGTTAAGAGTTTAACGAAAAGAAGGAGCAGGAAATGAAAGCAGCAGTCAAGTCAATGTTCGCGGCGGTTGCCGCATCGGTAGTGACCGGCGTGTTTGCGGCGGTGCCGTCGTCAATAACTAAGTTCGTCCCTGAGACGATGAACTACCAGGGCTACCTTGCGAATCCCTCGACAGGGACGGCGTACGCGGACGGAATCTACACGCTCGACTGCCGCCTCTACCGCAGCTCGTCAGGTGGCACGGCCATCTGGGGCGCGAGCTATTCCGTCTATGTGAAGGGCGGATACTTCAACATCATGCTCGGCGACTCCGCCGGGCAGGCCGTCAAGTCCACCGTGACCGGCTCTGCCGCCACCACGTACACCCCGACCGAGCTTTGGAAGGCGCTCTGGTACGACACGGCGGTCTCCGAAAAGAACAACCTCTGGCTTGGCGTCACGCCGCACCAGGGGGCGGGCGGGGCTACGCTCTCGTCCCTCTCCGAGATATCGCCGCGCCAGCAGCTCCTCGCGGCGCCGTACGCGTTCCGCGCGCAGGCCGCCGAGTACGCGGAGCAGTCTATCGGCGCGTTCAAGGTCAACGGCGCGCTCACCGTGACAGGCTCGCTATCGCTGCCGTCGTCATTCCAGTTCGGACACATCAAGGACACGTCCACGCAGCTCACGCTCGGCGGCACCTCCAATGCATCGTCCAATCCCTATATCTACGGCTACGCCAACTACATGAACCTCTACGCCTACAACACCATGAACTTCTCGACGACGGCGGGGGGCTACAACTTCACCGTGCCGAGCGGAAAGTCGTTCGTGATCAAGAGCGCCGGCAACTTCGCCGTGACGAATACCACCACCACGATGAAGACGAGCGGTACGACGACGATCGAGGCTGGGACGCTGAAGATGAAGGGGGCTCTGACCTACGGGCAATACTCCGGCACGGGGTTCGTCAAGCCGTTTGTCCTCAAGAAGGTCAACTTCCACGTTTCGGAGAGAAGCTGCCTGATCGAGTCCAACGGGGACTACAACTGGATAGTCGCTGGCTTCGACTGCGATCCGGTGGGAGGCTGGAACGGCGAGCTCGCCGAATGCTACACGAAGCTCGTGAGCGGGAAGTGGTACGTGTACGTCAAGAGGTTCACGTCTGGTTCCGAGGAAGACACGCTGACGGTCCATCTCCTCGGCATCCACAGGTCGATCTCCTCCGACAACCGCTGATCCCGCGCCTCCGGCGTCACTCCCACGAGAGGAGAACCCAATGAAAAGACTTTATCTGTGCCTGGCTGGGTGCGCGGCGGCGTTCGCCGCGGCGGCCGCCGGGCCGACGGACAACCTCCGCACCGACTGGCGGAACCCGGTGCAGATGTACCGTCCCGGCGCGACGTCGTCGATGGTCCCGGCCGTGCAGCTCGGCCTCGGCCCGGGCTTGTACTTGACCACCAACCGGTATTTGTACTCTTCGGGCGGCGCAACCTACCGGCCGGTCTCCGAGGAGGCCCTCGTGAGGACCATTTACAACACGTTCAAAACGCCCAACGTTCGCTCCACCGTAGGCGCGCCGATCTCGGCGGTGAGCGCGAACAAGTTCCTGGGAGAGCCGCTCGACCCGCCGGTGGGCTGGGACGGCAAGGCGCCGGCGATTGCCTCCAACACTGGCGGAAGGGCCGTGTGGATCGACTTCGCGAAGAAGGTGATCACGACGCAGGCCGGTCCGATCGAGGTGAGGTGGGGGCTCACGGGCGGTTCCACGAACGTGGAGAACTCCGTTGTCGCCGCGTCGCCCACGAAGCGCCCGGTGCGTCTGTACTGGACGCACGAGAGGCCGTCGTACATCTCCGACCAGACCGCCTTCCGCCCGCTGCAGAACGCCGGTCCCACGGTCCAGTTCGGCAGCAACTACAAGGTCCATCTCTACGGCACGGACAAGATCAAGGTGCTGGGCGGGCAGGACGGCACGTACGTCGAGTCGGACGGGACGACGGGCTGGTATTCGCAGAGCGACGGCAATGGCTATGTGCGCCTGAGCGGCGGCGAGCTGCAGGCGTTCGAGGGGTCGTATGGAACATTCCTCATAGTCTACTCGCGCCTCGACGAGGCGCTCAACGAGCGCGTGATGCTCGCCTACGAGATCGTCAACGTGCTCGAGCCCACCCAGACGCAGATCGACGTGGGGATCGGAGACCAGCTCAAGCCGCTTACGCGCAGCTTCGACACGAACGAGCTGTTCCCGTGGGTGACGCGCGGACTTACCGACGATTCCGACAACGACGAGATATACGTCTACCAGCACGGCAGCGGCCGGCAGAAGAACTACCTCTGGGCGATCCGCGACTCGAGCGCGAACCCGTGGAAGATAGAGGTCTTCTGGCGCGCGAAGGAGGAGCTTGACGTGGTGTGGCCCTTCGAGGTCGACATCTACTCCGCCTCGTGGAAGGACTCAACCGCGCAGATATACCTGCGCAACGGCGAAGGGCATGCGGGCGGCGAGGTTTCGGTCGAGCCAAAGGTGTACACGCCTGGCTCGGTAAGCGTAGAGGCGATGGACTACCAGGTCCCGAAGAAGCACGTCCACATCGTGAACGGCGGGTTCTACACAGACTTCGCCGACAATGCCACATACGCGCTCCTGAAATACACGGCGGGCGAGACCGTGTGGTTCCAGACGGTCAAGTCCGTCAAGAGCACCAACGTCGGAGCCGAAAGCGCGTTTCTGGCGAGGGAGATCGAGCCGGACGGCGAGTTCCGCTCCGAAGGGGCGCCGGACGGCTTCTTCTACCCGGGGTGGATCCGGCGCGACTTCGCGACAGACGATCCGGACCGCTGGCCCGTGGCGAACGCCTACAACCCGGACTTCTACCGCTATCCGGAGACATGGGCTCCGACGAACAGCCTCTACTCCCAAATCTTCCCTGTGAACATCGGCCAGATAGAGGTTTGGTGGTCGAAGGTCGCGGACATCAACGGATCCGTGCGCGAGGGGTCGGGGCACGTGGAGCCGCTTTCCACGCCCGTCTACTTCCCGACTTCCGCGTGCCGGTACGACATCTACCCGCCCGACGAGAACGTGTATTACGACACTGCCACGCCGCAGATCGTCCTGGCCTCCGGCAGGGGCAGCGCCGGCTGGACCCTTGCGGACCAGGAGACCGAGACGTATGCGCCGGTGGTGCGGATCATGCTGCGCGAGCCCGCCGGCTACGTCGACGGGGTGTTCGTGGCGAACGTGCCGGGAGGTTCCGCCGGAGACGCCTTTACAGTCGAGAACTGGATCGCGTTCCCCTACGGATGCTATTATCCGCTTAGTTCGAATCCATATCCGTCAGGGCCTGTGCAGTGGCTGGCGTTCCACGAGACCGGGGCCGATGGCACGGCGAGCGCGAATGCGCGGCTTGAGCTTGCTGTAGACATCAACGCGAACCTCTGGGTGAACGGCGAGAAGAAGACGGCGTTCGACGTCGTGCCCGTCCCCCTGTTCCACGACGGCGAGGATGACGCGGGCCGTCCGCTGCACGCGTTCCACATCGCCCTCGCACGCTCGGAGGACGGCACTTTCACCTACTACGTGAACGGCATGCCGGCGGCGAAGTTCGCGGCGGGCGAGGACGAAAGGATCGTCGGCGGAGACCAGATGCGGATATTCCCGCCGTCGCAGACCCTGGACGAGGCGAACGGCCTGCGTCTGTTCAGGGGGGACTGGCGGCTCTTCCGCCTCTGGGGAACGGCCCGCTCGCACAAGCAGATACACGACAACCGATACACCGCCCTTGACCCCGTGGGCGAGATGCTCATCCAGTTCGGCGAGCAGGAGGCCGGCGAGAACGACGTCCTGTCCGCAGGCACGCTCATTGACTCGTCTGCCAATGCATCGCACGGCTGGTACGGCTTCGAGTTCGACCCCGGGGCGGCCATACCCGACGTTCGGGTCGTGAGGCAGTGGACGCCGCTGGTCGTGCCGCACGAAGGGCGCACCTTCCCGTCGAACGCGCGGATATACCGGCAGAACGACGCCGGGCAGGATGGCTACAATCCGAACGAGGAGCACGCCTTCATGGTGGGCAATGTGGCCTACGCCCTCAGGTGCGACCTGAACGAGATGTCGATGGACGGCGAGGGGTTCACGTCGCTCCCGTACGTGCTGGTGCAGTACGCAGATCCGACGAACTCGGGCCGATACGCGATGCAGGCCCTGCGCGTGGTGCCGGAGAACGACATGTACCGGTTCCGCACATTCCTCGACGCAGGCAGCATGATCCAGAGCATATCGCCACTCGACCGCTTCCAGCCTGCGAATCTCCAGGAGTTCGTGTCGGGTCCTCTCTACGCCGATTCGGGCGAGTGCTTCAAGGACCGCAAGGGCTGGTACTGGGCGCATCAGGCGGGAAACGACGGCGGCACGACCAACTACGTGTTCGAGTTCTCGTATCCGCACCAGGAGCAGTTCGACTACCCGGGCGGCGACGCTCCGGAGCCCGGCGCGGCGGTCGGATGGATGGAGGGGTATGCGGGCCGAGACGATTCGTACATGCTTGACTGGTGCTGCAACGAGACGTATGTGGACGAAGGCTTCCCGTCGCGTCCCGCTTCTGACGCCGTCGACACTCCTGTCGACTACACCTTCATCGTGAAGTGGCCCGACGACGTGAAGGGGCTTTACGTCAACGACACGCTGATAGACGCGAAGGACGGGCTCCCCGCAATCGACGGGCAGCTCTCGGCGAAGGTCGTCTACGAGCAGTCCAAGGCCGCGAACGGACTTCCCAGCGTGAGGCTGATAGACCCGACGCGCATCCAGTACGGCTCGCTGAAGGTCCTGCCGGACGACGTGAGGAACTACCGCGACGCCAAGACGAGCAAGACGAAGTTCAACGACCTTCCGCCGTACCTTCGCAACCGCTTCGTGTGGAATCCGATGGCCGTCTACGACCTTGACCACAACGACACCCGGGAACTCGAGCTCAGCGGCAAGATCATCCGCGAGACCAGCTACACCTACGCCTGGCTCAACGTGATGGACATGCGTTCGAAGGACGTCCTGACGAACCCTGAAATTGTGGAGGGCGGCGGCAATTCCGACTGGTCGGCCGCTGTCAACGCGATGCCCGGCGCCCCGGTTGTTGTCGACGACGACGCAACCCCGTTCGACTCGCTCGCCCTTGCGACGACAGGCCAGGGTGCAGGCTACGTCACGATCGTGGTGAACAACTCCACCAACGAGGACATGGTGGCGAAGAGCGAAAAAGTCTCGATGTACGTCATCAAGGTCGTCCCCGAACTGTACAGCGGATACCTGCATCCGATCCAGAGCGACAACCCGCTTGACCAGCAGGTCAACATGAAGTACACCTCCGACTTCGGCGGGACGCCCGAGAACTGGGAGTTCCAGTGGCGGTACTGCGAGCCCGTGAACGGCACATGGAACTCTGACGAGAGCCAGTGGTTCGCCCTCGCCAACACATCGCCAGGGTCCGAGATGCTAGACTGGGTCACCGTAGGGGACGCTGGGATATTCGGGCTCTCCGACCACTACATCAGGTGCCGCTACCGCGCGAAACCCGGGACGGACGCATACGCCCTCGTGGGCGGCGGATGGAGCAAGTGGTCCACGCCATGCCTCGCCGAAGGGTGGATCAAGCGCGTCTTGAAGGCGATCAACCCGTTCGAGCAGAGGATCAGGGACTACTACAACACTGAAATCTCGACGGACCTCTCGATGATCCAGCAGGCGGGCGCGCCGTACAACGGCGACATTCCGCTCAACCTCGAGGCGCTGGACGGGAACGGGCTGATCGCGATCTACGAGACGGTCCTAAGACAGGCGCGGAAGCTGTCCATCGACGCTGACAAGCTCTCAACCGGCTCGCTGGCGCTTGCCCTTCAGATGGCTGCCGGCCGCATAGCCGAGCTCTACATGGTGCTGGGCAACGAGGCGCTCGCCGACGCGATGAACCCAACGGTCGACCTCGGCGCGGACTCGCCCGTTGACGACGGCGCGGAGTCGTCCGTGTTCCCGTTCCAGAACCAGTGCGAGAACCTGCTCGACGAGGAGCTTGCGCTGCTGCGCGGGCGCGACCTCTCGATGCAGTACGAGCGCGCGTGGGAGGAGGACGTGGAGCCCTGGGCTTACCCGTACTACAACCGCCTGCAGTGGAACTTCACGCACGACATAATGGGCGGGCACGTCGCCTACACGCTCAACTACGGCATCAAGGACATCGCCGGCCCGGCGACTGCGGACGACCCGTCGAATCCGGACGGGACGATCGACGTGTACGATGCGCAGAGGCTCTATCCTCAGGGCCACGGCGATGCGTACGGGCACTACCTGTCCGCCGTCAAGGGCTACTACTCGCTTCTCAGGCATCCGTCGTTCGGATGGTATCCGCAGATCGAGTCCATACTTGCCGGCACGGTCGACATCACGATGAGCTACTTCCACGAGAAGCGCTTCGCGCTCGCCGCGCAGGCGAAGGCGAAGACTGCCGCGAAGATCGTGGCCGACACCTACCGCCAGAACTACATGGCCGGAATCGAGGACCCGTGGATGGAGGCGGAGGATGAAAGCGAATGGCGCTCGTGGGGCACTGACGAATGGGCGACGCGCGGACATCTCGGCGCGTACTACGACTGGCTCGCGGTCAATGCGCTCCTGCCGACGCGCGAGGGAGAGGACCGCACGCTCGTGAAGATGCTCGACCGCGAGTCGACCTACGAGCTCGGGAGCATCGCCGCCGCCGCCAAGTCGATCCAGTCCACGGCCGACTACGCCGACATCGGCCTCAACCCGCTCGGACTCGCCGACGGCGCGATCCCGTTCGACATCTCGCCCGCCGAGATCGACGCGGGCAAGACGCACTTCGAGCAGATATACGAGCGCGCGGAGAAGGCCGTGAAGACTGCGAAGTCCATCTTCGACAGGGCGAAGAAGGACGCGAACGCGCTGCGCGACCAGAACGAGAGCGCGGAGTTCGACAAGATGGTGTCCGACGAGGAGGCCGCGATCGACCGCCGCCTCAAGGAGATATACGGCTATCCGTACGCCGACGACATAGGCGTCGGGAAGCTCTACCCCCAGGGCTATGCGGGCCCGGACCTCTACCACTACAACTACATCGAGACGTACGACCTCGACAAGTCGGGGCACGAGTTCGGGCGCTACTACGACGTCCTTGTGAACGACTATAGGCTGATCGCGACAAACTGCGTCGGCACGTTCACGTCCGATGCCGAGCGCCTCGAGGCTGACTACGGCATACTCGGCAACGTCGTTGTTGGGGCGATAACGCTCTACCAGCAATACATGCCGCAGGTTGCGGCCTTCATCGACCCGTACCTGGCGTACGGCGGCATTTCGTCCGCGACCAACTACCTCACGCTCCCCGTTACAATCATCGACACGGGCGCGGACCATCTCGACGGAAAGGTCGACTACGACTTCTCCGTGGCGGCATGGTCCAACGCCGCCTTCTACGCGAGCTACTACGTCGGCGCATACGGATTCACGCCGAAGCCGTCGACATACAAGGGTCAGCGCCGCGCGGAGGGCGAGGTGCAGATCGCGCTCACCGACTACGCCGCGCAGCTTGCCGAGATCGAGAAGGAGGCGAAGAACGTGGAGGCCGCGGCCACGAAACTGCAGGGGCTCATCGACGAACTCACGTCGAAGGACTACAACGAGCAGATGGGCTACGTGACTGATGCCGCGGCAAGCGAGGTCCAGGCGTACAACGACGCCGTGAAGAAGAACGCCGAGACCGTGAAGACGACCCTGAACCGCCTGAAGGACATCAAGAGCATCATCGCGGAGGTCGCCACCGAGGCGCTGCCGAAGGTCGCCGGGCTGTCGTGCGACCTTACGTCCCTCGGGCGCTCCGCGCTGCTTGCCCTCAAGCAGGCCGCGCACGAGCTGATCAACCAGCAGGTCGGCCAGCAGGATGAGATCATCGGGAAGGCGCAGACCGAGGCGGAGAGGCTGCAGGCCGCGCTGAACGCGAAGTTCTCGACCTGGCAGGCGAACGAGGAGCGCCAGAAGATGGTGAACGCCATCAACGAGCAGATGCCGGTGTTCAAGGCCGCGCTGGCCAAGCTCGAGGTGGCGTTCAATACGGCCAACGCCACGCGCATGAGGTACGCGAAGCTCGAGGCCGAGGGCGACGAGCTCCAGAACGAGCGCGAGCGCATCCGCATCCAGTGGGCCGCGGACCTCTCGCAGAAGCGCTACCGCAACATGATGTACCAGATCCTGCGCGACGACGAGCTCCAGCGCTACGCCGAGGCGTTCGAGATGGCGGCGAAGTACACGTTCCTCGCCGCGAAGGCCTACGACTACGAGACGGGTCTCCTCCAGAGCGACTCGTCCGCGTCCAGCGGCTCCCAGTTCCTCTCCGAGGTCGTGCGCACCCGCTCGCTCGGCAGGTTCTCTGAGACCGGAGAGCCCCTTGGCGGAGGGGCGCTCGGCGATCCCGGCCTTGCGGACATCCTCTACAGGATGAACGCCAACTGGGGTGTGCTGAGGACGCGTCTCGGCTTCAATAACCCGCAGGGCGATGTCGACGAGCTCTCGCTCAGGCGGGACCTCTTCGGCCGATCCCTCGGCCCGGACGGCGACCAGGCGTGGCGCAACGAGCTCGCGTCGTGCTGGTGCGAAGACCTCCGCTCGCACCCCGTGTTCTCCGCGCAGTGCCAGCCGTTCGACCCGATGGACGCTAAGGAACCCGGCTTCGCGATTCCGTTCCAGACGGTCATCGCTGCCCGAAAGGACCTCTTCGGCAACGATCTCGCCGGTGCGTCAACCGCATACTCGTCCACCTACTTTGCCACGAAGCTGCGCGGCGTAGGCGTGTGGCTCGAGGCGTCAGGCGCGGCAGGCGCGGCGCTTCCCGTCCGCCCGGAGGTGTACCTGGTGCCGAGCGGGCTTGACTACATGCGCGTCCCGATCCGCTCCTCGTCCTCCGCGGCGGCGGCAGTCCGCACGTGGCAGGTGTCGGACCAGGTGCTTCCTGTGCCGTATTCGCTCAACGACAGCGACTGGCAGTCCTCCGACTGGAGCGCGCTCAAGGACGTTTGCGCGAACGAGCTCTTCACGGTGCGCCGCCATCCCGCCATCCGCGCAAAGGTCGGCGCGTCGTTCGACGACTCCTCGATGACGTACAACGCGCGCCTTGTCGGGCGCAGCGTGTGGAACGACCGGTGGTGGCTCTTCATACCGGCCGCCTCGCTCAACGCCGACAACGACCGCGCGCGCGCCGCGTTCCTCGACGCCGTGAAGGACATCCACCTGAACCTGAGGACATATTCGCTGTCCGGCAACTGAAGGGAATGACGACATGAAGAACACATTCGCGCTTGCCGCCGCGCTGCTGCCGCTCGCCATCTGGGCCATACCGCAGTCGCCCGTCATAACATACGGACTCGTCCGCGACGAGTTCGGCAACCCTGTAAAGGGCGTTTCGGCGCTCGAGCTCAAGCTCGTGAAGAACTCGGATCAGGACGGGACGGTTCACGCCAGGGCGGTCGTAGGCGAAACGGCCTATCCCGGGATGAACTACCGGCTTTCGCTGGAGGTTGACTCGTCCGGTCCAGAACGCAGCTATGCTGTGCTCAAGGGAACCGAGATGCGCATCAGGTTCCAGATGGGCGGAGTGGAGCAGGCCGTAACTCCTTCGCCAGTGTTTGCCGTCCCCGCCCCGGGAACCGCGCAGCGCCTGGACTGGTCTCTTGGCGAGGACGCCGATTCCGACGGAATGCCAGACGCATGGGAGACATGGGTCCTCCAGGTCGCGGGCCTTCCGTACGACGCGGATGCCGTCTCTGGCTTCAGGCCTGGCGACGATGCCGATGGCGACGGCATGTCGAACGTCCGCGAGTTCTACGCCGGCACGGATCCGTTCCTCTCGACAGACCTCTTTGCAATAACGTCGTACGCCAGGGTCGGGACATCCAACCGTACCGAGATCAAGTTCACAACGGTGCCGGGCAGGACATACCGCGTCGTCGCCACTCCAACGCTCGACAACGCCTCCTGGTCGCCTGTGGCCACTACGCGTTCTGCGGACGGCGAGACGGCGTACGAGACGTACGCCGGAACTGGCCGCGAGATAGTCGTGTACATAGACACGCCGGTCGCCGACTCGGCGTTCTACAGGGTGGCGGCGAACTGATGGTGTTCACGAACGCAATCGGGGTCGCCTTCACGGCGACTCTCCTCTCCGCCGGCGATGCGGGTGCGACGTTCGTGTTCCCGGAAGACGGCGCCACGAACACGCTTGCCTTCTCGAAGCTCTCGGCAGGGACTGTCCGTAGCGTGTGCGCGCAGACGGGCTTTGTAATCGTGCCTCCGGCGGTGCGTCCGGCGTACGACTTCGCGAAGGCGAACCTTACGAGCATAGAAGCTCAGCTTTCCGACGGACGCATCGGGGCGGAAGCGGCGGAGGAGCGAAGAAAGCGCGTGCGAGAGGCGTTCCGCCGCGTCTGCCGCGGAAAAGGCCTGGACGAGCGGGAGGCCGACAGGATCTTAGACAGGAAGTGAACGCACTGCAAAACGAAAAAAACAGCCCACTTGCTGCCGTTTTTTTGGTACAATACGCGCCCGTTTCCACCATAGAGAGGAGCAGACGGCAATGAAAGTGTGCAAATTCGGCGGTACCAGCATGGCTGACGCCGGGCAGATATCGAAGGTCATGGACATCGTGCTCGCGGATCCCGCGCGGCGCATGGTCGTTGTTTCCGCGCCCGGCAAGCGCAACAAGGGCGACACGAAGGTGACGGATCTTCTCATTGCCCTCGCGGAGGCCGCGCTTGCAAAGAAGGACACCACGAAGCCCCTCAAGGCCGTGATCGACCGCTATGCCGCGATCGCCGAAGGCCTCGATCTCGGCAACGAAATCGTCGCCGAGATCCGCAAGGACCTCAAGGACCGCCTCGCCTCATCGAAGAAGGACGAAGGCGTGTTCATGGACACGATGAAGGCGGCCGGAGAGGACAATTCCGCCAAGATAACGGCCGTGGCCTTTCGCAAGCGCGGCGTCAAGTGCCGCTACGCGAACCCCGGCGACACCGGGATGATCCTCGAGGGCGAAAGCGGGAATGCGACGCTCGTGGAGGAATCCTACCGCAAGCTCGCCCGCACGTTCGCCGACTTCGAGGGCATAGTGGTCTACCCCGGTTTCTTCGGACACCGCAAGGACGGCACTGTCGCCACGTTCCCGCGCGGCGGCAGCGACATCACCGGATCCATCCTCGCGGCCGCGCTTCGTGCCGACGTGTACGAGAACTTCACGGACGTCGACAACGTCTATCCCGTGGACCCGCGCATCGTCCCTGAAGTCGACGAGGGGATCGACACGATGACCTACCGCGAGATGCGCGAACTTGCATACGCCGGATTCGGCGTGTTCAACGACGAGGCGATCGCCCCCGCCGTGCAGGGCCGCATACCGATCAACGTGCGCAACACCAACCGTCCCTCCGAGCCCGGCACGATGATCGTCCAGAGCCGCCGCGTGATGCCCGGAACCGTTACGGGCATCGCGTGCGCGAACGGTTTCGCGAACATCATCATCGACAAGTTCCTCATGAACCGCAAGATCGGCTTCACGCGCCGCGTCCTCGACATCCTCGAGGAGGAGGGCGTTGCGTACGAGCACATCCCGAGCGGCATCGACTCCATCTCCGTGCTGATCAAGGAGGCCGGGGTCCCGCTTGCGAAGGAGAAGAAGGTCGTGGCGCGCATCAAGCGCGAGCTCCAGCCAGATTCCGTGCTTGTGACCCACGACTACGGCATCGTGATGGTCGTCGGCGAGGGCATGGCGTTCTCCGCCGGCATGCTCGCCAAGGCCACAGGCGCGCTTGCCGAGCACGGCATCAACATATCGATGGTCAACCAGGGCGCGTCGGAAATCTCCTTTATGCTGGGCATCAAGAGCGAGGACTGCATATCGGCGGTCCGTGCCCTCTACAACGCGTTCTTCAACCACCATCGCCAGTAGGGCTCCGCGGGATGTCGCAGGAATGGAACATCAGGTCGCGCGGGCACGAGTGCTCGGTCTGCGGCAAGCCGCTCGTGGACCGCGGGCCAGTCGTTTCCGTGCTCCGCGAGAACGGCTCTGGCTACGACCGTCTCGACTGCCATCCGGAGTGCTGGAAGGCCACTCCGCGCGACTGGGAGCCGTTCTCGTCCTGGGAGGGAGTTTACCACGCTCCGCCTCCTCCGGACGCCCGCAAGGAGCCGCTCAAGAAGGAGACCGCCGGCGACCTGCTGCGCGAGCTTGTGGCGCTAGACGACCCGGCGATGAAGAACGTGGTGTACGTACTCGCCGTGATGCTCGAGCGCTCGCGCATACTTGTGGAGCGCGATTCGCGCGAGCTTGAGGACCACACCATCCGCCGCGTTTACGAGGACCGCAAGACAGGCGACACGTTCGTGATTCTGGATCCGCGGCTGCGCCTCGACGCGCTCGGCGAGGTCCAGGACCAGGTCGTCGCGCTGCTCTCCGGCGAGAAGACTTTCGGCGAGGTCGCGCAGGTCGAGGAGGCTTCCGAGGCCGCCGCGCAGTCTGCGGAACCCGAAGCAGGGTCGGTTCCCGGAGAATCTTCCGAATCAGCCCAGCAGGGGCCCGGAGAGCCTGAGCGATGCTGATTGTCCGCAATGGGCTTGTCGTAGACGGCACCGGCGGTCCGGCCTTTCCCGGAACCGTTGTCTGCGATGGCGACAGGATCTGCGACGTCGTCAAGGGAGCGGGGTTCCCCGATTGCGCCGGGACTGGCGACACCGTTGTCGATGCGGCAGGCTGCCTCGTGACGCCGGGATTCGTCGACGCACATTCGCATTCGGACGCGTATCTCGTCCTCGAGCCGCAGGCCCCGTCGAAGCTTTCGCAGGGCGTTACCACCGAGATCAACGGGCAGTGCGGAGGCAGCGTGGCGCCGCGCTACGGCGAGGCGAGGCTGTCTTCCGACTGGGCCTCGCTTCTCGGCGACATGCTCACCTGGCGCTCTATGCGCCAGTACCGTGAATGCCTGGAGAAGGCGCGCCCCGCGATCAACACCATCCAGTTCGTGGGGCACAACACGCTCCGCTCGTCCGTGATCGGATACGCCGCGAAGAGGGCGACTCCGGAAACTCTCGCAGAGATGCGCCGTCTCCTCGAGGAGTCGCTCGACGAAGGCGGCTGGGGGCTTACGACGGGACTCATATACCAGCCAGGCAAGTACTCCGATCCCGCGGAGGTGACGGCCCTCGCCGAGACCGCCGCGAAGCGCGGCGGGATGTACGCCACGCACATGCGCTCGGAGGGCGATTCGATACTTGAGGCGATAGACGAGGTGATCGAGCTTGCGAAGGCAACTGGCATACGCGCCGAGATCTCGCACCTGAAGACCTCCGGGCACCGCAACTGGCATAAGATCGAAGCTGTCCTCGAGAAGATACAGGGCGCGATAGACGCAGGCCTTGTCGTCGGTTCCGACCGCTATCCCTACTGCGCCGCCGGAACTGACCTCGACGTCGTGTTCCCGGACTGGGCCGGCGAGGGCGGCATTGCGGCGGAGCAAAAGCGCCTCGCCGATCCGGCGACGCGCGCGCGCATAGCCGCCGAGCTCGACGCCTTGCAGCGTGACTGGTCCGAGGTGATGATCGGCGGAACGTGGTCGAAGGAGACTGCCGGCTATTCTGGGAAGACCGTTGCCGAAATCATCAACCACCCAGCCACCCAACCACAAAGCCACCAAACCTTTTCCCCAGGTTCTTTGATCTGTGAAATTCTTGAAAAGGACGGATGCCGCACTGGCGCGTTCTTCTTCGGGATGAGCGAGGACAATCTCGACAGGATACTTTCGATGCCGTGGATCGTCCCGGGGTCGGACGCGAGCCTTCGCGCGCCCTGGGGGCCGCTCGGGAAGGACCATCCCCATCCGCGCGCATACGGCACGATGCCGGAGTTCTATCGTCGCCTCACGGGCCGCGCGGGGCGTGCCGCTATATGTTCGCGCGAGGAGGCGGTTGCAAGGATGACTTCGGTTCCTGCGAAGCGCTTCGGGATCCGCGGGCGCGGCGTACTCGAGAAGGGCGCATTCGCCGATGTCGCGGTGTGGCGCGAGGATGATTTCGCGTCGACCGCTACATACGTGAAGCCGCACGCGTTCGCGTCCGGCATGGAGGCCGTCGTGGTAAACGGCGTACTGTCCTTCTCGTCCGGCGGTTTCACCGGCGCTCGGGCCGGACGCTTCCTCGAGCGGTAGCGCGGTTTTGTTGACTGCCGCGAAGGGGATTTTGTATAATACGCGCACACACGACACAGAAGGAAGTTGTTCTTTATGGCAGTTACACGCAGACAGAGCCGGGAATGGGCGTTGCAAATGCTTTGCCAGGCCGACTTGAACCCGTTTGCGGACGTCTCGCAGGCAATCGACGCGTTCTGGCGGCAGCAGTGGCAGATCGCCGAGGAGCTCAAGACGGCCGAGGAGGCGTTTGCCGCGCCTGCGGGCGAAGATCCGCCCGACGCGCCGGAACTTGTCGCCCCGGCGAAGTTCCGCGAGTTCGCCGAGGTGCGTGTTCGCGGAGTGCTGTCCGACATGCAGAAACTCGACAGGCTCCTTGAGCCGCATCTCGACCACTGGTCGATGTACAGGCTCGGCACAGTGGAGCGCAACGTGCTCAGGCTTGGGGCGTGGGAGCTCGTGAACTGCCCGGACGTTCCGCCGGCTGTCGCCATAAACGAGGCGGTCGATCTAGCAAAGTACTTTTCTAACACCGAGTCGGGCCGTTTCGTCAACGGAGTCCTCGACAAGCTGCGCCGCCACCTCGAATCCCCGGGCAAGTCCGGAGGGAAGGCGTGACGCCGCCTGACGAAACATCGTTCATGCGACGCGCGCTCGCGCTCGCCCGCAGGTCCCTTGGCCGCACGCGCCCGAACCCAGCGGTCGGCGCAGTAGTCGTCAGGAACGGCAGGATCATAGGCGAAGGACGCCATGTCCGCTGCGGACTTGACCATGCCGAGGTAGCCGCCATGAAAGACGCGTCGAGGCGCGGCAATGCCCTCAAGGGCGCCACGGTCTACTGCACGCTTGAGCCGTGCTCCCGCCCCGGGCGTGTCGGCGCTTGCTGCGACGCGCTTGCCGCGGCGGGCGTGTCTCGCGTCGTGTGGGCTTGTCCGGATCCCAATCCCAGGAACGCCAACAGGGCGAAGCGTGTGCTGCGGAAGTCGGGGATCGACTGTGAATGCTGGAAGGGGTCGCGCGACCCGGCGAAACGCGCATGCGCGGAGGAGGCCGCTGAGATCGTCGCGCCCTTCGCAAAGTTCGTCAACAGGGGGCTGCCGTTCGTCACGGTCAAGATCGCGATGTCGCTCGACGGCAGGATATGCGACGACTCCGGCGGGGCGAAGTGGATATCCTCCGCCGCAGCGCGCCGCGAGACGGGGCGGCTCCGCCAGGTTGCCGACGCGATAATGGTCGGCGCGGAGACGGTGCGGAAGGACAATCCGACGCTTCTTCCGCGCGGAAGGGCCAACTCGAAGTTCCTGAGGATAGTCGTGACGAGGTCCTGCAACCTGCCGCGAACGGCACGTGTGTTCACCGACGCCGCGCGCAAACGCACAGTTGTCCTGTGCATAGGCAAGAGTGAAGTGCCGGAGAGGCTTTCGTGGTGCTCGCAGCCTGACGGCATAGGCGCGGCGGTCGCATGCAGGACGCTGAAGGGCGGAATGGCCGTGGTTGCTCACCTTATGCAGGTGATGCACGTCCTCTGCGAGGGCGGGCTCGAGCTTGCACGTTCGCTCGCGTCGGAGGGGCTTGTGGACGAGTGGCTTACGGTTCTCGCGCCGAAGGTGGTTGGCCACGCTCCGGTGGCGAAGGCCGCGCAGGCAAGGATCGCGAAGGCGAAGACCAGGCATGTAGGCGGCGATGCGTTTGTGTCGGCGGAATTCGGAAAGCCGGGGCGCTGAGAGGAAGGGGCCAGGAGATATGCGATCGATTCTGTTTCAGTTGGGTCCCGTTACCCTGAGGATGTACGGATGCATGATGGCCCTTGGGTTCATGGCGGGCTGGTATGTGGTGTCGTGGCTCTGCCGCCGCGAAGGGCGTAAACCGGAGCTCCTCACGAACTTGCTGATGCTGATGATGGTCAGCGGCGTTGTCGGCGCGCGAATCGCCTACGTGATAGAGCACTGGAGCGCGGAGTTCGCGAACAACCTGGCGGAGATCATCCGCGTGGACCACGGCGGGCTCATGTTCTACGGCGGCCTGATACTCGCGTTCGTGTGCTTCGTCGGCTACTGCATCGTAAAGCGCGAGAGGTTCCTGCCGATGGCGGACTTGATGGCTGTTGTCGTGCCGCTTGGGCACGCATTCGGGCGCATAGGCTGCTTCTTCAACGGCTGCTGCTACGGAAAGCAGACGGACAGCGCGTTGGGCGTGTCGTTCCCCGCGATGTCGCCCGCCTGGTGCGAGCAGGTGCGGGATGGCGTGATATCGTCGTCCGCCGAAAAGGCGCTGCCTGTGCTCCCCACTCAGCTTTTCGAGGCGGCCGGTTGCCTGCTGGTTTTCGCGATCGTCCTTCTCGTGTACTTGAAGACGAATCGTGCTGCTTCTGGCGACGAGGCTCCGGCGAAGGCGGCGGCGGGGATTTCGGCGGCGGTGTACCTTGCCTCATACGGCGTGCTCCGCTTCCTCCTTGAGCTGCTGCGCGGCGATCCGCGCGCCGCTGTGCTTGGGCTTTCGATAGGCCAGGCGATTTCGCTCGGTGTGTTTCTCGTGGGCCTTGTCTTCGCCATCGCCGCATACAGCCGCCGCCAGTAGTGCGTAGTACAATCTTCGAAGGAGTACGACATGAACAAGATTGTGAGATGTCTGCTTTTGCTGGCGGCCTTTGCGGCCGGTGCAGTCGCAGGTTGGTGTTCGAAGGGGACGGTCGTAGACATCAGGCAATATCAAGAACGCATGTTGCGTCGTATCATGTTGCATGAAGTCGCCACCGAGGCACAGCATACGCTTGAGCGTGTCCTGGCTGTAGGGGATGCATCCCTGACAAAGCGGTATGTAGATGGCTTGGCCGAAGGGATCGAGGGGGGAATGAGCTATCATCTCGGCGTCGATCCGGACATGGAGTACTTCAACAAGTGGGATTGCGAGTTAAAGCGCATTGAGGCCGGCGACACGCCGCAGGGCAAATAGCGCAGTCAGGCTGCTCTTGGGAGCTTTGAGTAAGTCAAAGTCCTTCATGTCGAACCGATTCGTTTAACTCCGACGCTTCGCAAAGGAGGCTCCACTACCGTTTCGCCTTTGCTTCGCACGACACAAGCACAATCAGTTTTCTTGCGACAAAGCGATTTTTAGTTGGGGCGCTGCCCCAAACCCCGAATGCGGAGCAAATTTCCTGCGATTTCCCAGTGTTCGGGGCGTGGGGCGAAGCCCCACACACAAGATTCGGATACTGCGTAACCTGTTAAGCGGCTCATCTGCGCGAAGCATAAGGCGGAGCGGGAATGCACCGAAGCGAAGCGGAGGGGAGATTCGGCGAAGCCGAACCCGAAGGGCGCGCAAGCGTCTGCGCGGAGCCAACTTTGCAAGCCGTCGGAGTTTATGAGATAAGACAGGCGATGCCAAAGAAACTTCCGAAGACTGCAAGTGCAATGGCAATTGCCAGAATGACAAGTAAAAACCTGTTGCCAAACTCGTCGTCCTTGTAGTATTCCCATGCCTGCCGGTCCTCCTCCTTTATGGGCATCGGCATGTACAGGAACTTCCGTTTGCACGCAGAGCACTTCGCCTGGCCGAAGCCGCCGTTTCC
>CAMORM010000013.1 GCA_946623785.1 uncultured Verrucomicrobiota bacterium
TGACGGCTGGTTCATGCTCGGCGGATAGCAATAGAACACGGTGTTGGTCTTAAAGTCCTCCGGCTCCATGCCCTGTGCCTGTGATACCGATATTTTCCTGATGCCGGGAAACTTCTCTTCTATGTTCCACCCCGACCAGCTCGTTCCACCAAGCCCGCCCCTTCCCTTGAACAACTCCTGTTTGTGCCAGCTAAGGTGGCCCCAGGAACTTCCGATACCTGTCCACCAGTGGGCGTGATTGTTTGCAGCAAGCTCCAAGATCTCGTCGCCGGTTGAGTAGAAATTGACCGCATACTGCGAGACATTGGCGAAACGCCCAGGCCAGCCGAGAAACTTCCGGTCGTCACCAGGATCGTCGCGGAAAAGCCAGTACCACCTCGAGGCCCATGAATTCGTCGGATATGCCGTCCAGTCCGGGTGGACCAACTGCGGGACCCGCAGCAACTCGTCTGTGTCATACGCTTCCGCGGGGACTGCGGAGTTGCACATGAGATAGCATGCTGGCACAAGTCCGTAGTCCTGTATCATCGACGAACAGACCATGTTGCCGAGCGAGTGCGCCATCAAGACCTTTGTTCCGGGAAGAGCGGCGACCTGCGGGGCCAGCACGCTCGCCGTGAAGAACGCATTCGAGACGTTCTCCTGGTAGTTTGCGTCGCTGCCGATGTCGCTTCTCCAAGTCACGCCGGTGAACTTCGCAGTCATGCCGGACTGCCACATCCGCTTGAACACCTCGGCGCACCAGCCGCGCGCACGCTGCTGCGTCACGTTTGCACCATGCAGAAAGACAAGATGCCTGTCCGATGTCTCGGCGTCGGGCCTGTTCGTCGGACTGCAAGTCGACGGCTCCCATGTCACCGCCTCTCCAGAAAGCCCCCTCGTGTTAAGATGGCGATACATGTCCTCGACAGGCGATATCCGCAGGTTCGCGGCGGCCGAGACCACCGTCTGCCCCGGATTGCCATCCGCCCATGCCTCGAAGGTTAGATTGGTCCCCGCGGCACGGCCCTCGACGAGAAAGACTCCATTCTCCTCGGGAGAGACGAGGGCAAAAAGTCGTATGAGCGTCGGCATTATTGCGCCGTTGGCCGTATTGGTCACCGAAGCGCTCAAGATGTCTTGCACCCCCACGATTCCGAAGCGGTTCCAGAGCGGCGTGCGATGGAACATTCCGGCCTGCGCACGGGACAATATTGTCCACATCACGTTCACACAGTCGGACCGCACCGTCCAATTCAAGGCTTCGCAGACCGGGAGCGGCGTTCCAGGCGGGAACACCGAGGTCATGTCAATCCATGCGGGCGTGAAGTCCAGCATGTCGCTCCTCCCGTTGACATGGTCGTCCGCATGGTCGGGCCCATGCCCTGGAATGTCGTCGTCCGCGCCGTTTATGTCCCCCGTGTCGCCGTCGTCGTTGATCCAGAAGCGGAACTTCGTGCTTCCGGCGCGGGCGATAGCCGCCTCGGCGTCGGTGATCTCGCCGTCGCGGTCATAGTCGAAGACCACAACCGGGTCGCCAAGAACGTAAAGCGTGGCGACCAAGTCCCCGGCAACATTGCCCGGGAGGTCCATGCCGTAGTAGTCGCGTGTGGATTCGTGCACATGGTCCGTCAAGAGACCGTCCGCGTTCGCTGCAATCCAGCCGGGCCCTGCAACGGTCTCGTTGTTAGAGAGCCTGACGTCCGAACAGTCGTTGAAGCTCTTGGACGCAGGCATCCCATCTATCTGCGCCTTCCAGCAATACCAGGGGGCGAGCTCGTCGTAATGTCCGTCGCAGTTGAGCCACCTCATGCTCAGCCGGTACGCATTCCCCTTTCTCATCCCAAGCGTTTTCACGGAAGGATGCCCCGGCGCCCCCATGCTTATCCGGCGAACGCGGTTGTCGTCTGGGCCAAGCCCCTCGATCGTCATCTCCCATGCCGCATAGTCGCCGTCGATGTCAAAGGCGAGCTCCCTGTACTGAGCGGCATCTGGCGGCGTCCCGCCGTCGGAGGCGTTGCCCGGGTCCGAGCCCTGCTGGACCTCGACCAGGTCAGACACGCCGTCGCCGTCAGTGTCGCCGTCCATGTCCGACGGATCCGTTCCGTTGAGGTATTCGTCGATATTGGACAGTCCGTCCCCGTCCGGATCGCCTGCCGCCCCGTTGCCGCCGGTTGCGTCCAGCGGGTCAAGGCCGTGCGAGAGCTCCCAGCCATCTGGCAGTCCGTCCCTGTCCGTGTCGACATAAAGCGGCGATGTCCCAAGCGTTCTCTCCTCGCCGTCCGACAGCCCATCGCGGTCGGTGTCCAGGCTCAGCGGGTCTGTGTTGCTGCCGAGCACGATTGCGACCATCTTCCTGTTCGCTACAAACCCCGGCTCAAGATACGAAATCGACCGCAGATGGCGTGCGCCAAGCGTCTGGAAGCCTATCCCGGCGTTGCGCCCGTCCATCTCCTCGCCGAGGACGTCCCGGTACAGCATCAGGGCATGGTCCATACCGTTCATTGTCACGCCGACCTGGAACGACACGGTGTTCGTCTCCGAGCCAATTTCTTCGCGCCCCATGTAGAGGAACTCAACGCACACCGATGGCTCCGCACCGATGGCTCCGACACCGATCCGCACGCTTGAAACACTGGTCCCGTTCGTCCTGAAGCAAAGCCCTTCGTCGGACAGCGGCGCGATCACGACCGAACGCGCATCGACCGGAACTGAAAAATCCAGCGGCCCGTATGCCGACGGCAGACCGACGCTCCCCGTCTGGCCAAAGGCAACGACCCCTTTCGCCGAAACCGTGACGTTCGACATCACGACGCCCTGAAGCACCATCGGCTCCGGCAGGGGCACTGTGACGCATCCGTCCGGGGCGGAGGCGAGCGAACTCGTCACATCCACATAGTTTGTCATGTGAATCCAGATGGGACCAGAAGCAATCACCTCGTGGCCCAGTTCCAGTCCGTCCGAAAGTCCGTCGCCGTCCGAATCGGAAGACGTCGGGTCGCTACCAGCCACTAGCTCGTCACCGTCGGGTATTCCATCCCCGTCCGTGTCCGGCAAGAAAGGGTCTGTCCCAGAAACAAGTCTTTCGAAGGCGTCGGTAAAGCCGTCGCCATCAGAATCGTCCTGCGTGGCGGCGCGGGCGAAGCAGGAACCGCTGACGCCGTTTGTGGGAAGCTGGGACATCTGGATCTCGAAAACGACGTTCGACGCCCCGGGGGCGTACGTGACGCTGGCGTTGCGCACCCATTGGTCGCCGGGTTCCAGCGTAGCGCGCGCGAAAATGTCGACCATGCCGTTCACGGGCGAGATCTCGGGCGGCCACGCTACGGCGGCCCAGACCGACGTCGGGGTGGTCTTGAAGGCGGTGAAGCAGAGCGACGTGACGGCGAACGGCGCAATGTTTGTGAAAGGCCCTGTGCCTGGATCGGGTGTTATCAGGTACGGCGATGCGACGCCGACGCCACGCTGGGAAACGCTAGGCGATGTAGCAATGGCGTCCCCGCCATTACCCGAGGCAACTTCGGAATACGGTGCAGAAACACCACGCGGCGGATCGTTGGTACCCTTCTGCGCAATCACGGCGCACTCCACGCACATTGCAAGAAACACAACCGCGTCGCACTTGCCCATTGTCGGAATCATCTTCACGTGCGAATTGTACCAAACAATCGGGCGGCGGAGAATCAAATATTCGGAATTGTCGGAAACGGGGGCGCATCTCCGTATTTCACCGCCGCTCTCTCTGCCTCTTGCGCGCTTCCTTCTCAGCTAACTCCGACGCTTCGCAAAATTGGAACCACCCAACTACCAAACCACCTAACCACCAAACCACCTAACCACACTACTACAAAACCATCGGCAGCGGAGAGAGGTCGGGGGCGCGCGATTCGTCGAAGCCGGGCGAATAGACGCGCCCGAGCTTGGCGTACTTCGCGCCGGCGAAGCGGTTGTACGGCAGAAGCTCGACATTCAGGAGGTTCGGCGCGCCGGAGAGAAGTCGCGCAACGCCTTCCTTCGCCTCGCGCGTGTCGTTAACGCCGGGGATGCACGGGATGCGCGCGACGAACGGCACGCCAGAGCCCTTGAGCCACTCGATGTTCGCGAATATCGAAGTCGCGTCCACGCCGGTCCAGCGCCGGTATCCCTCGAGGTCCGGGAACTTCACGTCCTGAAGCACCACGTTCATCTGCGACACGACCTTGCGGTAAGCCTCCGCAGGCGCACAGCCGCTCGTCTCGACCGCGTACGTGAGTCGCGGCTCCGCCTTTCGCAGCCGCTCAATCACAGCCAGCACGAAGTCCGCCTGCGAAAGCGGCTCGCCGCCCGAGAAAGTCACGCCGCCGCCGGAACTCGCGAGGAAGTCGGCCGTCTTCATGACCTCGTCCGCAACCTGCGCGTCGGTCATTTCGCGCCCGCCGGCGAACTCCTGCCCCTCGGGGTTGTGGCACCAGGTGCAGCGCAGAGGGCATCCCTGGAGAAACACCGTCGTCCGCGGTCCAGGTCCGTCCTGGAGCGTAAACTCGCGTATCTCGAACACCCTTCCCGTCATCACCCCACCGATTCCGCACTTGTTTTTGAGTTTTTGAGTTTTTGAGTGTTTGAGTTATTGAGACACCAGGCAACCGATTCCCAATTCCCGTTTCCGAACTTCAAACTTTAAACTTTGAACTTTGAACTTTGAACTTTGAACTTTAAACTTTGAACTTTGAACTTTAAACTTTGAACTTTGAACTTTGATCACCGTCTAACCCTTCAGCTCCACCCTCTTGATAATCTGATCCTGGAAGCACTTGTCGAGCTCGATGAAGTATCCGCTCCAGCCCCACACGCGCACGATCAGGTGGCGGTGGCGCTCCGGATGCGCCTGCGCGTCGAGAAGCGTCTCGCGGTTGATCGTGTTGATCTGCATCTGGTGGCCGCCTCGCTCGACGAAGTACTTCACGAGCTGCGCGACCTTCGTGACGCCGTCGGGCTCGAGGAACGCGGAGTCGTGGATCTCGATCGTGAGTGGTCCGCCGTTGGAGACGGGAACGAGGTCGGGCTCGGTGAAGCTCTTGACCACGCTCACCGGGCCCTTCACCGGCACGTCGAGGCTCGGCGCGTAGTTCGCCGAGAACGGCTGGCCCTTGAGACGGCCGTCCGCCGAGGCTGGAACCTCGCGCGCGTGCCACACGTAGTACATCGCGGAGCCGGTGCCGGGACGGAACACCCCGCCGCGGTCGTTCTTCTTGCCGTCGAACACGTGGCCCCAGAAGTCGACGAGCTCCTTGGCGAGGTCGTCCGCGCGGCTGTCGGCGTTGCCCATCTTGGGCGCTGCCTTGGCGGCATCCAGCACGTCGGGGCGTCCGGCGAAGTCGGTGTCGAGGAGCGAGACGAGCTCGGCGAGCGTAACGAGCTTCTTCTCGAACACGAGCTCGCGCACCGAGGCGAGCGAGTCAACTGCGACGGCGAGGCCTGTCCCGTGGATTCCGAAGTTGTTGTACTTCCCGCCCTTGCAGAGGTCGCGCGCATTGGCGATGCAGCCGGTGGAGATCGTCGAGACGAACGGACCGGGGAGTATCTCGACGTGCGCGTACTTCTTCACGAGCGCGTCGGCGCGGCGGCGGATCTCGTCGAAGAACTCCTTCTTCACGTCGTCGAACGAAATGCCGTCCTTGCCGGCGAGATTCCTCTGCGCGGCGTCGAGGCTTCCGACGAAGCTGACGGCGTCGATGTTGTTGATGTCCATGCCGCAGCCGGGGATCAGGAACTCCCAGCACGCCGCCACGGAGTAGTCGCGCGCATCCTCGAGCTCGTAGCCCCAGCGCTGGAGCGCCGGAATGACGACGTCGTCGTTCGCGTACTGCGGGAAGCCGAGCCCTTCCTTGGTGAGCTCTGTGCCGAGCTCGTAGATGTCGAGCGGGGTCGACTTGTCGACGCGCAGGTTGATCTTGGGGTCGACGAGCTTGAGCTCGCCGCACGCCTTCATGCAGAGGCGCGAGAGGTCGTTGAACGCGTTCTTTCCGTCGCGCGTAACGCCGCCGAGCATCACGGACTGGCCGTTGTCGCCCTGCTGGACTCCTATGTAGAGGTCGCTGTCGCGGTTGCACGCGATGAAGAACTCCTCGATCTCCTCGAGCGCGGTCTCCTCGGTGAGGCGACCCTCGCGGATGTCGGCCTCGTAGTACGGGTAGAGGTACTGGTCGATGCGTCCGAGACCGCAGTGGTACTCGCCCTCGCACCACATGGCGTAGTGGAGGATGCGGAGCGACTGCAGCGCCTCGTGGAGCGTGCGCGCGCCCTTGTGCGGCACGTGCTCGATGCCATAGCGGTCCGCGAGATCGAGCACCGCCTTGATGGAGAGCGCGGCGTTCTCGAGGAAGTTCACGCCCTCCGCGTCGCCCTCCGCGCGGGCCTTCGCGAGGCGCGCGTCGACCTCGGCGAGGCGCGCGTCGAGGCCGTCGCGGATCGTGGGGCCGAAGTCGGCCGTGAGGTTGAACACTACGCCCTTCTCGCCGAAGGCCGTGCCGGCCGCGCGGCGCTGAGCCATCTCCTCGTCGGTGTGCAGGTCGGGTATCTGCTTCACCGTGCGGAGGAAGTGGATCGTCTCGCCCTCCATGAACGCGGGCTGCTCGGCGGCGAGCATCGCCTCGAGGCCCATGCGGGCGCGCGTTTCGTCGTCGATCTTCTCGTCGACGAACTTCTTCAGCAGCGGCTTCCAGTCGACGTCCCTGCGGAACTTCTTCTGCTCCTTGTCGAACGTCCTGTCCAGCAGGCTCTTTATCCTCTCAGTCATCTTCTCTTCTCCTTCCGCCAGCCCCCAGTTCCTAGCCCCTAACAACTAGCGACTAACGACTAGCGACTAACAACTTTAAACATCAAACTTTGAACTTTAAACTTTGAACTTTAAACTTTGAACTTTAAACTTTGAACTTTAAACTACTCCGCAATCCCCAGCCGCTTCTCGATGTCCTCGATCGTGCCGCCCTTCGTCTCCGGCATGAAGAATATCGCCCACACGAGCTGGACCGCCATCATGAACGCGAAGAACGCGAACGCCCACGTGCCGGCCTTCTCGGCCACCACGGGGAACGCCCAGCTGATGATCGTGCACATGAACCAGTGTGTGAAGCAGCCGAGCGCCTGGCCCTTCGCGCGCACCGCGTTCGGGAACACCTCGGAGATGTACACCCAGATGACCGCGCCGGACGAGCACGCGAAGAACGCGA
This sequence comes from uncultured Verrucomicrobiota bacterium, assembly GCA_946623785.1. Taxonomy (GTDB): domain Bacteria; phylum Verrucomicrobiota; class Kiritimatiellia; order RFP12; family UBA1067; genus CAMORM01. The sequence continues at coordinate 7,188 of CAMORM010000013.1, forward strand.
TGAAGCCGAGGATGCCGAGCACGGCGAGCGTTGAGTTGCACTTGTCGCCGAGCGAGAGCTGCCACGCCACGAGCGAGTGCATGAGGATCATGAGCGCGGAGCCGCCGATGATCATCGCCTTGCGCCCGAACTTGTCGATGATGAAGAACGCGAGGATGGTGAACGTGAGGTTGACCGTGCCGACGCCCATCGTGCCCGCGAGCGACGCCATCTCGCTGCCCTCGCCGAAGATCATGTTGAAGATGCGCGGCGCGTAGTAGTTGATGGCGTTGATGCCCGAAACCTGGTTGAAGAACGCGATGAAGAACGCGAGCAGGATGGGCTTCAGGTACTTGCGCTGGAAGAGCGCCACGCTCACGCCCGTTCCGACCTCCTTGAGCGACTCCTCGATCTCGTGGATGATGTCCGCCATCGACTTGCCCTCCTCGGCGAAGCCGATGCGGGTGAGGACGCGCTCGGACTCCTCCTTGCGGCCCGCGCGGACGAGCCAGCGCGGCGACTCGGGGATCGTGGTGAGAAGCGCCATGAACACGAAGATCGGCAGGCACTCCATGCCGAGCATCACGCGCCACTTGACCATCTCGACCGACATCGGGTTCGAGGCGAACACGCCGGCGAGCCACTGGCACATGTTGTTGAACCAGCCGCCCTCCACGGCCATCCAGCGCGCCACGAAGTAGTTGGACACGTAGCTGATGAGGATGCCGAACACGATGTTGAGCTGGTTCGTCGCAACGAGGCGCCCGCGAAGGCGTCCCGGCGAGACCTCGACGATGTAGAGCGGAACGACGACCGACACGCCGCCGATCGCGAGTCCGCCGATGAAGCGGAACCAGCCGAGGAGGTGCGGCCCGAGCACCTTGCTCGTGGGGGTGAACGCGCAGCCGACGGCCGAGATCAGGAAGAGCGTCCCCATCAGCCACAGGGTCGGACGGCGACCCCACTTGTCGGACGGCGCGCCTGCGCCGAACACTCCTATAACGGTGCCGATGAGCGCCACCGACACGATCAGGCCGTGCCAGAACGCGCTCAGGGCGAATTCGCTCTGTATGGCCTTTTCGCACCCGGATATCACGCCCGAGTCGAAGCCGAACAGGAAGCCGCCAAGCGCGGCAACCACTACGATGTAGAACAACGATTTATTCATTTTGCTTCCTTTCTTTTTCAGAAACCGACTTCGCCCGGACGGGACGCTGCGTGGATTCGCGCACGACGATCCTGCCGGGAAGGTAAATCTCCTGCGGCGGCAGCGAACGGCTCGACATGCGCGCCATAAGCCTGTCGAACACCGCGTCCGCTATCTGCCCGCACGGCTGGTGCATGGAGGTGAGCGGCGGGGACATGAAGCGCGCGTACGCGACATCGTCGAACCCGGCGAGCAGCACGTCCTTCGGCACGCCCTTCCCGATCTTCTCGAGCGTCTGCTTGAGGTTCGCCGCGATTGCGTCGTTGCCGCAGATGAAGGCGTCGGGGCGGAACTTCCTCATGTGCGCGCCTATCGCCGCGGCATCGTCCGGCTCTGCCTCAAGCTGCGCCCACGCGAGACCGGCGGACGAAGCCTCAACCGCTGCCCCGCGCGCCCTGTTCTGGATGCTCAGCGGCGAATGCGGGCGCATCAGGAACGACAGCCTCTTCGCACCGGCCGACGCAAGATGGGCCGCCATTGCGCCGCCGGCGAGGAAGTTGTTCATCCCGACGACGTCGAACCCGCTGCGCCTCGGCGGCGGCACGATGTCGTAGTCGCATAGCACAACCGCTATTCCCGCGCGGTCCAGGACCGAAAGCACCTCGCCGTTGAGGCGCTCCGCGCCGGAAACGTACTCGATCGGCTGGAACATCACGCCCGCAACGCCTTCCTGCACGAACTTCTCGGCAAGGGCCTTCGCGTCCGCCGCGCGCCGCGCGGGGTCGGCGGACGATATGTCGCCGAAGAGGAGCGTGTAGCTCTCGGCCTGCGCGCGGCGCGAAAGCTCGCCGACGATCTGCGGGAAAATCTCGGAATAGGCGTGGCGCGGGACAATCACCCCGATCTTGCGCGACGCCGCGACCTTCGTGAGCCGCGGGTTCTCGCCAGGCGCGCCCGTGACGAACCCAAGGCGCCTTAGCTCGCCTATGACGCGATGGGCCGTCGAGCGCGAGATCTTCGCCTGGCGCGCGAGCGCCGTCTCGCTGGGGAACGGCTTGTCGCCGTCGTATTCCCCCGCGAGAATGCGCTCCTTGAGCTTCTTCAGCACATCTGTGTACTTGGCCGTCACTTGCCCGCCTTGAAGGAAAGCACAACGTCTACGACGCGCGTCTCGGGAACGGACAGCGGCACGGATACAACGCCTCCGTTGGACTCGGTTTTCGCCTCAAGAGCCTTGCCGTCCGCTTCCGCGCCCGTGAGGAACCACCCGCCGGGGAGCGCGAAGCGGGCCGTCTGCGGGAAGCCGCCTATGACCTCGATCTTCGCCGTGAGTCGCAGCGCATCGGCGTCCCACCTGACGTCCTTTAGCTCCACGCCGCCCTGCGTGATGTGGCGGTCGCTCGTGAGGAACTGGGGATTGCGGGCCGTGCGCTGGAGCGCCACGAGGCGCACGCCGTGCGCGGGAACCTTCATCTCGAGCCTCGCGAGGTGGCGGCCGAGATACTCGCCCGTCCAGAACTCCCATCCGATGAACTGGCCATCCTCCTCGCCGATCTCGGGCCACTCAACGGACACGGACTTATCCTCGTCCTCCCAGTTGAAGAGCGCCACCACGTGCCAGTCGCCGAACGGACGCGAGATGTGGAGGTCCCACACCGGCAGGTGGCCGAACTGCGGGTAGAGCTTCGCGGGCGCGGTGTCGCACACGGGGAGCGCCTGCTGGATGAGCTTCACGCGGTCTGGGGCGAGCTCGGCGAGCTTGTCGCCGGCGAACGTCTGCTGTCCGGGAAGCGCGACTACGGTAGCCTCGACCTGCGCCTGTTCGCGCGCAAGCGCGCCCTGGCTCACGAGCATGCAGTCGGGGTCGCTCCAGAAGACCACGGAGTGCGCGAATATCTGGTTCACGGTGCAGCGCGCCTGGAGGCAGATGTTCGCCCACTTCACGGGCTGGTTCGGATGGACGATGTCGGCGCCTGTGCGCGAGCAGTCGGCATAGGCGGACTCCGCGCCGGTGAAGTGCCCCTGGCAGGCGAGGAAGATTCGGTCGTCGCCAATGCCCTTCCTGAACGCCGCGACTGTGCGCTCGAACGGATTGGGGCACTTCGGGTCGTGCATGAGCTCGCGGACGTCCGGGCGCTCGTAGAGGTGCGCGCAGTACCCCGGGCCGCGGCCGGACATGCCGTCGATCTTGAAGAACTCGTAGCCCCACTCGTGCGAGGCCTTGTCGAATATCTTCGTGAGGTGCTCGAGAGCGCCTGGGGCGGTCGGGTCGAGCGTGTACCTGCCGTTCCAGCAGCTGAGTGGCTTGCCGTCCTTGCGGTGGAGGAACCAGTCCTTGTGCTCGTTGTAGAACGCGTCGCTGCCCGTTCCGTACGGGGCCATCCAGAGGCCGGGCTTGAAGCCGAGCTTCCTGATCTCGTCGGCAAGCCACTTCATGCCCTCGGGGAACTGCGCGGCGTACGTCTCGAGGTTCATGTTGTAGAAGTTCGAGACGGGGAGCTTCGGGGAGTTGTCCTGCCACGACTCGATGTTCCATATCTCCATGCCGAATGGCTTGAACCACTTGGCGGCGAAGCGGGCTTCGTCGAGGTTCTCCTTCGAGCCGGCCTGGTCGAAGTACGTGTTCCAGCTGAGCCAGCCGGTCGGGGCGTGCGGCGCGCGCTTGGTGTCGAGCGGCCTGTAGTACGGGACCCAGCGCGACTTGTAGTAGTCCTTCTCGATCCTGAACGAAAGGCCGGAGCGCCCTGGCTCGGCGATGTCGAGCGCGGACGAGAACTTCCACTTCCCTCCCTCGCAGCAGAGCGAGGCGCCGCAGCATACGAGGGCCGCGTCCTCGGAACGGGAGAAGAGAGCGTCGTCGAGTGCCGAGCGGGCCGGACCTGACTTCACCTGCAGCACGCGGTCGCCGGCGATGGGCTTCACGCGGCACGGGAATACGTCGTCCTTCCACGCGATCTCGCCGGCGAAGTCGAGCCTGCCGTCGAACGCGAACGCCGTGCGGTGGTACACGAGAAGCGACACGCGGCTGCCGTCAGAGCGGAGCGTAATGTAGCCGTTGACGTTGTCGCGGGTGTCGACCAGCGCAAGGCGCTTCGCCGCGCCGTCGCGCGAGTCGCACACCTTCCACGGAGCCGTCTCGGCCGCGTTCGCGGCGACGCCCGAGCCAGTGACCGCCTTGGGTCCGGTGAACGAAAGCGTCCCTGCGACCTTTGCGCCGCCCTCGTGCGTCAGCTCCAGGCGGGAGGCCTGCGCGTCGAAGTGGGCGCGCCATGCGCCGAGGTCCCAGTCGGTATCGGCCGCGGCGCACATGGCCGCGACCACTGCAAGCGAGAAAACTGCCTTTTTCATTGTGCCAAAACTCCGTGCATCTTGTGATGCCGGAATTGTAGCATAATTCAGGCAGGTTGTGGCAACCTGTTCAAACAGGTTTTTCGGGGGCGCGGTAGCGCAGGAGGCTGAACACCAGGTTGCACATCCAGTCAAGCTCGGCGGCGATCCACTCCTCGTGGGTCACGCCGGCGGGGCTGAAGTTGTCCACCCAGTTCGGGCGCGCCATCGCGTGCGACATGCATACGGACTCGATGGCTGAGCACCACAGCGATATCTGGAGTTCGGCTTCGCGTTCCGGAATCCCCTCTGGGAGCCCCATCCGCAGCAGAAGGCTCAGGTCGCGCCTCAGGGGGAGGTGGTGGCGGGTGAAAAGGTCTTCCTTCACCTTCTCCGGCGCCTCGGGCGCCTGGGCTATGAACGCAGAGAGGTACGACAGAGGCGGCTCCTCGGCCGTTACGGTTTCGAGGGACGTCTTGATCCACTTCCTTATCGCCGCGCGCCAGCTCGCCTCGTCGCGCACGGTGCCGGCGAGTCCCACGAGCCGCTTCGGCCCCTGCTCGAACATCTGCTCCACCACGGCGACGTAGAGGTTCTCCTTGCTCTCGAAGTGGTAGTTCACGAGCGCCAGGTTCACCTTCGCCCGCGCGCATATCTCGCGCACCGTGGTGCGAAGGTAGCCCTTGGCGGCGAATATCTCCGTGGCGGCGGAGAGTATCCTCTCGCGCGTGGACTCCTGTGCCGCTTCGGAGATCTCGCTCATTGCCTAGCCTCCGCCTTGGCGAGCAGCTCGCGGTTCTTCTCGCCGAGCTCCGGCTTCTTCTTGAAGGAGGCGAGGAGGGCGGTCTCCAGGTTCCCGCGCGAAAGCCCGGTAAGGCCGTACTTCACGAGGCACGCGAGCATCATCGTGTTCGCCGCCTTCGGAACTCCGAACTCCTCAGCCATCGAGATCGCGGGCCACTGTATGAGCTTCACGTCTTCGGGCGGCTGGACATGCAGCGGCACGGTAGAGTCCACGATCACGGTCCCGCCCTTCTTCACGTCGCCGACGAACCTCTCGTACGCCGGCTGGTTCATGCACACGAGGACGTCCGGATGCTCAACCGTGGGCGCGCCTATCGGCATTCCGGAAACGACGACGCTGCAGTTCGCGCTTCCGCCGCGCTGCTCCGGGCCGTAGCTCGGGAACCACAGCGTGTGGCGGCGCTCAAGGCGCGCGGCCTCCGCCACGCAGAGCCCGAGCGAAAGCACGCCCTGTCCGCCGTAGCCGGCGAACTTGAACCTGCGCTCGGCGAACGACCCGTCCTCGACAGGCGCGGGAACGGCGTCCTTCTCCACAAAGAGCTCGGCGCAGGTCTTCACCTGGGGCACGGGCTTCACGGCGAGGTAGGGGGACTGCCCGGCTTCACAGGCCTTCGCCTCGGCTGCGGGAGCGGGCTCGGCAGCCCTGTCGCGGAACACCCCGAGCGGGAACTCGCGCTCCATCTCGTTCGCGCAGAACGCGGCGGCCTTGTCGGGGGACAGGCGGAAGTTCGTGGGGCACGGCGCGAGTATCTCGAGGATCGCATAGCCCGCGCCGTCGCGCTGGAGTTCGAAGACGCGGCGTATCGCGCGCTTCGCCTGCATGATGCGCTTCGTGTCCGCAACGGACACGCGCGCGATGTACACCGGGGCCTGGAGCTGGTTGAACACCTCGCACACATGGAGCGGATGCCCGGTGAGCGCCGGGTCGCGGCCGAACGGCGTGGTGGTCGTCTTCTCGCCCTCGAGCGTTGTGGGCGCCATCTGGCCGCCCGTCATGCCGTAGAGCGAGTTGTTGACGAATATGCAGCCGAACTTCTCGCCGCGGCTCGCAGCCTGGAACGCGTTGTTGAAGCCGATCGCGCCAAGATCGCCATCGCCCTGGTAGGCGATGGTTACGGCGTCCGGGCGGGCCCTGCACGCTCCCGTGGCCGCGGCGCTTGCGCGCCCGTGCGCGGCGGAGATGTGGGCTGCGTCCCAGTAGTAGTACGTGAACACGCCGCACCCCACGGGATCCACGAATATGGTCCTGTCCTGAAGCCCGAGCTCGGCGCAAGCCTCGGCTATCAGCTTGTTGATTATCCCGTGTCCGCACCCCGGGCAGTAGTGCGTAGTGCGCGAGTGTTCCTTCCCGCTGCGCGGGAATTCCTGATACATGCCCTTCTGTTCTATCTTGCTCATCTTTCGTCCAGTCTGTCCTTGGAGTCGTGTATTATAGCAAAAACGCGGCGCGTCATCCACACAGCCCCTGCTGGCGCAGCAGGGCCTCGGCGGTCGGGGCGCGCCCGCGGAAGAGGCGGAACACCTCCATCGGGTCCATGCTGCCGCCGAGCGAGAGGAACGTGTCGCGGAACCGGCGCCCCGTGGCGCGCACAGCCTCCTCGTCGTCCAGACCGGCCTCCTCGAACGCGCCGAAGCAGTCGGCGCTCATGACCTCGCTCCACTTGTAGCTGTAGTAGCCCGCGCTGTACGCGCCGGCGAAGATGTGGCCGAAGGACTCCAGCAGCCTGTCGCCGTCAACCATCGGCTGGCGGAACTCCCTGTACACTGCCTTCTTCACCTGGTCTGGGTCGCACGGCTCCCCGCCGTGGATGACCATGTCGATCTTCGCGAACGCGAGCTGCCTGAGGCAGGCGTTTGCGGCGCGGAAGTTCTTCGCGGCGCGGACCTTCGCGAGCAGCTCCTCGGGGATCGGCTCGCGCCTTTCGCAGTGGAGGGCGAGCGTGCGCATCGTCGCGGGGTCAACGCACCAGTTCTCCATGAACTGCGAGGCAACCTCCACTGCGTCCCATTCGATCAGGTTGATGCCCGCCGCCTCAGGCTCCTTCACCGTGGTCAGCATGTGCTGCAGCGCATGGCCGAACTCGTGGAACACCGTCTCCACCTCGCGGAAGCGCAGCAGGCACCTTCCGTCGGGGGCAGGATGCGGGAAGTTGCAGCATATCACGGCGACGGGCTTCACGCCCGGGCGCAGCGTCCTGAACTCGTTCATCCACGCCCCGCCCTGCTTCGTCTCGGGACGCACGTACGGGTCAAGGTAGAAGTAGGCCATATCCTCGCCGGACCCGCCCTTCACGGCGAAGAAGCGCACGTCTTCGTGCCAGGTCGTGACTGTCCAGGCGCGCTCCTCCACCGTTACGCCGAAGAGCCTCTCGGCGAGCGAGAAGAGCCCGCGCAGCACGTCAGGGAGGTTGAAGTACTCCGAAAGCTCCGCCTCGGAGTAGCTGTACCTGCGCTCGCGGAGGCGCTCCGCGTAGTACGCGATGTCCCAGGGCTCGGGCTTCCCGAACGGGCATTCGGCCTCGAGCTCCGCGTCCTCCTCGGGCGAGACCCTGAGCGACGCCTCCGCGAGCTCGCCCACCATCGCCATCACGGCGTCGACGGACGGCGCGCACTTCGTCTCAAGCGACAGCTCGGCATGCGACGCAAACCCCAGCATGTTCGCGCGCTCGCGCCTGAGCGAGAGTATCTCGTCTATGCGGGCCCTGTTCTCCGGCGCGCGGCAGGCGCGCGCGCGGTACACCTTCTCGCGGAGGGAGCGGTCCTTGAGGTGCTTCATCTCAGGCACGAACGCCGCGTCGTCTATCTTGAGGAAGTACCGGCCGTCCTCCTTCAGCATCTCCTTCGCGCTCTCCGGAAGCCCCTCGAGGTCAGATTCCGCGACTTCGAGCCTCCACGCCTTCGTGGCGTCGAGCACGCAGTTGCGGAAGTCGTTGGACAACTTCGCGAGCGACGCGCATATCTCGTTGAACCGGTCCTTCGCCGCCCCCTCGAGGTCGACGCCCGCGAGCTGCATCGCGCGCCACGCCTTCTCCACGATCCGCCTGCGCACCGGGTCGCGCTCCATGCCGAGGGTGGCGGAGTAGAGCTCCAGGAACCTCCTCGACTGCGAGCAGCGCTGCGAGAACTCCACTATCTTCGGAAGGTACTCCTCCTCCAGGCTTCGCCACCCCTCGCAGTTGCATACCGACGCGAGATGCCCGACCATTCCCCATGCGTCCTCCAGCGGACGCGTGGCGTCCGCAAACGGGCGCACGAACGAATCCCACCCCGGCGCGGCCTCGCGCTCAAGCCGTCCTACCTCGCGCTCTGCGGACTCGAGAAGGAGCGGCAGCGCCTCGCGCGCAGCCTCTGGCGTCATGGCGGGAAAGTCGGGGAACTGGTCCTGTTTCAGGAACGGATTTTCGGGTGTTTTTTGCATGGCGAATATTTTATCATATTCCCCATTGACTTGGGCGCGGATTTTTGAGATAATTCGCGCCGCTTCTCTTGAGGCACCTGTGGTGAAATTGGCATACACGCAAGATTCAGGTTCTTGTGCCGCGAGGCGTGTGGGTTCAAATCCCACCAGGTGCACCAGTGAAGGCAAGATGGCCCCTTCGTCTATCGGCTAGGACACGAGGTTCTCATCCTTGTAAGAGCGGTTCGACTCCGCTAGGGGCTGCCAATATGACCGGCGAAAAGCCGCAGACTTGGCAATCCGAGCAGAAAAGCGATGAAAATAAAGGTTCGTTCGATTCTCCGCTTCCTCTTCTGGCTCGTCGTGACTCCCCTTCTCGCAGCCGTGCTCGCTCTTTCCGTGTACGACATCAGGCTTCCGCAGAGCGTGACCGACTCCGTGTGCGAGGGGCTTTCGGGGAAGGACGTCTTCGTGCGCTGCGGCTACGCGTCGTTCGGCTTCCGCCGCGGTCTCGTCATAAGCACCGTCCGCGTGTACGCACGCGGGAAGGCCACCACGGCACCAGTCCTGAAGGCGGACGAAATCGAGGCGTCGCTCGCGCTCTACAGGTTTCCGTGGCGCATGGAGCGGCTTCTCAGGCGCCTGAGGGTCACGGGGCTGAAGTACCTTCGCCTGCCGGACGGATACTACATCGCAGACAGTGTGGAGTTCCCGGGCCAGCCGGACTACATGGAGAGGGACGAACCCGTATCCCTCGACCTGCCGGTGCTCCACCCCTTCAAGCTCGAGCTCGTGGAGCCGGACATCCTCGGCATACGCCCGTCGCTCGTGGAGGTAGCGGCCGTTTCGTCCGGCAAGGACGGCTTCAAGGCGCGCGGCATCGCGCTCGACTGGCCCGACCGCGACGTCCCGATGCACCTTTCGGGCGAGGCAGTCCTCGACCTCCCCGCGCAGAAGGTTGCGGGACGCATCGCGGGAAAGACGCGCCAGTGGCACATCCGCCCGCTCATAGAGACGCTCGACATACCGATCGCGCTGGAGTACATCGACGCGTTCACCGAGGTCAGGGAGCCCGTGGAGGCCGCGTACTCCTTCAGCGTCAACCTGCGCAACAACGACTTCCACATGTCCCTCGACCTCGCGCCGAAGGCCGGGCTCTACAGGGGCATCCCCTATTCCTCCGCGCGCGGGACCATCGAGATCGACTCCGCCATCCGCGGGACGAACTTCAACTCGTGCGTGAAGATAGGCCCGATAGTGGCGGACTTCCTCCCGGAGGGGCACGCGGAGGGCACGATCGTGTTCACCGGGTCGAACGGCGTGAGGCGCATCGCCATAGAGGCCAACGCCGCGCGTGTCTCCACGTCGAACGCGCTTACCGTGGCGGAGGTGTTCACGGACGGGTCTCTCGACGCGCTCCAGATGGAGACCCCGCCGCTCATCAGCATCAAGGGCGTGCTCGCGGCCGACAAGGAGGAGGTGGCCGCGAACGACCTCCGCGGCGAGTTCTCGTTCGAGCGCGGGACCTTCTTCGGCGTGCCGCTGCGCAACGTGCAGGCGCGCTTCCGCCAGGTCGGCACGACCGTGTTCTTCGAGAACGCGTCGTGCGCGCTGAAGAGCGGCGGCAGGATCGACGGCACCGCGAAAATGGACTTCCCGGGGTTCGAGGACTCGACGCCGACATTCTCCGTGCACGCTCGCGGCGGCGGGCTTGCGCTAGGGGACCTGTGCGAGGCGTTCAAGACCGATTCCGGGGACAGGAAGGGAATCGTGGACTGCAGCCTCGACCTGTCCGGGCCGGTGACGACGAACCTCGCCCACAGCATCAACGGCAAAGGGTCCTTCAACTGCCACGACGGCCAGCTCTCCCGCATGAAGATGTTCATGGGCTTCACAGACTACCTCTCCGAGAACATACCAGGCGTGTCGTCCGTGGTGGACATGACCCAAAGCTCGGGGAACTTCAGCATCTCAAACGGCGTAATATCGTCGAAGAACCTCGTGGTCGAGGGGAACATATTCGCGATAAAGGCATCGGGCTCGTACGACATCGCGGCGAACAACCTGGAGGCCCGCGCGCGCGCCCAGATCTTCAAGAAGGACTCGCTGATAGGGCTCCTCACGCAGCCCATTACGTCCACGCTGATGAAGATGCTCCTGGAGTTCCGCGTGTACGGGCCGATAGAAGACCCCAAGTGGTCCTATTCAACGCCCGTGACCCGCCTTGGCGGCGGGAAATAGCCCATCCGGGAAGGCGAAAACCCCGCTCTTCCACTCGCCGCGCACGGCCGACTTCACCTCGAAAAGCCCCTGCCTCTCGAACGCCTCCCTAACGGAATCGTAGTCGCGCTCGAGTATCCCGGACAGGATGAGCCGCGAATCGGGCCCGGGCTTGACACATGCCGATATCTGGCACGCGAAATGAATCAGCACGGGGCCGAGTATGTTCGCCGCGACATAGCGCGCCGGCTCGTGCGGACTCAAGAGGTCCGCGACTTCGAAATCCGCCTCCACGCCGTTCAGCGCGGCGTTCTCCTCCGCGACCCTTACGGCGTCCGCGTCTATGTCGAACGCGCGCACTGGCGCGAATCCGAGCTTGCACGCCGCGAACGCGAGTATTCCGCTTCCCGTCCCCATGTCGAGGAAGCTCCTGTCCCCCTTGCGACCGCCAAGCTCCAGCGCTAGGGCGTCGATGAACTCAAGGCAGGTCCTGGTCGTTTCGTGCCTGCCCGTGCCGAACGCCATTCCAGGGTCGATGTAGATAGGCTCGGGCCTCTCGGCGCGTCCCGAAACGGACGCAAGCCACTCTTCCCTCTCCCACGGCGGCACAACCGCCAGTCTGGGCGAAATCTCGTCCGCATGGAAGAACTTGCGGTACGAGTACTTCCAGTCTTCGTCCGGGAAGCTGCGGTACTCCGGCTTCAGCTCGAGGCCCACGATCCGGCCTGCCTCCACCAGGGCCTTCTCGGCACGCCCGCGGTCAGAGGCGTCAGGGAAGAATATCTCCACGACGCTCGTCTTCGTCTCCACGTCCCAAGTGGACGACAAACACAAATCCCCTCCGTCGAACACTTCGAGGAGGGGATCGACCTTGAGCTGCTCGCTTACCGAACAGTAGACCGAGTTCATTGCCCTTACTTGGCCGCGGCCTTCTTGGCAAGCATCTTCTTGACCACCGTCGGGCGCTGCACGAGCACGCGGACGTTTTCGGCCGCCATCAGTTTGACTTCCTCTTCGGGGAGACCGAACTTGACGAGACGGCGGCGCTGCGAAGCGACCTTCTTCGCCTTGCCGGCGGGCGTCTTGCACGGACGGACATGAGACTCTTTGCGTAGCGTACGACCAGTACCCATTTGTAAACCTCTTCTTTCTTGCGGTAAAAACGGAGCGTAGTATGCCAAAAACGCCGTCGCCAATCAAGCCGAAAGTGAACAAAAATCGCGTCGTCATTACAGAAGCAAACAAACCTAATCGGGTGCATTCACTTCCGCAAACAACGCTTAAGTGTGGGGCTCCGCCCCAACTTAAAATCGCCTTGTTGTGAGCTAGTTGATCGTGCTTGTGTTTTGCGAAGCAAAGGCGAAACGGTAGTGGAGCCTCCTTTGTGAAGCGTCGGAGTTATAGACCAAATGGAATGAAGTGGCAGGAACGGATCACAGCGCCCGCAGGAACACGCCCTTGAGATAGAGCCCCTCCGGGAAGGAGAGCGCCACCGGATGGTCCTCCGCCTGGCGTGTGCGCGCCGCGATCTGGAAGTCGCGCCTCGCGTCCTCCGCCGCCTCGGCGAGTATCTTGTCGAAGAGCTCCGGTGTGATCGCGCCTGAGCAGGAGAATGTTGCTAGGATCCCGCCAGGCGCGAGGAGCTTCATGGCGAGGAGGTTTATGTCCTTGTACCCGCGAGCGGCCTTCATCACCTGCGACTTCGTCTCCGCGAACTTGGGCGGGTCGAGGACGATCATGTCGAACTTCCTCCCCGCGTCGCGGCAGGTCCTCAGGTACTTGAAGACGTCCGCCTCCGCGAATTCCATCATGTCGGCGAAACCGCCGCCGAAATTGAGCTCCGCGTTGCGCCGCGCGATCGCAAGCGCGTCCGCCGAGACGTCGACCTGCGTAACGTGCTTCGCGCCGCACGCCGCCGCATGAAGCCCGAACCCGCCCGTGTAGCAGAAGCAGTTGAGCACCTCCCTGCCCTTCGCGAACGCCCCTGCAGCCTCGCGCGCCTCGCGCTGGTCGAGGTAGAAGCCCGTCTTGTGGCCCTTGCGGACATCCACCAGGATGCGCACGCCCCCCTCGTGTATCTCCACCAGCGGAGGCGGCTCTTCGCCCTCGAGCACCGAAAGCCCCTCGCGGCATCCAAGCCCCTCCTTGCGGCGCACATCCACGTCGGCGCGCTCAGAAACGGACCTGCACCCGGGGCAGCTCCCGAAGATCGCGCGCGCGATCTCGGCCTTCCGCGCCTCTGCGCCGGCGGAGGTGAACTGGCATACGACGTGCCCAGCGTAGAAGTCCGCGACAACGCCGGGGAGTCCGTCGCTCTCGGCGTTCACAATGCGGACTGCGTCCGTGCGCCCGCCAGCGAGCATGGCCGAGCGCCTGTCGATTGAGTCCCTTACACGCCCGGCTACGAACGCCTCGTCCGGAAACGCCTGCGGATCGAAGCTCAACATCCTCACCCTGATCTGGGAGGCGGGGGAAAACGCGCCCCATCCGAGAAGCGCGCCGCCGGACGACTCCACCGCCACGACCTCGCCGGACTCCGCCGCATCGCTTCGCGCGGCGTCGACCGCTCCTGAGAATATCCACGGGTGGCGCCTCAGCACGCTCTTCTCGCGCCCCTTCACGAGGCGCACGGCCTTCGCCCCGCTGCGACCTGAACCATTTTTTCCCATGCGCGAATTATACCAAACCAACGCCCCGCCTGTCACTGCGCGACTTCGCGGATGAGCGGGATAAGGGCGGAATGGACAAGGTCGGCGTTTAGGCGATGTCCGCCCTCGAACGTGCGCGACATTCCGGGATAGTACTTTTCGAACGTCGGACGCCACCCGATCGTCCATTCGTCCTGAGTGCCGAAGAGCCCGTGGCAGAAAAGCGAGTCCTCCTCGCACCAGTCGTCGAACTGGTGCGCCTCCATCTCGGCAAAGTGCTCGATCGTCTCCTTGTAGACGTGGAACTCCACCGAGCCGTCGCGCCGCTCGTTGAGCCACTTGTACTTCCCGACGTGCAGGACGGAATAGAGCTTAGAAGTGCCGAACGACGGGTTCACGCAGATCCGCTCCACCCCGCGCAGCTGCTGCGCGTACGCCGCGCCGAGGGACGTTCCGACCACAAGGTCGGGCTGCTCCTTCGCGACGAGCGCCTTCACCATCGGCAGCGCCTCCTGCGGGTCCACCGGCAGGTCTGGCGCAATCACCTGCACGCTGTCCGCCCCGCCGCGCCCGAGGAACTCGCGGCGCAGGAGCGCCACCGTGCCGCTCGCGCCGGACGAGGCGAAACCATGCAGGTAGACCATCTTCTTCACGCCGGCGCCTCAGTGAATCTTCTCGTTCGGGAACGGCTTGCCGGACTGCCACGGGAAGGCCCCGAGCACATCCAGCGCCTCGCCGGCCAGGAACAGCGACCCGCCTATCACTATCATGCCGCCCGTTTCCCTGGCCCACTCCATAGCGGCGGACAGCCCATCCTTCAGCGAACCGAACGCCTCCACCGAGCCAAAGCCGGCCATGTGCATGCGCTCGGCGACCGCGGCCGGATCGAGCGACCGGGAGTTGCATATCGGCACTGCGATAGCGCATGTCGCCACCGCGGAAAGGATGCGGAGGTTCGCGAGAACGTCCTTGTCTCCGCAGAACCCCGCTATCAGGCACAACGGCCTGCCGGGGACCGACGCGCGAAGCGCGTCCCTGAGCGCCCGCGCGCCGTCGGGGTTGTGTGCGCCATCGACGATTATCCCCACGCCGTCGCGCACCACGTGCTGGAAGCGCCCAGGCCACACCACCGACGAAAGCCCCGCGATGATCGCCCGGTCCGGTATGTCCAGCGCGCCAGAACGGCACAAGGCATCGACAACCGCTATCGTCGTTACCGCGTTCTCCGCCTGATAGGACCCTCCCAGCGGAAGCCTGACGGGCGGGAGGTTGCGCGCCGCAGTGGTAACCAGAAGAGTCTGCCCGTCCGGCAACGTCTCGGACACCTTGGCGCTCACCGCCTCCGGCGCGTACGTGAAGTCGCAGCTGTTGAGAGACGCCGCGCGGGCGATAACGTCCTTAGCGGCCTCCGGCATCGCGCCCGCGACAACGGGGCACCCCATCTTCACGATGCCCGCCTTCTCGACCGCGACCTCGGCGTGTGTGGAGCCGAGCCACTCGGTGTGGTCGAGGCCTATGCGCGTAACGACCGACACGAGCGGCTTGTCGACCACGTTCGTAGCGTCGAGCCTTCCGCCGAGTCCCGTTTCGAGGACGGCGATCCATTTACCCGGCTCGCCGGAATCGGCCGAGACGGCGCGGAAAAGGTCGAACGCAACGGCGGTAAGCGCCTCGAAGAACGTGATCTCCACGCCGTTCCCCTCGACTTCCTCCACGGCCCTGAACACGCGCTCGGCGGATTCCGCGAGAACGGAGTCGGCAACAGGCTCGCCGTCCACGAAGAACCTCTCGTTTAGCCGCACGAGGTGCGGCGATGTGTACCTGAGCACGCGGTATCCCGCCGCGCGCAGGATCGAGTCGATCATCGCCGTGGTGGCGCCCTTCCCGTTCGTGCCCGCCACGTGTATGCACCGGATGCCCCTCTCCGGGTTGCCTATCTGCGCCAGCAGGGCGCGGATCGACGCAAGGCCGGGGCGTATCCCGAACCTCCGCCTCGCGGCGAGCTCGTCTAGAAAACTCATGTGGTCCATCTAAAAGCCAGTCCTTCCGTCAGCAGGCGGCCTTCGCCGTTTCCAGCGCGCGCGCCACAGACTTGTCCATGTCGTAGTACTTGTATTCCCCGAGACGCCCGCCCACCACAAGCCCCGGGACCTTCGCGGCCTCGGCGCGGTACTTCGCCAGGAGCTCGCGCGATGCCTGATTGTCGACGGGGTAGTACGGCTCGTCGCCAGGCTTCCACGCCTTCGGGTATTCGCGGCAGATTATCGTGGAGGGAGCCTCCATGGCCCCCCTGTTCTCGGGATGGTAGTGCTTGAACTCGTGTATGCGGGTGAAATCAACTTCGGCGCCCGTGTAGTTCACCACGGACGTCCCCTGGAAGTCCTTCACCGCCGCGCGCTCCCTCTCGAACCTGAGCGACCTCCACGGGAGGTGCCCGAACCTGTAGCCGAAGAGCTCGTCGACCGGACCGGAGTAGAAAACCGGCCTTTCCGCGCTCGGGGCGAACTCGGGGTCGTCCAGCCTGAACTCCGCGCTGCAGCGCACCTCGATGCCGGGATGGTCGAGCATCCTGTCGAACACGGCGTTGTAGCCGTCGAGCGGGATCCCCTGGCGCCAGTCCGGGAAGTAGTTCACGTCGTAGCTGGCCCTCACGGGGAGGCGGCGGATTACGTCAGCGGAGAGGTTCCTTGGGTCGGTTCCCCACTGCTTGCGCGTGTACTCGCGGATGAACGCCTCGTAGAGCGGACGCCCTATGAACGAAATCGCCTGCTCCTCGAAGTTCGAGGGCTCAGCGCAGGTCTTTCCCGCCTCCTTGGCGATGAACGCGGGAAGTTCCTCCGGCTTAAGGTCGATTCCGTAGAACTGGTTCACCAGCGCAAGCCCGAGCGGGAGGAAGTACGTCTTGCCGCCGTACCTCGCGAGCACCTTGTGCTGGTACCCGTTGAACTCCGTGAAGCGGCGCATGAACCCCCACACCTCGTCGATCCCGGTGTGGAAGATGTGCGATCCGTACAGATGCACCTCTATGCCCGTCTCGGGATCGGTTTCGCAGCGGACGTTTCCCCCGACCGCCGCGCGCTTCTCGAGCACAAGCACGCGCTTCCCGCCGTCGGCGAGGGTGCGCGCAACGGTGCATCCCCATATCCCCGCGCCGGCCACTATGGCATCGAAAACCATTGCGCTCCCTTCACCATCCCGCCCCGTAGACCTTCTCGCCCGGGGCGCGGTAAACGCCGGGGTTCTTCATCGGGTCGACCCCGTCGGCCTGCATGGACTTCGCGCGCATGGCCGAGTTGAAGATCACCCTGCGGTACCCGGCCATGCCGATTGCCGCGCGCGTCCTGCGGAGCATCGCGGGGTCAGACACCGTGTCGGGCACGCGGATGTTGATCATCCTGTCCCGCGGAATGCCCGCCTTCTTCAGCGCGCGCGCAAACTGCTCGGCCGTGTAGAACCTCCCGCGGAACTCCAGCATCCCGTCGGACGCCATCACCGCGGCAGGGTGCTTTGCGTCCATCTCGTAGTGCTCCGTGGCGCAGCCGGCGCCAAGCAGGGCCGCGGCCAGCGCGGCCGCCATTGCGCATCTGGTGATTTCCATCGTCATACCTCGTATCTATCGCGGACTTCGAGCCCGCGTACGTCTATTGAGAAATCGTAGAACCGGGCCGTCTCGGTTGGGGCGCGGCTCTCGAGCTCGCGGCGGATCGCCAGCGCGTCGCCCGCGCTCCTGGCGAGCAGGAACATGAACCCGCCGCCACCGGCGCCTGCCAGCGCAGCGGCGGATATGCGGTCCTTCATCTGCTCCAGTATCTCCTCCACGCGCTCGTTCGTGCTGCCGGGGTCGAGGAGCTTCTTGTCGGTCCAGTAGGAGTTCACTGCGTCGGCAAAGCCCTCCGCGTCCATCGCCTTCACTGCCTCGAACCCGCGCTCCGCGTTCTCCTTGAGCGCGTTCACTATGATCTCCGCGATGCCGTGCGGATTCGCCGCGTAGAACGAAAGCACCTTGCGCAGGATGTTGCGCGCCATGCGCTTCTGCCCGGTGAAGTAGAGGAGCCCGCGCTCGGCGAAGAGCCGCCCGAGCCACTCCTGCGCATCGCGGCCTACGTGCTCCGCCTCCGGGCGCTGGTCCGCCCCCTTGCTCGAACGCAGTATCTTTACGCCCGGGACAAGCCCCCCGAGCTGGTCCTGCCATCCGCCTCCCGTGCTCATCTCGCGCTCGAGAGCGAGCGTGAGCGAAGACACGCGCTGCTCGTCGAAGGGACGCCCCGCGACCCTGTCGAGCGCCGCGATCGTGGCCGCGCCGAGTATCGAGCTCGTGCCCATGCCGCTTCCCTTCGGAAGGTCTGCGCAGATCGACACGGCAAGTCCGCCCTTCGCAATGTCGTAGTCCGTTACGGCAAGCGCGCTCTTCACGAGGGCGCACCAGTCGCGCGGATCGGAATGGTCGCGTATCTCGTCCATCGACCTGATCGTGCACCTGAGCCCGAGGTCCACGCTGCACACATGCACCTCGTGTTCATTGATCGGTTTTACGCGGACCTCGATCGGACGGCATCCGTCGAGCGTCACGGCGGCGTTGAGCACGGTCCCGCCCATCTCGAAGCATATCGGAGGGGTGTCGCTCCAGCCGCCCGCAAGGTCGATCCGCACCGGCGCGCTCACCACAACCTCGGCGTGCATGCGGCGCGCCACCGCTATGGACTCGAGCTGCTCGCCGATTCGCTCGTGGTCGACGCTCTTCAGCAGCGAGGCCATCCCAAGCGACTCCCACTTCCCGTCCTCCTTGAAGTTGTCCTCGACCCTGTAGTCTATCCTCCTCCAGCCGTCTTTCCCTACGGGCAGGAACGCCGCGCACTCCCCCTTTTTCAGCGACAAAATCCCGCGGAACGACTCCGGGATGCCCGTCACTATGTTGTCGCCCGCAAGGTCAACGACCGTACCGCCGCCTATGAAGCACCGCTCCATCACCGCGTGGCCCCTGATCTTCAGGCGGCCCTCGACCGCCACGTCGCGCAGGAACCGGCTCTCGATCTCGAATCCGCGGAGCTCCGTCGTGCGCGAGTGCCTCGTGAGCGCATCAAGCAGCTCCGCGTTCGACCCGAGGTGGAGGAACTCGCATTCGCCGACCACATTCACCGAGAACGGGGCGAAGCCGCCGAGAAGCTCCGCCGTGAAATCCTCGTACAAGTCGCCTGTCTTCCATCCGCGCCGGACCATCTTCTCGCATGTCGCGGCGTCGATGGACATTATCCCTGTGTCCACCGCCACCTTGCCGGACTTCACCGCTCCGGCCTGCTTCGCCTCGGCCGCGCCGGGCTTCTGCAGGAACCCCTTCACCGCGCAGGCACGCCCGCTGCCGAGCGGCGCGCCGGGAACGTAGACGCCGTGGCGCGAACCCTGCTCCAGCGAATCGCAGTACGCCACGCCGGAGACGCCGGGGCGAGAGAAGTCCACCTCCGACGGATCGAACGTCAGCAGGACGTCTCCCGAAACAACAAGCGCCTCGCCGCCACTTCGCGGAGGAAGCGAGTCCGCCGTGTCGACGATCAGGTCGAAAAGAGCAAGCCCGTCTCCGCCGCGACTGTAGCTCGGAAGCGGGATGAAGCTCTTTCCCGTGGCGGAAAAGCCAACCGTCCTGCGGGAGTCTCCGCCGGAATGGCAGATGAGCACGCGGCGGCCTTCCACGCCGCCGATCTTCGACAGGACGTTCACCGTGGCGCCGAGCGAGCCCGCCCTCATGCCGCCCGGATCTGGCACCACAAGGAACTTCGTGCCGGCGCACAACGCGCCGGAAGCGCGCCGCCTCTCAAGCTCGCGGCGGTAGCCGCGGGCCTGCGAGGCGTTTGAGGCAGTTAGGACGATTAAGTCGAACATTTCCGCTGTCAGCGGTCCACGCGCGCGCCACCACCGCCGACAAGCTTCTCCACATCGGCAAGCGTTGCCATCGACGTGTCGCCTGGCGTTGTCATGGCGAGCGCTCCATGCGCCGCTCCGTAGTTGACGGCCTTCTCGGCGTCGTCGAAGGCCATGAAGCCGTAGATGAGCCCGGAGGCGAAGCTGTCGCCTCCGCCAACCCGATCGTATATCTCGAGCCCGGGGCGCTGGATGGACTGGTGCAGCTCGCCCTTGTACCAGCAGATCGCCGACCAGTCGTTCACCGTGGCGGACTTCACGCTGCGCAGGGTCGTTGCCACGGCCTTGAAGTTCGGGTAGATCGAAACCGCCTTGTCGATCATCTTGCGGAAGCCCTCTATCGGAAGCGTGGTGAGGTTCTTGTCGACCCCTTCCACCTCGATGCCAAGAGCGGCGGTGAAGTCCTCCTCGTTGCCGATCATCACGTCCACGTACTTCGCGATCTCGCGGTTGACCTCCTGCGCCTTCGCCTGGCCGCCGATGGACTTCCAGAGCGACGCGCGGTAGTTGAGGTCGTAGCTCGTGACGGTTCCGTGCCTCTTCGCGGCCTTGAGCGCCTCGATGCAGACCTCGGCGGTCGTAGCGGAAAGCGCGGCGAAGATTCCGCCTGTGTGGAACCAGCGCACGCCCTCCCCGCCGAAGAGCCCGTCCCAGTCGATGTCGCCCGGCTTGAGCTGCGAAACGGCCGTGAGCCCGCGGTCGGCGCAGCTGCGCGCGCCGCGGCACCCGAAGCCGCGCTCCACAAAGTTGAGCCCGTTGCGGACCTCGCGCCCTATGCCGTCGAACTTAGCCCACTTCACGTGGCTGACGTCGACTCCGCCCTGGAGCATGAAGTCCTCCACGAGCCGCCCCACCGGATTGTCGGCGAATGCGGTGACCGCCGTGGTGCGGAGCCCGAAGCAGCGCCTCAGCCCGCGCACGACGTTGTATTCGCCGCCGCCTTCCCACACCTTGAACTCGCGGGCGGTGTGTATGCGCCCATCGCCTGGGTCCAGCCTCAGCATTATCTCCCCGAGGCTCGCCGCGTCCCAGCGGCAGGAATCCTTCGCCTTTACCTGTAGTCCTTCCATTTCTGCCTTCCCCTGATTACATCGGATAGTCGAGCGCTTCCGGTATCATGATAGTGGTGAGCGCCTTTGCGGCGCGGTCCTTCGCGAGGCGCGTGCCTGCGAGCGACTCGTCGAGCTTCGCGCGGAGCGCGGCGAAAGCCGCCTTGTCCTCCGGCGTGGCGGCGTCGAAGCCATAGACGACTTCGGCGCAGATGCGCCCCGCCTCGCCGGCCATCGAGCCGGCGATCGTGCCGAGAAGGTCGTTGAAGGTGTTGAGGTAGCCTTCGAGCTCCGGGCCGACGACCGGATGGTCCTTGCCGTTGAGCGCCAGGAACTTGACGTCCGCGTGGAAGCTCCTCGCAGCCATTAGGCCGGCCAGCGCGTCCGCAAGCGGGAACACCACGCCGTGGCGCTGCGACGCGCCGAGCTTCTTGCCGTCCGGGTCCTTCGCGCCCTTCGCGAACGCGGCCGTCCAGCGCCAGAGCTCGATGCCGGCCGCAAGGGCGTTAGAGCCGTTCTCCGCCGCGCGCGGGCAGGAGCGCAGCTCCCTCTCCCACGCAGCGAGCTGCGCCTGGAAGACCTCGTTGCCCATCGTCTCGGATATCTGGCGGCGCTGCACGGCCTCCGGGCCCTCGTACGTGGCGTCGAGCTGCATGTCGGTCCACTTGTAGAAGAGGAACCCCGGACAGTCCTCGGTGATGCCGTATCCGCCCATCAGCGACACCGCCTGGCGCATCACGTCCGCCCCGTGGCCCGTGTTCCAGAGCTTGCAGCTCGGGCAGAGGATGTTGCAGAGAGCCTGGAGGTAGACGTACCGCACGGTCACGTCTTCGTCCGCCATCGGGTCGCCGCCTGCGGAAAGGATCTCGACTGCCTTCGCCATCGGGGCCTTCATGGCCTTGAGCGCGGCGCGTCCAGTCCCGAGCTTCGCCTTCGCCTCGTCCTGTATCTTCTCGAGCTCGTCGAAGAGGCGCGAGATGTCGAAGCCGAGCGAGGACGCAGCCTCGGCCGTAGCCCAGATGTCGGCGAGGCGCTCTGTGACGTCCTCCTTCATCTGGAGACCCTGCTGGTAGCGCGGCGAGCTCTCGTCGATCCCGGCCGCACCGCGGAAGCGCGTGCGCTGGTAGCGGATCACGGGCTCTATCGCGGACATGAGCGAGCCCGCGCCCATCACGCCGACGCCGACGCGCGTCTTGGAGAAGACCTGCGCGATGATCTCGGAGTGGCCG
This sequence comes from uncultured Verrucomicrobiota bacterium, assembly GCA_946623785.1. Classification (GTDB taxonomy): domain Bacteria; phylum Verrucomicrobiota; class Kiritimatiellia; order RFP12; family UBA1067; genus CAMORM01. The sequence continues at coordinate 28,901 of CAMORM010000013.1, forward strand.
AGGTTGGGCACTATCTTGCCGTCCACGACCTTGTATCCGCCGACGATCCGCGAAGCGGGTATCTCCACGTCGATCACGGGATCGCCAGTATTGGAAAGCTGGTGCACGAGCTTGAGCGTCTGCGCGCCGCGGTCGAACTTGCCGCGGTCGGTCGCCTCGACTATCACCATGCACGAGCCCTTGATCCGCTCGTCTCCGGAATCGACCGCGACCGTCACGTAGTCGGCAATCGCGATGTTGGTGATGAAGCGCCCGCGCTTCTCGACGCGCAGAACCGGCTCCTCGCCCTCCTTCCACTCCTTCACAGTGACGCGTCCCGAGAGGACGCCCGTGTCTACGCCGACGTACGGCAGCGGCTCGGTGAGCGCGAACGACCCGCGCCACGTCTTGCCGCTCGGGTTGCCTGGCGCGCAGAGCGTCATGTAGCGCTCCTTCTGCTCCTTCGTGCCAAGCTCGGCGATCGGGCCCATGGCGAGGTCGTTCACGAAGGACGAAGTCGCCGCGCCGTTGTCCACCCAGGAAGTCTCGTAGGAGAGGAGCGACATCGCGAGGTTGCGCGGCCCCTCGAAGAGCCCGCCGTACTCCATGTTGAGCCCGGCGGCAGTCTGGCCGGACGCGTCGAACGCGTCGAACTGGCTCTGCTTCTCCGGCGTCCAGTCGTGCGTGGCGCGCTGCCCGTTCGCCACTAGGTGCGCTACGACCCCGCGTGCCGTCTGGCGCGCGCCCTGGATCGCCATCTGTATGTCGTACCGTTCGGCAAAGCGCCACATTATCTGGCGGACTTCGTCGCCAGGCAGCATTTTCATCGTCGGACGTTCGGCGTTCTCGCTCATCTCTATTTCTCCTTTATTTCCGAAACCTGTGCCCCGGGGATCCCGGCCATCATCTCGTGAAGCTTTGCGTCGTCGACTATGTCGCGCCGCGACATCGCCTTCACCGGCCTGCCCTCTCCCTCCGCCGCCGCCATGGCCGCGGAAGGCGCCGCCTTTGGAGCCGCGACCTTTGGCGCTGCCGAAGGCTGAGCGGAATATGGCGAGCCGCCGTCTCGCCGGCTGGAGGGAACAGCGGGCGCGGAGGGATTGCCGTCGTGCGCCTGCGGTCCCCGCGCGGCGACAATGCCCGGGCAAGCCACTCCCTTCATCGCCCTGACCGCCCTCATCAGCTCCTCGATCGTGGCGGTGCTCGCGATTCTCGAGCACCTTATGAGCGAAAGCTCGATGAGAGTGCGGACCGAAAGCGCGTTGCGGATCCTCGAATCTAGCTCCGTGAGCTGGTCGGCAATCCTGAAGAGCCTTGCGCTCTCCACCATCCTGGACTGCTGCTCCAGCGTCTTGAGCTGCTCAGGCGTGGCCTCGACGCCCTTCGCGCCGAGCGCCTGGTATACGATGAGATTGCGGATGTGCGCCATCAGCTCGGCCGCTATGCGCCTGAGGTTCCGGCCGGAGCCGTCGAACGCGGCGACGAGCTCAAGTATCTTCGCGTGGTCGCCGGCGAATATGGCGCCCGCAAGGTCCTCGAGCGCCTGGCGCGACACGAGCCCGAACACGGCGAGCGCGTCCTCTTCGGTGATCTTGCCGCCAGTGAACGCCACAAGCTGGTCGAGCGAGCTCAGCGCGTCGCGCATGCCGCCTTCCGCGCCGCGCGCGATCGCGAGGAGCGCGTCGTCGTCGATGTCGATCTTCTCGAGTCCGCAGATGTGCTTAAGGCGCGAGACTATCTGCGCCGTCTGGATGCGGTGGAGGTCGAAGCGCTGGCAGCGCGACACGATCGTGGCGAGGACCTTGTCGCCCTCGGTCGTGGCGAACACGAAGCGCACGTATGGCGGCGGCTCCTCGAGGGTCTTGAGGAGCGCGTTCCACGCGGACGCCGTGAGCATGTGGCATTCGTCGACTATGAATATCTTGTACTTCGAGACCGTCGGCGCGAACTGCACGGCCTCGATGATCGGGCGGACGTCCTCGACCTTGTTGTGGGACGCTCCGTCGAGCTCAATGACGTCCAGCGACCGTCCCTCGGCGATCTGGCGGCAGTTCTCGCACTCGCCGCACGGCTCCACGCCGTTCTTCGGGCTGAGGCAGTTGAGGGCCTTCGCGAAGATTCGCGAGAGCGTGGTCTTGCCGATTCCGCGCGAACCAACGAACAGGTAGGCGTTCGCCACGTGGCCGCTCTCTATCGCGTGGCGGAGTGTCCTCACCACGTGCTCCTGCCCCACGACGTCGTCAAACGTCATCGGGCGGTACTTGAGCGGCAGCGGGACGTGCGCGGGCTTTTCCGCTCCGCTGGTCTTCTCGGTCGTTTTCATTGAGGGCAATTATACCAAAAACCGCCCACGCAGTCACTTGCGTACTTCGCTTTCTTCGTCGAACGGGCGCAGTCGATCGTGCTTGTGTTGTGCGGAGCCAGGCGGAATGGTAGCGAAGCCTTCTTTGCAAAGCGTCGGAGTTCAATGACTTGGAGGCTCTCATGAAACGGATGGCGATGTGGTGAATTTCGGAGATGCGCCCTGAAGTCAGGGCTCGGGTTCCGGGTTTGAAGTTTGATGTTTGATGTTTGAAGTTGAAAGCGCGCTGCCTGCGGTACGCACGGGAATGTAGAAACTACCAACTTATAGGCAAGGCTCCATGTCTCGCGTCTGACGTCTATCCTAGCGTCTCGCGCCTAACGTCTCACGTCACAGTAGTTGCTTGCGCATCCGGCGCGACGACTTGGAACGTCTTGGGCTTGGCGGCGCGGCAGGGAAATCACCGGGGATTGCGGCGTGCGCGGCGCGCCCGCCCTACCATGCTTCGCA
>CAMORM010000014.1 GCA_946623785.1 uncultured Verrucomicrobiota bacterium
TGGCGATGATGGCGACCACGATCATGATTTCTACGAGGGTAAAACCCTTCTTCATCTTCTTCATGGTTGTGCTCCTTTTTGTTTTTTTGTGCCAACCGACACCTTGCCGATTGCGCATGAAAAAACAAAAGCATTTATCGTGCCAAAACGCCGAGACCGGGTGGTTTTAGGATAAAACAAGGCCTTGCACGGTAAAGCGGACCATTGATTTTCTCATTTTTGCAAAGCCTTTTTTGCAACACTGCGAATTCGCAACGCCTTTCCCCATAGGGTCATGCCAGTGAATCCAGGGTTTCCTGGAGTTCGGCCAATGTGTAGGGTTTGGCGAGAAAGGCATTGAAAGGTTGTGAGGCGAACTGGGCGTGGACCTTCTCGGGGGCGTATCCAGATGAAATGACGACTGGGATGGCCGGGGCTATTGCACGGAAACTCCCCAGCAACCGCACGGCATCCGTTTCGCCCAGATTGGCATCCATCAGCACGCACTTGAGGTTAGGCGCATGGCTACGGAAGATATCAAGCGCATCACGGTGTCCTGCGGCGGTGAAGACACTGTACTTCAGGACCTTCAGCAGAATTGATGTCGTTTTCAGCAATGTCGCGTCGTCGTCCACGACGAGAATTTCCCGCGTGCCGCCTTTGGTCAAAAGTGACGGACGGCGCATGCGGGCGGACTGCGTCATCTTGATTTTCTGCGATTCCGTGGCCAGGGCCGTCTTCGACGCAGGCAGAAAGATCTCAAATGTCGTACCGACCCCCAACGTCGACGTCACGTAAATGCCGCCGTGGTGGGCGTCGACGATCGAGGCGACCGTCGCCAGGCCAAATCCGCGCCCAGACGCCTTGGTGGAGACATACGGATCGAACATGCGCTTCAGGAATTCCGGCTTGATGCCGGGGCCCGTGTCGGCAAACTGGAACACGACGCCGTTGCCCGGCTGGATGGGCTTTGAGGCGACGAAATCCTCGACGAGGTCCTCCGTCATCGTAAACGCCTGCACCGAGATGGTTATTTCACCGCTACCTTCCATCGCCTCGTTGGCGTTCTTGACGAGGTTCAGGAACACCTTCCAAATCTGGTCCGTATCAACATCCACGGCAGGCAAACCCTCCGCAACGTCGTAGTTGACCGTCACGTTTTCGCCGATGATGCCTTCGATGAGATGCTGGGCGTCGCGCACGATCGCAACGGGGGCGACGGGCTTGAACTCGACCTTCGTCTCGCCGGCAAACGTCATGAGTTCGCGCGTCATGGCCGTGCCGTGGCTGACGGCGTCGCGGATCGTGTTGATAGCATCGACGATCAGCGGATCCTCCTCTTCCAGCCAGGTGATCTCGACCGTGTTGTTGATGGCGGCGAGCACGTTGTTCATGTCATGCGCAATCGAACCCGCGAGCAGCGTGAGCGACTCCTGCTTGCGCGTGTGCGACAGGCGCGTTTCGGCGGCAAGGCGGCGAGCGTGCTCCTGCGTGTATTCCGTCACGTCGCGCACAATGGAAAGCGCGAACAGATCGTCCATGCGGACCAAGCGCACGTCGAAGTATCGCGCATGGCGTCCCCGTCCCGTGTCGAGCAGGAAACTCTGCACGCCGCCGGCGGAGAACACGATGTCGATGGCCTGCCCGATCGCGTCGACGCCCGGTCGTCCGAACACGGTCACGTCAATGGGCTTCCCCTCCGTCAGGCCCGGCACGGAATCGACGAGGTCCGGTTGCTTGATGACCGAGACGAGCCGGTGCTGGCGGTCGAAGATGAAGAGTCCGTCCGGAAGGCCGTTGATCAGCGCCTTCTGACGGTTCTCCACCTGGGCGATGGCCATCGTGCGGTTTGAAATCGTCTCGATCAGCGCATTCACCGAAAACGCCAACTCTGCGAATTCGTCGTCCCCGCGCCAGTCAAGGCGCGGGCAGTCAGCCTCTCCGCAATGCTCGCGGGCATGGCGGACGCATTCCGTCATTTTCGTCAATGGATTGAGCAGCAACCGGCTCTGGAGCCAGAATATCGGCAAGACAAGGATGAGGCCGACAACGCTCACGAAGAGCGTGAGCCGTCCAATGGCAGACGCCGCCGCGTTGGAAAACGTCTGCGGCAACGAAACGGACAGGCGCGACACGGGCTGGCCCGCGATGTCGCGGATCGTGTAGACGGCCTCGAAGGGGTTCTCGCCCAGTTTCCAGAAGCCGCCCGAATAGAACTCAAACGCCTCCGAGACCATCGCCGACAGGCCAAACGACTGCGAGGGGGGCTGTTGCTTCGGCTTCACGCGCGCCTCGGGAATGCTCGCCTCCGGGCGATTAGAGGAGACGTGCAGCTCCATTCCCGCGAACACCTCGTTCATCTGGGCCGTGAACCGCGACGTGTCGAACGGCGAGCCCAACGCGAGAAAGCGTCCGTCCGCCCCCCTGACCAAGGCCACGTAATACGATTTACCGCGCAGACGGAGAAGACTGGCGGACAACGGAGCGGACACCCGGCCGTCTTTCTCGACGCACGACTGTACCCAGAGCGGGAAATGCTTCGTGTACTCGGCCACGTCCGTCGCGCGAATCGCGGATCCCGCATGACCTCCGGCCACAAATCCCTCAACAAAGCGGCCGGAGGCGTCCAGCCTCAAAGCCAGGGCCACATGGGTGTCGCCGAAAAGGCCGAGATACGTGTTGATGGGAAGCGTCGTCTGCTCGGGCACCAGCGTATCCAGGTGCCGCTTGACCTTCTCGGCGTTGCGTATCGCCAGACGGTTGATGTCCGTGCCGATCTCCCGCACCTGCGTCTCGGCGTCCTTCACGAGATGGACCAGCACGATGCGCCCGCCGACATAGAACAAACCCAGAATCAACAGCAGGAAAAAAGCCGTTGCCAGGGAATAGCGCGTGCGAATCGAGTGGCGGACCTTATGTAACACGCCTTTTTTCTTCCTGAGCGTCTCAAGAAACATCGTCTACCTCCCCGCCCGTTTCTGCCAGGTCCAGACGACGAACAACAGAAGAACCAGACCGGCGGTGATGGCCAGTCGCGTGTACCGCCACGCCGCCTCGGGATTGACCGGCGGCGCCTCCGCAGGAACGGTCGCGGTCGCCGCGACCGATTCCTCCTGGCGGGTGGCGCCCGGCACGGCCGGGGGCGGCGCGACGACGAGCTGCGATTGCTGTTGGACGCGCGGACGCACGGCCAGCCGCCCCTCCGCGACGGCGCGCTGGTAAGATTCCTGCGCGCGTTGCAGTTCCTGCTGCCGGCGTATCGTCACCAAGTCAATGTTGTCGTTTGCCTCAATCATCGTTTAATCCGCGCTCCAGACGTCCGGCACCTCCTGCCAGAATTGGACAATGGGTCTGCCTGTTCCCAACGGCATGCCCACGAGTTGGTTCATGACGTTCTCGGGCGATCCCGAATAGAGCCGATAGTCCCAGTTCAAGTAGAGCTTGCCGCTGAAGATCATGCCCTCGTTGCGGCACACGAGCGAACCGTTGATCGTGCACTGTCCCAGTTTGCCGAATATGCCGTGGTTGTTGTAAAGGACGGCGTCGATCTGGGTAATGGCGGTCTTTGCGCGATCGGCAATCTCGTTCGGTGGCACGACGCTGTCGTAGTACCGACGGCCTGTGGCGGACTTGTATTCATAGTGGTCAAGTACATTCTGCCAGCGCCGACCGTTCCATTCCTGCCTGTAAACGGGCTCCTGCGCCACCTTGTTCCCGCCGTCGGCGGCAGTGTAGTTTCCCGCAAACCTATCGGAGGAACTTGGATCATCCGTCTTGGGATAACCAATATCACCATCGCTCCATGCTTTCCAATGACCATTCTCATCTGTCTCTTTTGCACATTCATATGGCTGCACGTAGGGTGCCTGCGTTAGAACCTTCTTGAGCGTAGAATCCAACCAACTCGACGACGTACAGTCTCCCATCACGATATTACCCCGTGCTGCAAGACATAGAAGATCTTTCGTGGAGTTTCCGTTATTTGATGCCGCCTCCTTGTTCGCCCAGTTCGGCGGGTTTACGTACTTGATGTCACCCACGATGTGGATGTTGCGGCTCGAGTAGATCGTACCCTGCCCTGTCACATATCCCTTGATCACCACGTCGTTGGACACCACAACGGGACCGTGGATGTGGATTGGGTTTGATTGCGTACCCTCCAGCACAAGTGCGTAGTTATCTGGCAAGGATGCGTCACCGGATGGGCCCGTGCCTTGGTAATATCCATAATTCTCCCTGTTCTTATTGGACAATCTGTTGTCTATGTAATAAACCCCACCTTGCGAGAGCGTCGACTGCATCTCGGGCTCCTGCCCGTAGTTTATGTAGTCGTTAAGTCCCGAAATCCACGGCATGTCCAGCCCCTCGGCGAGATTGCCGTTGAGACGTGTCGGCGCCGTGAGAACATCCGACGTCACTGTGTCTGGCGCGTTGTAGCCGCCGTCGTCCGACATTTTCTGGAGCGGACGCGCCCGGTTGGATGTACCGTACTGGGTGCTCCGGTATGTACTCTTGCTGTCCATCGTACCGGTGCCGTTCTTGATGTCTCCCCATACACCCAGCTCCCTGTTGACGGCCGCGTAAACGTTGCCGTTCACCTTCGGACTCTGCGAAAGCGACATGTCGCCGTTCGCGCGCACGTCGCCGTTCGCGGTGATCGTGGACCCCTCGAACCACCCGTAGTTGTTCACGAAATAGGCGTAGTCGAACACTTTCGAGCGGTCAACGCCGAACGCCACCCGTTCGGCGATGGTCACGGACACGGGCGTTCCGCTCCCCGTCACGCGCGACGCCGTGGCGAAGAAGGTGACCTGCGCGCGGTTGCCGTCGTTCACCGGCGCCGACCGAAGGCGCACGCGCAAGTCCGTGAGCGCCGGAAATTTGTCGTTGGTGCGCAACGGCACGAGCGCCGTGTCAAAATCCACGCGGAAACCGTCCGAACCGACCCCCGTGGCAGACCATCCCGTGGTAAACCAGTCGTAGACATGGGTTCCGAGGACGGATTTGTTCCCCATTCGTTTCTTAAAGGCCAAATAGACGTCCTCCTTGACCTTCTCGATGGCGCTCATCGCCGCAAGCCTGCAACTGGAACGCGCCGCGGCAACGGCGCTCTGCCGCGCGGCGTAGGAAACGTAGCCGAGCGTTCCCGCGAGAATCATCCCCGCGCAAAAAGCCAGAACGAGCGAAAAAACGAGCACGAAGCCGGAGGAAGAACGTCGGTCCGTCATTTGTCCAGCCCTCCCTTTCCGTCCGGGCGCGTCTCCTGCTGGCAGCCGAACACGGGCACAACGATGCGCTCGTCATGCCGAATCGGAAGTCCCGCCACATCCATCCGACCCGCCAGGCGGATGTAAAACCGCGTACGGTCCTCTGCGTTGTCCTTGTTTTTCGCCCAGGACAGCACCGGCGCCGTGTCGGAGGCCTCCGCCATGAGGTTCATGCCGCCCGGATTGAGCCACCTTTCGTCAACCCGGTCCCTGTTGAAGAACCTGCGCTCTTCCTTGCCGTAGTCCTGAAAGGTCACCTCCATCGTCTGGTTGACCGTCTCGACCGTCTGCCCGTTGATCTTCATCGCCGTACCGCCCATCTGGATCACAGGGGGATTGGCGTGGATGTTCAGCACGTCTTCCCGGTTCTGAGGATTCGTGGCGGACACGCGGTTTGTGCCGGCCAAGAGCCCGGTCCAGACCATGCCGTCGTGCGGCGGCGTGACGTGGAACAGAAGCCGATCGCGCAATTCACGCGCCTGAAGCGACATCTCCGCCGTCGCGAACGTCGCCTTCAGCAGACGAATCCCGCCTAGGAAGGAGCTCGCCAATGCGGCAGCAATGATGACGAAAACCGTCATCGCCAACATCAGCTCCACGAGCGTGAAGCCGCATCTTGACCTGCCGCGCGCCATCATCCGTCCTCCGATCCACCTTTGAAGACGACCGCCCGATGCGTGGACGAGAGCTGGCGGCGATCACCCGAAGGCCCCCACTCCACATCCACCGAAATCAAGATTCCCATCTCCGTCGCCCCGTCACTTGGATCGGTCACGCGCGTGAGCGTGGTATGCGATACAGCCGAAGAGCCGGGGCGATAGAGCAGAGGGGCGGCATCCTCGACGATCTCCTCGTCGACAACCCGCTCAGGAGATGACGCAGGCACAAAATTCCGAAGCGCGCCATAGCTCTCGTTGTACCGCTTCCAGGCGAGATCGAAGGCGTAGGCGTCCGCCTGCAGGTATTCGGCGTTCTCGCGGGCGATACGGGCCGAGACGGCGATCCCCTCGAAAAGCGCCATAACCATCAACGCGAAAATGGCCGCCGCGAGCATCACCTCGATGAGCGTGACGCCGCGAGAGAGAGAACGATCACGTCCTCGCTTCCCTTTTTTCGGGCTCTGTCCGGTCCATTCCGCCATGGCAAACTTGCTTGCTTCTACATGTTCTCCGCAAAGAACTTGTCCAGAAAATCCTCGGTGGTGTGCGGTTCGGCGAGGAAGAACCGGCACGGGCATCCCGCCAGCCGCTCGACTTCGGCGTGGAATTCCGCGTCCAGCGGATTCAGCACCGCCACCAGCAACGTGTCGCCCAGACGCCCAAACGGCACGGCGCCGCGCACACGCACGATTTCCTCCGGAAGTTGTTTCACGAGCGAGGCGGGCGGCATGAACCCCTGCAGGGGGATGGGCGGCGCGGACGCGGCGTCCGCCATGTACACCGCCGCCTTCTCGCCGAGTCCCCCGCTCTCTTTTTCAAGAATCGCCAAGGCGGAAACGAGAAAAGGGCGCGTCGGCTCCGGCAATCCGCCCAAATGCCGCTGCACCACCTCCGCCGCCGTGGCATCCACCACGTTCTTGGCATACAGGTCGCGAATGAGCGCCGCCTCCGCCTTCACGGCCGCCATCACCACTTGCGCGAGAGAGACCCCGCCGCGCTCGCCCGCCGCCTGGTAGGGCGCGGGCGCCGAACGCGTCGCGGCGCGCATCGGCCGCACGCTTGTCCCCGGGCGAACCACGGCCTTCAACTGGACGGGATTCCGCGCGGCCTTGATCCGGCGCACCATGTCTTGGGCATCGGCCTCGGCAAAGACCGCCAAGCGTTCGCCAATTGCATCCGCCGCCTCGTAGTCCTTTTCGCGCAACAGCGATTCCGCCAACTGAATCAACGCCACACGCTGCTTCTCCAAGTCGCCCAACTGCTCGTAGGCAACGGAAAGGAACTCCAGCGTGGTCCGGTCTCCCGGCATCACCTTCAGCATTTTCTCAAAATAAGCGATGCCTTCGAGTAATTTAGAGTTCGCTTGTTCAGCCATTTGTCCTTTTCTCCAACAGTATTATAGCAAAATTCGTGCCGACAGGCGGCACGGATTATGCTAAAATATTGAATATGATTTTGAAACCGATTAAGAAGGCTCAATCCAACACGCACTTCGGGAACTTCTCCGAGGCGTTGTTGGCCTGCAAGGTGCTGGAGGCGGAACAGCTCAAGGAAGTCGCACGGCAGGCGGCAGAAGCGAAGACGCCGCTGGAACGGTATTTGGTGCAGAAAGATCTCGTTGATCCGGCCGCGTTCACCTTGGCGGCGGCGGCCTATTTCAACATGGCACCCTTGGCGCTTCCTGACGGTTTCACGGTCAATCAGGACCTGCTCTGCGGTAAAACGGAAGATTTCTGGATCAAGGTCAAGGCTGTCCCCGTCGCCAAGCTCGGCGGCCGTTTCACGATCGCCCTGGCCGATCCCTTCAACCTCCCCGCGCAGGAAGAGGTCACGCTTGCGGCAGGCGGGCACATTTGGCCGTGCGTGGCGCCGGAGAAGCAGATTTCGGACGCCCTTACGCGCTTGAAAGCGGCGCGGGACGCCACCAATCCCGCGCTTGCGATGGAATCCATCATGAAGGGCGACGAGTCGGAGCTGGAGGTCCTCTCCGAGATGAAGACCGACGTGCTCGACGCCTCGCTCACGTCGGACGAGGACGCCCCCGTCATCCGCATGGTGAACTCCATGATGATCGAAGCCCTGAAGACGAAAGCGTCGGACATCCACTTCGAGGCACTGGAGCACGCCTCGCGTCTCCGTTACCGCATCGACGGCGAACTCGTGGAACGCCCGGCCCCGCCCAAGGCCCTCCACAACGCCGTCGTGAGCCGCATCAAGATCATGAGCGCGCTCGACATCGCCGAACGCCGGAAACCGCAGGACGGCCGTTTCAAGATCAAGGCCATCGGCAAGGAGGTGGACGTGCGCGTGTCCATCCTCCCCACCGTGCACGGCGAGAAAGTGGTGATGCGTATCCTCGACAAGTCGAACCTCGCGCCCGGCCTCGCCTCGCTTGGTCTTGACGAATACGCCTACAAGGCGATGAAATACGCCATCGAACAACCCCACGGCATCATCCTTGTGACAGGGCCAACGGGTTCCGGCAAGACCACGACGCTCTACTCCTGCCTTCAGGACCTCAACACGCCCAACGTGAACATCATTACGGCGGAGGACCCCGTCGAATACGAACTCGCGGGCATCAACCAGGTGCACGTGAACGCGGCGGTGGGCCTGACGTTCGCCGGTGTGCTCCGCAGCGTGCTGCGTCAGGACCCGGACATCGTGCTCGTGGGCGAAATCCGCGACGGCGAGACGGCGGACATCGCCGTCAAGGCCGCTTTGACGGGCCACCTCGTGCTCTCCACGCTCCACACGAACGACGCCGTGGGCGTGGTGGCGCGTCTCTTCGACATGCAGATCGCCCCGTTCATGCTCGCGAGTTCTCTGATTCTCGCGCAGGCGCAACGTCTCTTCCGCAAGCTCTGTCCGTTCTGCAAAAAGCCCGTGGAGGTCAATGCCGAGTTGCTGCAGGCCAACAAGGTTGACCCCGCACCCTTCGAGGGCCTTACGGTTTATGGCCCCGGCGGCTGCCCCAAGTGCCGCGGATCGGGTTACAAGGGGCGCGGCGCGTTCATGGAGGTATTGCCGATTTCGCCGCGCATCCGCGGCATCATCGAGCGGGGCGGCGATGCGGAAAAGCTGAAGGCCCTCGCGCTCGAGGAGGGCATGGTCACCTTGAAGGAAGCCGGCATGCGCAAGGTGCGCGCGGGCGTCACTTCGCTGGAGGCCGCTTTTGAAGTGACGGGAGGTGAATGATGGGCAAACCGATCAAGGTCAAAGGCGCCAAGCGCCTGCGCAACAAAGAAGTCATTCCGTTCACGCGGCAGCTCGCGTCGATGCTCGGCGCCGGCATGACGATCCTCGCCTCGATCCAGACGCTCGGCGAGCAGAGTTCGGACCCCGAGTTCAAGAAGGTCCTCCAGCATTTGAGCGAAGTCATCGAGGGCGGTTCGCCGATGTCCATCGGCCTCGCGGACTTCCCGCAGCTGTTCGACGACATGTACGTGAACATGGTCGTCGCGGGCGAGCAGTCCGGCGAGTTCGCCGGCATCATGAAACGCCTCGCCAGCATCCTCCAGTCGTCTTCGCGCCTGAGGAAGAAGGTCAAGAGCGCGATGACCTACCCGACCGTGATCGTCAGCATCGCCCTCCTCCTCTCCGCCGGCCTGATCCAGTTCGTCGTGCCGGTGTTCGCGGAGATGTTCAGCGGCTTCGGCAAGCAACTGCCCTGGCTCACGCAGAAGCTCGTGGACATCTCGAACTTCGTGAAGGCCTGGTGGCATGTCATCGGCGGCGTGATCATTGCCGGAGTTTTCATCTTCAAGCGCTGGAAGGCCACGAAAGCAGGACACCTGGCGTTTGACCGCTTCAAGCTCAAGCTTCCGGTGTTCGGCCTCCTAAATCAAAAGGCGGCAATCGGACGCTTCTGCCGCCTGCTCGCGCAGATGGTCGCCGCCGGCGTGCCGATTCTCAAGTCGCTGGAGGTCGTGGCCGGTTCCCTGGACAACTTCGTGCTCGAGAATTCCGTTCTCGCCGCGCGCAAAGAAGTCGAGCAGGGCAACCAGCTGAGTCCCTCGCTTCAGGGCAAGCCGTTCATGCCCATCCTCATGATCCGCATGCTCGCCGCCGGCGAGAAAGCCGGCAAGGTGGAGGACATGCTCGAATCGGTGGCCGATTCCTACGACGAAGAGGTCGAGATGATGCTCGCCACGCTCACGTCGCTCATGGAACCGTTCCTCATGGTCTTCCTCGGCGGCATCATCGGCACGATCGTAACGGCCATGTTCCTCCCGATCTTCAACCTCGGCTCCATCGCCAAATGACATGAAAGAAAACATGAAAAATACACTCCTTGCATGTGCGGCGCTTTCATGCGCCGCCCTCTCCTGCGCCGCCGGCGAACGCGGCATCTTCGGCCTCTACGGCGACACGCCCGACGCCAAGCACGCTTGGGCCATCCACGACTTCAACCGGCCCTACCCCAAACAGGTGGAGACGCCAGAAGGCAAGCCGCCCTCCGACGCGATCGTCCTCTTTGACGGCACGCAGAAGAGCGTGGACGAGAACTGGTGCGACGCGAAGGGCCAGCCCACGAAGTGGCGCGTGAAGGACGGCTTGTTCGTCTGCACGCCGCGCTCCGGCGTCGCCTGCACGAAGCGCGCGTTCGGAGACGCCCAGTTCCACGTCGAGTGGCTCAGCCCGCTCGAGGACGCGAAGAAGCACGGACAACTCGGCGGCAACTCGGGCGTGATCCCGATGGGCATGTACGAAATCCAGATTCTCAACTCCTACGATCCCGACCCCGACGCGAAGGTCGAGCGAAACTACCCCGACGGCATCGCGGCCTCCGTCTACGCGCAGAACCCGCCCCTCGTCAACGCAAGCCGCCCCGCCGGCGTGTGGCAGACCTACGACATCATCTTCCACCAGCCCATCTGGAAGGACGGCAAGGTCCTCCATCCCGGCACCGTCACCGTGTTCCACAACGGCGTGCTCGTGCAGGACGCCTGGGAACTCGAGGGCATGGGTACGCACCGCGTGAAACGTCCGCTCGTCCAACACGCCACGAAACTCCCGTGGCGACTCCAAGACCACGGCGACCCCGTGCCCTTCCGCAACATCTGGATCCGCGAGATCCCCTCGCGCTGGGACAACACGACGCACTCCGAGATGTCCGCGAAGGAAGAGGACGTGCGCGCCCTGCGCGAGCAGACGGCCGCCAAGCTCTTCGCCAAGATCGACGTGAAGGTACCCGACGCGAAGAACGTCAACGGCATACTCGAGATCCTGTCCTACTCGAAGAAGCCCGTCTACCTCGAAGCCGCGAAATCGCTCTGCGCCGGCTACGACGCCTGGCTGAAGGCTCTCCCCCCGAAGGACGTCGCCGCGAACCGCACCTACATCGCCGGCACGCTCAAGGGCTTCGAGGTGCTGATTCGCAACAAGGTGATCGGCGCAGACGACTACCCGCTCCGCGCCACGCTTGAAAAACTTAACAGACAGCTTAACCAGAAGAAATAAGGAATCCCCAATGAAAACATCTCGCCGCTCCTTCCTCGCCTCGGCCACCGCCGCCGCCGGACTCGTTCCGTTCTCCGGATTCCCCGCAGTGGTTTCGCGCCGCAGTCCCAACTCGGTCCTCTCCCACGCCTGCGTCGGTACGGGCAACATGGCGTTCGCCGACTTCAACGGACTCCGCAGCCATCCCGACATCCACATCACCGCGCTCTGCGACGTGGACGCCAACTACCTCGCCAAGGCCAAGAAGATCTGCCCCGACGCGCGCGTCTACCGCAACGCGCACGAGATGATGGAGAAAGAGGGCGACCGCATCGACTCGGTCAACGTCTCCACGCCCGACCATTCGCACGCGGGATACGTCCTCGACGCGCTTGCGCGCGGACTCAACGTCTACGGGCAGAAGCCCCTCTGCCACGACATCGCCGACTGCCGCAAGATCGAGCGCCTCGCCGCCGAGAAGAAGGCCGTCACGCAGATGGGCACACAGATCGCCGCGTGGCCGTGCGACCGCCAGACGGTCGCGTTCCTGAAGAGCGGACTCATCGGCGAGCTCCGCCACGTCTGGGTGTTCTCGAACCGCGGGGGACAGACCACGGCCGACCATACGTGGCCGCTCGCGGAGGCCCCCGTGCCGGAAACGCTCAACTGGAAGACGTGGCTCGACGGCGCGCCGTTCCGCCCGTTCGTGCCGAAAGTCTACCACCCCGGCGCGTGGCGCCGTTGGCGCGACTTCGGCACGTCGTGGCTCGGCGACCTCGGGTTGCACCTGCTCAGTCCCGTCTGGATCGGCCTCGGCCTCGGCACGACCGGCCCCACGCACGTCACCGCCGAGGTGCCGGTGGAGCCGGCGCCGCAGCGCACGCAGTTCTGGCCGCGCATGTCGCACATCACGTGGGAGATGCCCGGGTGCGCGGCGTCCGGCGGCAAGCCCTTCCCGATCGAATGGTGCGACGGCAACCTCGTGAACCCGAAGGTGACGGCGAAGACGCCCGCAAACTACCTGCCGCGTCCGGAGTTCAAGGAGCTGTTCGCGAAGAGCTCGATCGGCAAACAGCCTCTGCAGGGCCGCGTGGTGGAGGGAACCGAAGGATGGCTTCTCTCGGTGCACTACGACAAGCCGCCGGCCATCGTGTTCAAGAACGGCGCCGCCGCGCCCGCGCTGCCGGACGTCGGCAAGGTGCCCTCGCACTGGCACGAGTACATCAACGCCTGCCTGAAGGGAGGGACGACCACCAGTTCCTTCTCCTGGGCCGGCCGCCTCTCGGAGATGGTGCTGATCGGCAACGCCGCGATGTCGAAACCCGGCGAGAGACTCGCCTGGAACGCCGCCTGCGGCACCTTCGCCTGATACAAACCTGAAATTCCAGTTGCAGAACGGCATGGAGAAAGTGTATACTTTCCCCATGGCAAAGGTCCTTCTAGTCGATGACGAGCCGCGGATTCTCCTGCTGCTCCAGAGTCTGTTGAAAACGAACAAGTACGAGGTCGAGACCGCGCGCGATGGAAACGCCGCGCTCGACATCGTACGCGCGGGTGGCATTGACATCATGATCACCGACCTGCGTATGGCGCCAATGGACGGCATGACGCTCTTCCAGGAGGTGCACAAGCTCCATCCGTCCATGCCCGTGATCCTGCTCACCGCCTACGCCTCCGTGGAGACGGCGATCGAGGCGATGAAGCAGGGCATGTTCGACTACCTCACGAAGCCCTTCAAGGTCGACGACATCCTCGCCTGTCTCGCGCGCGCCGAGGAGAAGGTGAAGAAACACGAGTCCGTGGCGCTCTCGATGGACATCGACACGCCGCTCAAGTACCGCTTCGAGAACCTCATCGGCTCGTCGCCCCTCATGACGCAGGTGTGCGACATGATCCAGAAGGTCGCCCCCACCGCCGCCACCGTACTGATCAACGGCGAGTCCGGCACGGGCAAGGAAGTGATCGCGAAGACCATCCACAAGAACTCCCCGCGCGCCAACAAGCCGTGGGTGGCCGTCAACTGCGCCGCCCTGCCGGAGAACCTGCTCGAGAGCGAGATGTTCGGCCACATGAAGGGATCCTTCACGGGCGCCTATTCCGACAAGCAGGGCCTCTTCGAGGTCGCGAACGGCGGCACGCTGTTCCTTGACGAAATCTCCTCCATGCCCCTCCTGCTCCAGGGCAAGCTCCTCCGCGTCCTGCAAGAGCGCGAAATCCGCCGCGTGGGCGGCACGAAGAACATCCCCGTGGACGTGCGTGTGATCGCCGCGTCCAACACGAACCTCGAGCAGGCCGTGGTGAAGGGCACGTTCCGCAGCGACCTCTACTACCGCTTCGCGGTGATCACGATCGACATCCCGCCGCTGCGCGAGCGCAAGGACGACATCATCCCGCTCGCCCGCCACTTCATCCGCCTGGAGACGCCCGAAGGCTCGCCGATTCCCACCATTGCGGCGGACACGGCCGAGGCCCTCATGGCCTATTCCTGGCCCGGAAACGTGCGCGAACTTGAGAACGCCATCAAGCATGCCCTCACCTTCCTGAGCGAAGGTGACATCACGCCCGACCTCCTCCCGCCGAAGATCCTGCAGCACGCGCGCGCCGCCACAGCCGCCGCCGCGCCCGCCGATTCCGCCACGGCCGGGAACGCCTCGCTCAAGAGCTTCCTGAAGCAAAAAGAAAAGGAATACATCGAGCACATTCTCGTTGCCGCCGGCGGCGACAAGGCAAAAGCCGCCGATGCGCTCAAGGTGAACCTCTCCACGCTGTACCGGAAGCTTTCGGACGAGCCAAAGGAGGGTTAGCGAAAGGCGGCGCGCTCGGCCTTGCCGGGAATCTTCATCGCCATGCGGTACTTCGCGACCGTACGGCGGGAGATTTTCACCCCGGCGGCGTTGAGACGCTCGGTGATCTGGTCGTCTGAGAACGGATTCGCCGCATCCTCTGAATCGATGATGGCCTTGATGCGCTCCTTGACGGATGCGTTCGACATCGTCTCGCCGTCTCCGGTCTTCGCACCGCCCGACGTGAAGAACTTCCGCAACTCGATGACGCCGAACGGCGTGGCCATGTACTTGTCTCGCACCGTCCGCGACACAGTCGTGCCTACCACGCCCACCTGTTCGGCAACCTGCTGCATCGTCAGCGGCCGCAGGGCCCCCATCCCCCTCTTGAAAAAATCAGGTTGCGCATCGACAATCGCCTGGGCGATGTCGTGGATCGTCTGCTGGCGCTTCTTCACGCTCTCCCGCAAAACCTCCGCCGCGCGAATGCGCTCGCGGATGTAAGACTTCGCCTCGGCGGGAACGGATGGATCCGCCAGCATGGCCTGGTATTTTCGGGAGATGTGTATCTCCGGAAGGTCGCGCCCGTCCACACGCACCATCCAGTCTCCATGCGCGTCGCGGTAGGCGAACACCTCGGGTTTCACGTACTCGCCCGGTTTCACGCGCTGCACGTAACCATGGCCCTGCGCGACGAACTTGCCGCCGTTCGCCCGCGCCGCGAACGTCCGGCCCGGGAAGGGATCGAGCTTGTCCAGCTCCTTCAGAAGATGCGGATACTCGTCGGGCGTGATCTTCAGCGCGGCGCAGAGCGTCGGCATGCGGCGTGCAACGAGGTCGTCGAAATGGTCTTCAAGCGCCGCACGCACTTCGTTCTCCCATGGCGAATCGTCGAGGATCTCCATCTGCGCGAGCCAGCATTCCCGCAGGTCACGCGCGCCGCACCCCAGCGGATCAAACGCGCGGATCTGCGCGAGTACGCCTTCTATCTTCTCCATGGACGCCGTGGTCACCATCATGATGTCCGGAATCGATCCGCGGAAATAGCCGTCGTCGTCGATGTTTTCAATGAGTATGTTCGCGAGGTCGCGGTCCGCGGGCGGGATGTCGGACATCCCGACCTGCCCCATGAGATATTGCTGGAGCGTCTCCGGCTTGATCATCGAATCGAAGAGATGGTCGCGGCGGGACTGGACTTCCTCGTCGCCCGACGCGCTCTCCATGTTGCCAAGGAAATAGTCGCGATAACCGTCGTCTGTCGCATCCGTCCCCATCACCTTCGCCATTTCGGCGTCCGTGCCGAGATCAAGCGGCTTTTCCGTGACTTCGCCGTAGGGATGGTCCTCCGGAAGTTCCGCCGACATCTGCCGCTCAATCCGGTTCGTGACGTCCTCGATGACGGGATTCGTCTCCATTGCGTGCTGGAGCTCGGCGCTGAGCTCCAACGACGTCATCTGCAACATCTTCAGACCCTGGCGCATCTGCGGCGCCAGCGTCTGCTGTTGTTTAAGCGACTGCGTAAGATTGAATCCGACGCCCGGCATCGCAATCACCCCGTCGCGTCTGCGCGCAGCTCCACGCTGACCGGCCCGTCGTTGAGAAGTTCAACCTGCATGTGTGCGCCAAAACGCCCCGTGCCCACGCGGTCGGCGCCGAGCCGCGCGCGTAACTGCGCGACGACCCGCTCGTAGAGCGGCTCCGCGTGTTCGGGACGGGCGGCGTTGGAGAAACCCGGACGCCGTCCGTGCGCCGTGTCGGCATAGAGCGTAAACTGCGAAACGACGATGATGGAGCCGCCCACGTCCTCGAGGGAGAGGTTCATCTGGTCGTTCGCGTCCGTGAACAGGCGCAGAACCGGGAGGCGGGAGGCGATCTTGTCCGCCTCCGCCTCCGTGTCCGCGTGCGTGATGCCGAGCAGGACGAGGTATCCCCGTCCAATCTCGGCTACGCGCGCACCGTCGATTGTCACGGATGCGCGCGCCACGCGCTGGATCCACGCCTTCATGCGTTCATCACTTCGTCACCGTGTACGTGCCGGCAACGTACTCCTTCGTCTCGCCGCCGGGAATCTTCACGGTCGCCGTCGTGTTCGCGGGAATCGTGAAGGTCCACGTCCACTTGCCGTCCTTGTCATAGCTCCAGGCACTCTTGATCGGACCGTAGGGCGAGCGGAAGCAGGCCTTCACATGGCCCATGCGCTTGTCAGGTTCCGGTGCGAGGATGATATGCTTGAATCCGGGGCAGGCAACGTCTTCCTGGATGCCGGCCATCGTGCCGTACATCCACGCGAGCACCGCGCCGTAGGCGTAGTGGTTGAACGAGTTCATGCCGGCCGAGCCGAACCCGTCCTTCTTCGTATAGGAGTTCCACCGTTCCCAGATCGTCGTGGCCCCCTGGTCCACGGAGTAGAGCCACGAGGGGTTCTTGTGCTGGAGAAGGAGCGTGTAGGCCATCTCTGGCGCGCCCACGTCGTAGGTGAGGGTGTCCATCAGGATGGAGGTGCCCAGAAAACCGGTCTGGAGGCAGTCGCCGTGGTCCTTGAAGTTCTGGAGAAGCGCGGCCTTCGTCTTCGCGACCGCGTCGGCCTTGTCGAGAAGCCCGAGCTTGAGCGCGAAGAGCGCAGGCGTCTGCATGTCGCGGAAGACGGGCAAGAGCATGCCGTCCTTGGGGTCCACGAACTTGCCGACGATGAACGCGCGGGCGCGGTCGGCCATGGCGCGGAAGGCTTCCGCGTCGTCCTTCTTGCCGATGGCCTCGGCCATCGAGGCCATCATGCCCGCATCCCACAGCCAGTAGCAGCAGCCGAGGTACTGCCAGTACTTCAAGGCGTCCGCCTTCACGCGGCGCTTGCCGTCGGGACCCTTCTCCCAAGCTTGCCCGCTGCAAGATTCCAGTTTTTCGTATGAGAGCCAGTCGGCCCACTGGTGTCCGGTCGCCTGCGGGGAGGTGTACTTCATGTCCTCGAGGAGCTTCATGTAGCGCTTCATCGACTCCCAGTTCTCTTCAACGACGCGCGTATCGCCGAACTGCTTCCAGACGGTGTACGGCACGATGATGCCCGCATCCGCCCAACCAAGCTGGTGTCCACGCTCGCTGCCGTACTGCGCCATCGGCGCGACGCCCGTGTAGGAGCCGTCGTCGTGCTGCGTGTCGCGCATGTCGCGCATCCACTTCATGAAGAAACCGTAGACGTTCGCGTTATAGGTGGCCGCCTCGGTGAACACCTGCGTGTCGGCCGTCCAGCCCAGGCGTTCGTTGCGCTGCGGGCAGTCCGTCGGCACGGAGAGGTAGTTGGAATACTGGCCCCACTTGACGTTGGAGATGAGCTGGTTGATGTCCTTCACGCCCGTCTCGAGGCAACCGGTCTCGGACCACTTCGGAATGGACGTGACGGGAATGGAGCGGAGCTTCTTGATCGTCACCTTGCCCGTCGTGGTGATGGACACGTAGCGGTAGCCGAAGAACGTGAAGTTCGGGCGGTACTTCTCCTCGCCCGTTCCGGCGAACGTGTAGTTGAGCGTCGTGCGCGCCTGGCGGTAGTTGGTGAAGTAAGCGGATCCCTCGGGGCCGTCGCAGCCGCGCTTCTTCGCGCCGTTGCCGTCGTTCAGCATCTCGGCCGGACGCATCTTGAGCGTCACGCCCTCGGCGGCGGAAAAGATGAAGCTCGGGATGGCGGCGGCGTTCTGCCCGAAGTCGACGACGAGCGTCTCGTCCTTGTCGACCACGATGTCATCGCCGTCCTTGTAGGAACGGAGTTTCTTCACCTTGCCGAACTCGCCGTCCTTCGCGCCCTCGGCGCCCTTCCACACGTACATCTCGGCCGGCGCGATCGCAATGTCCTCGCGGAGACGGATCGGCGCGCCCGTCATCGGGAAGATCGTGCCCTTGAACTCGGTGTTGACCTCAGATGCCTTGAACTTGTCGCAGGGCTTGCCCTTCATCCAGCACGTCTTCACGCGCGCGTCGTAGTCCTCGCCGTCGAAGATCGCCGCGCGGATCACGGGACCGGTGGTGGCGGAGAGCCACGTCGTATCCGTGCCAATGCGCTTCTCCGTGCCGTCCGCGTAACGGAGGATGAGCTGCGCGCGGAAGGCGGACTTCTTGCCGAAGAAGTTGACGATCTTGTCGCGCCACCAGCCGGCGGAGACCTGCGCGGCGAACGTGTTGGCATCGGCCTTGCCCGTCTTCATCAGGTGCGTCACGTCGTAGGTGAAGGAGTACTTCGTCTTGCCGTTGTGCGTGAAGCCCGGCTTGAGGTAGTCGCGCACGAGCGCGCCCTTGATCGCCTTGCAGCCCTTGCGCGAGACCGGCTCGCCGTTCACGTACGCCTCGAACGCGCCCAGGCCGGCCACGGTCCAGTAGGCTTCCTGCACGTCCTTCTCGTTCGTGAGCGTCTTCACGAAGCAGGCCGTGCCGTCTTCGGCCTCCTGCTTGCCCTTGCCGTGGGCCTGCGGATCAGACCGCACCTTCGCATCGGCGGCGGAAATCCACACGGAGCCCTTCCAGTCGTCGGCGGTGATGAGACCCGTCTCGAAGAATCCCTTCGCCGGCTTGAGCCACGCGCCCGTCTCGTCCTTGACCTGAACTTCCCACACATACTTCTGCGCGCTCTTCAGCTCGGGGCCGCCGTACTTGACGGCCACGGACTTCCCGCACGCGACCTCGCCGGAATCCCACACCTGCTTCTTCCCGCAGAGGCCTTCAAAGATCTTCAGACGATAGGCTGTCTGCGCCGCGCCTTCGCGTTGAGAACACATGCGCCAGCTGAACACGGGCTTCGCGCCGATGTTCGCAGGCGAAACGAGTTGATCCGTCATCAACCCGACCGTTTTCGTTTCGGACCCGCCGCCGCACAGGCAGCAACATCCCGCAACGACAATCGTTCCTGTCAGCGCCAGCGCCGACATCCATGTTGTCTTCATTTCTTTTTCTCCTTTGGCATTGAAAAATTCAATGCCCCACATTTTAGACGAAAACGGGCGCGCGGGCAAGCGAATTATTTGAGCTCTCGAAATTGAATGATTTCCTCTCGGCGCATCCGTGCGTATGCAACCACGTCAATTTCCTCGGTGATGGACGGCGTCACATACCGCGAACCGCATGCGGCACAGCACGCACCGTCATTCAAAGGAGCTCCGCACGACGGGCATCTCATTTCCAGTAACTCGCCACACTGCGTACAGCGCGGGCCACCTGTTGGCGATGCTACAGTACGCGACGGACGATAGAACAAGCGACCGTCAACTACATACGGCACGTTGCTGGGACATTGGCAGTTGGGACAAAAACCATGAACCACGTTAAGCGATTCATGTGATCCGTTCGTTGGCACGACCATCGGGGAAGACACTTCTTCCACAAGCGGCACCCTGAGGAACTCAGCCAGTTTCTTGACCGTTTCCTCGGAAAGCTTCGTGGGCTGCCCGCCTTCAAACATCGACAGAGCCGACTGCGTACAGCCAACTTGCGCGGCCAACTCCGTCTGACGGAGCCCTTTCGCGCGGCGCGCCTCGGCAAAGCGAAGGCATAACTCTCTCGACACTCTTGACATGCGTGTGATAGTATGAACTTTTCAGGCTGACTTGACAAGACCGAGATTATCAACAATTATCAACAGTTTTATCACAACTCAAGTTATAAACACGTGTCGATATCTATGTTTATTACTTATTTATCAACCGATGGTGATAATTCAGTTGATAACTTCGTATCTTTTATTTCACACCCAGGGAACACGAACAATCGACAGTCAATCGGTCCATTATAAAAAGGAAAGCGGGTTACATAGAACAAATTGATCAATTTGGAAAGTTCAGGACTTCCTGTGAGCACGCCACCGGTATATCCAGAGCACTTTTCGTTCATGAACGTACCGATACGTTCGTAGATTGGAGCGAGTTCGGCTGGATCCCCAAGGCGAATACCATATTCGGGATTGAAGAATACGCACCCGCGCGCGTGGTAACCTTCTTTTCCCGTCTGGGAGAACGGTAAGTGCGGCTCAGTAGATGTTGAAGGAATCGGCGTATCGCCAAAATCACACGCTTTGAACTGAATGTATTTGGAGACACCTGCAATGTAGGCGTTCGTTTGTGCGTTCTCAATCGCCTCGGGTGAGATGTCGGTTGCGATAATCGGCGGAAGATCAGTTGTTTTTTCCTGCTCTTGCGCTTCCAAAAGCATGTCCTTCCAAATCTGTTCAGGTGTCGCGCCGAACCGCTGACGCGGAGCCGTGCGTGGAGCGCTCTCCCCTTCCACCATGAGTTTATATCCCTTGATGGACATAAAACCGAAATGGGAACGCAGCGATCCTGGCGCGCGGTTCATTGCGGCAAGTGCCGCCTCGATGGCGGGCGTGCCGCTGCCGCACATCGGCGAAATGAACGGTGTTTTTCGATCCCAATGCAAGGCGTCAATACATGCCGCCGCGAGTGTTTCCTGCATGGGTGCCGATCCGGGGATTTTACGGTAGCCGCGTTTGCAGAGCGGCGCGCCGCTCGTGTCGAGGTAGATGATCATCCGGTCGCGTTCCCAGTGGAGAAACACCGCCGCGCCGCGATCGTAGTCTGGACCCGAATCCGGGCGCGTCCCGCACCGGTCGCGCATCCGGTCGGCAATCGCATCTTTTGTCACCAACGATGGTAGGCGCGTATCGCGTACGGTGTCATTGTGTACAATCGACGAAACGGAAAAATAGCCATCTGCGTCAATCAAGTTCTCCCAGTCGATTGACGCAACGTGGTTGTACAGTTCGCGGATGTGGCGGCAGCGTGCGCGCAGAAGCGGCACCAGCACGCGGTGGGCCGTGCGGATACGCAGGTTGAGCTTCAGGACATCGCGCATGGAGCCTTCCACCACGACGATGTTTTCCGCCTCGTCAATGGGCGTATAGCCGAGTTCGCACACCTCGCGTTTCACCCAAGGAGCCAGGCATTTGGCGCAAGAGAGAATAATCGGATAGGAACTATCCGTCCACATTTTCATGAGAACCCTCCTTTTGATGGCAGGGTGGTGTTCAGCTGACGCGCAGCGGCATCATCACGTACAGGAACGGAATGGAGCACTTGATCATCGCGGGCTTCGTTCCGTCGTTCAGTTCAATCGTCACCTCGTCCTCGTCGATGGCCTTAAGCGGATCCATCACGTAATTCGGGTTGAACACGATTTCGATGCGGCCCCCATCGTACTTGATCGGCACGACATCGGTGGACTCGGCGACTTCGGTGGCCGTGGCCGTGACGATCAACTGGTTGGAGTCAAAGATGAGCTTTGTGGAATTCGTATCTTCCAACATCATCACGCTCGCGCGATCGAGGGCGGCAAGAAGCAGCTGGCGGTCAATGACGATGTGTTCGGCACATTCGGAGGGGATGACCTGGCGATAGTTCGGATAGACTTCATCAAGGAGCTTCGAATAAATCCGCGTGTCGCCGAGATTGAAGGCAATCTGCGTTTTCTCAATGGTAATGCGCACGTCGCCGTCGCTTGTGAGAGAGCGCTGGAGTTCGTTCACGACCTTCGAGGGAAGGATCACGTCGCGCTCGGCGTCCGCAGGCAACTCGATTTCATGTTCAACGAGGGCCAACCGGCGGCCATCCGTCGCGACCATCGTCAACTTTCCGTCCTTGAACGACGACAGAACGCCCTTGAGCGTCTTGCGCGTGTCGTCCTGAGAAACGGCATACGCCGTCTTGCGCAGCATTTCCTTCAAGGTAATCTGCGGAAGCACGTACTCAAAAGTGTTCTGATCAACGGGCAGCGCGGGGTAGTCGACCACCGACATGCCGGCCAACTTGAACGTGGCCGTTCCCGCATTGATCACGGCGCGGTCCTGCGCGTCCACATTCACCTCGACAGGACCTTCTGCGGCTTTGGAAACCACGTTAAAGAGCAACTTCACGGGAAGCGTGCTTGCGCCTTCTTCCTCGACGTCGCAACCAATCACGCTACGGATGGAAATGTCAAGATCAGTGGTCGTCAACATCAACTGCTTGTCTTTCGCCTCGATGAGAACGTTTTGCAGGATCTGCATCGTTCCCTTCGAAACGACGATGTTCTGGACTCTTTTCAATCCTTCAAGTAACTTCGACCTGACGATTTTGAACTTCATGGACAACTCCTTTTGGTTAGACCACTTTCTAGTTTGGGTTGGTGCCTAAAATTGTACACTATTTCTGGTAGTGAAGTAAAGCATGAAGTAAATAATATTAGGAATGTTGATACTGTCGACAAGTCGCGCTCAGCTCGTTTTCAGAGGGGTTTGAAGTAGTTCGTCGGTGTTGACATCGCTTCAAGTACTTTGTTGCAGACAGTCGACAGCGGAAAAAAAAGTTGATTGCTGTTGATAAAGGGATGGCTTGTGAACAGGTTGTGCACGGCTTGTCTGCACCTTGTCATTTCATAAGTTCCGATGGATTTCTGCCAAGCTGCGAGGTGATGTTCTCGACCGTCTTGCGCAGTTCGTTTTCGACGTCGATTCGTTTCTGGATGGTTTGCGCGCCATGGTAGACCGTTGCATGCGTTTTCCCGAACGAGCGGCCGATCTCCACAAGCGACCGCGTCGTGAGCTTGTAGGAAAGGTACATGGCGACTTGACGCGGCGTGACGAGCGTCTGCGTGCGTTGCGAGGAAAGAATGTCGGAAAGCGTCACGCCGTAGAAATCCGCGACGACTTTCATGATTTCCTCGACCGTCAGGTCTTTGATTGTCTTTTCCTGTTCGATTGAGTCCTTGAGAAGATGCTGCACGATTTCAAGCGTCATGGGAATGGAGGTGTTCAGGGCCATGAACGTGATGACTCGGCTGACGGCACCCTCAAGCGCACGGACGTGTGAGCGAATGTTCTCAGCAATGTACTTCAAGATTTCCTCGGGGATGATGCGCCCCGAACTCTGCATCTTGACCTTGAACTTGAGAATGGCCAGACGCGTCTCGTAGGAAGGCGCTTCGATTTCCACGGCCATGCCTTGCTGAAAGCGACCGATCAGACGTTCTTCGCACCCTTTCAGGTCTTTCGGTGCCACATCGCTCGTCATGACGACTTGCTTCCTGTAGGTCATGAGCGAGCTGAAGGTATTGAAGAACTCCTCTTGGAATTGGCGTTTGTCTGCAATGAACTGGACGTCGTCCAACAAGAGGACATCCACTTTACGGTAACGTTCGCGAAACGCCTGCATTGCGTTGTTCGCGAGCGCGTTGACATATTCGTTCAAAAACGTCTCCGACGTGATGTAGCAGACGGATGCAGACGGATTGTTTCGCAGCACGTAATGGCCAATCGACTGCATGAGATGCGTTTTGCCCAGCCCCGTGCCGCCGTAAATGAATAACGGATTGTTCAACGTGCGTCCAGGACCGTTTGCGACGGCCATGGCCGTTGCATGGGCAAAGGAGTTCGACGGACCAACGACGAAATTCTGGAAGGTATAGTTTTCCGTCAACGGGAGCGTTGACGGCATTCCCATGAGAGTGGGGGCGGCTGTCTGCTTGAGGAAAGATGCCGGAGACGGCGTGAAGGCCGGTTTCTGAGAACTTGAAGTTCTATCCGTTTCTGCGATGTCAAAAACGACACGCGCATCTGAATAGCCAAGTGCATGGAGCGCGTTTTCAATGGGTTTGGTGAACAACGGCGTGAACCATTCAACCTGCAACGCCTCCGCAACGCCGATGCGAAGCGTATTTTCTTTCAGTTCATGCGAAACGAACAGCGGAAAGTAGCGCTCCATCTTGCTACGATCGCCATCAGTTGAAAACTGGTTTTTCACCAGTTCAACAATTTGCTCCCATAAGTTTTCGGGAGCGCTTAAAGAACGTGTTTCTGACATCCTTTTTTCCCTTAAAGTTTCCCCATTATTCAACCATATCTGATGGAGAAAGCCACGCCTAAAAAATGATAATATATCGACAAGTTATCAACACGTGTTGTTGACAACACCTCTATAACTAAAACTTTTATTATTTGATAGAATTGAATATTTTTTTCATTTGTTCTTCAGTTTTGCATTCCAGAAGTTTCTTCTGGTTTTCAGAAGAACGCATGATGCGGTTAATAAAGGCCATCAACTGAAGATAAGGTGTGTTGGCTTCGTTTGGTACAAGGGTCAGAACAATGAATTGAATGCATGAATGATCAATGGTTTCGTAATCCGGAATGATTCCGTTTTCATTCTCTGAGTTGTCAACGATGGCTACGGCGCCGACGATGTGATTGACGCCATCCGTACGTCCATGTGGAACGGCGATACCATGATCAAGTCCCGTGGCCATTGACTCTTCTCGCTCAAAGACGGCTTGCTTGCACAGTTGGGCGTTTATGACGTTTTTCGGAAAAGCCTGTGCGATGGCGTCGACGATTTTTTCAATGGCCTCTTTCTTTGAACTGGCCTTGAAATGCGGAATCATCAAGTAACCACGGACGAAACGGGACGCCGTTGAATCAGTATCGACCTTCTCTTCTTTTTCTGGTAGCAGATTTTCGATGTCGTTACTGCGGTCTGGCTTGGCCAGGGATTTTGCGAGTGCGTTGATTTTGCTGACGACTTCCATCCAGGCGTTGACGATGAGATTTTCCTCTCCCGGGGTACATTCAAAGTAGATTTTGTTACGTTTCTGTCGAAGCGAGATTTCAATGTTGTCCATTGAAATCTCCCAGATTTTCTCCCGTGGATTGAGAAGGTGCGTAAAGAATCCCTCATTCCTGAAGACTTCGATGAGCTTGTCTACCATCAAATCAGCGACCATTTCGTCCTGAAGCTTGAACCTAACGGAACGGGAGCCGTCCGTATTGTGCCGGCGATAACGGACGCCCATGCCGCGAATGTTGAAGAGACCAACGAGACACGGAGGTGCGACGAGGGTGGTGATCAATGTCATCATGATGCCAATGCCGAATACCTCCTGTGTGAGAATCGGCTTTCCGTGAACCATGGTCGAGACGCCGATTCCCGCGATGATGAGGGCCACTTCACCGCGCGGGATCATGCCGGCGCCCACGCGGAGCGCCCCCTTCACGTTGAATCCGCAGAAGAGGGAGGGAATGGCGCACCCGCCGATTTTGGCGAGTACGGCGAGGGCCGTATAGATTGCGCCGAAAAGCAGGACGGGTTTGGAACAGAGCGCTCGGCAGTCAACCATCATGCCCATGACGCAGAAAAAGACCGGAACGAGAAACGTGTAGACAGGTTCGAGGTTTTCTTGAATCATGTACTTGATGTCCGTCCGGGAAAGCGACAGCCCCATCACGTACGCGCCGATGATGAGGGTAAGTCCGAACGCCTCGAACAACCCGGCGATGACGAGAGACAGCCCAAAGGCCAAGGTTCCGATCGTGACGGGGCTCTTGAAGAGTTTGAGGACCCCTGAGATTTTCTTGCCAAAGAGGATACCCACGACGGTGCCACCGAGCCAGAGTCCGAAGGCGTTGAGGGCCACCTTGCCGATTTCTATCCACTTGATGCCGGTCTCATTGCCCGTTTGCGCCTCTTCGGCCTTGATGATGCCCATGCCGATGGCCAGCACGATAATGCCCAGCACGTCGTCGATGACGGCGCCGGCCATAATCGTCACTCCTTCCTCGCTGTCCATTTTACGCCGTTCGGAGAGTATCCGGGCCGTGATGCCGACGCTTGTGGCAGTCGACATAATGCCCATGAAGAGCGCAGCTGGGTCGAGGATGGCCTTCACGAGGTTTGTTTCCGCCAGCTTGGAGAGATAGCCGAAGCTATCGGGTAGGAATTTGGGAAGGAGGTAAATGGAGCAGATATTTCCCAAGAGGAAACTCGCCAACACGCCTCCAACGCCGACAAGCGAGCCGGCGAAGGCGAACTTGAGGAACATCTTCAAGTTCGTTTCAAGTCCGGACAAGAACAGAAGGATAACCGACGCGATCGTGCAGATTCCATAAAGTTCGGGCGTAATCGGCATCGTGCCA
This sequence comes from uncultured Verrucomicrobiota bacterium, assembly GCA_946623785.1. Lineage (GTDB taxonomy): Bacteria > Verrucomicrobiota > Kiritimatiellia > RFP12 > UBA1067 > CAMORM01. The sequence continues at coordinate 26,060 of CAMORM010000014.1, forward strand.
GACGCAATTGGGATGAGACCATGGGCGAAAATCCCAGAACCGAAACCAATGCCACCGAGCGCGTAGGGCCCAATGGCGATACCGCTTGCCAATTCGCCCAAAACACTGGGAAGGTGAAGCATTGAGGCGATAAGGCCTCCCAGTTTGGCAACGAAAAGAATCAGTCCGATTTGCAGTGCCAGAAGCGTCATCTTGTGCGCAAGCGAGATATTCGGTGCAGCTTGTCTCACGGCATTGACAGTCGAGACTTCTCCGGCAGAAACGCCGAAGACACATAAAACGAGCGCACAGGCCCAGAACATCTTCTTATTCATAGAGGCACTAGTATATCACAAAAGATGTGGATGGGGGATGGGAATAATTTGACGCATAATCATACATGCCCTCGCTTGATGATAATTGCCAGAACGGCAATATCCGCAGGATTGACACCGGGAATGCGGCTTGCCTGTGCGAGGTTTTCTGGATGATACTTCTTGAGCTTCTCCCGGCTTTCAAAGCGGACAGCCGTACATGTATCGTAATCAAGCCAGGCAGGTATGCGGATCATTTCATCCTTCTTTGCACGTGCGGCGCAAATTTCTTCTTGGCGGATGTAACCCGCATAGTGCTGTCGTATCCAAAGCTGTTCAATGACTGGTTCAAGTACATCTCGTGCGAATGGAAGATCTGCCGTATGGTTTCTGGAAAACGCATGAACCTCATCGAGGGAACGACATGCATTCAGATGATGGGTTAGCGCTTCCCCTCCTACTTTGATCGTACGCATCGGACCATCCTCAACTTTCTGGAGCGCGGAGAGGATGTCATGCGTTTGTTGCCGAATGATGTGAGGTTGGACTCCAATACGATCTGCGGATGACATCAGGCGATACCGTGCATTGTCCTGACGGAGAATGAGGCGCCGTTCTGCACGGCTTGTGAACATCCGGTAAGGTTCATCGGTGCCCTTCGTGACGAGGTCGTCAATGAGAACGCCAATGTAGGCATCTTGTCGGCTGAAGACGAGGGGTTCCTCGCCGCGGACGGAAAAAGCGGCGTTGACTCCGGCCATGATGCCTTGTGCAGCAGCCTCCTCATATCCAGTTGTACCATTTACCTGTCCGGCAAAGTAAAGTCCTTTGATCCGCTTTGATTCAAGCGTGTGCGAGAGTTCTCGAGCATCAATTCCGTCATACTCAATTGCGTAACCGTAAGCAAGAAACTCGGCATGCTCCAGACCAGGAATTGAATGAACGAGTTGTTCCTGGACATCCTTTGGCAGGCTATTTGACAGTCCATTGGGATAGATGATGTTTCCTGCACGATCTTCTGGCTCCAAGATGACATGGTGGCTCGGGGCACTTGCAAAGCGTACGATCTTGTCCTCAATTGACGGACAGTACCGCACGCCAGTTCCTTTGATTACGCCACCGTAAAGCGCGCTGTCCTGTAAATGTTTTCTGATGATTTCATGCGAGATCTCTGTCGTATGAGTTGCAAAACAGCTCATCCGTTGTGAATTAACAGACCATGGTGCAAAATGTTCCGTGAAAACAACATCATGTTTCCACGTGGAAACAGAGCCGTTGGAATATTCTTGGTCCTCCGGATGCGCACGAGACTGTCGGGGGGGGATGTAATAAATTGATTTGGGCCTCATTGGATCCGTAATGGCCTGCTGAGAAGCCCCAGCGCTTGCGATATTCGGATGGATTTCTCCGTAATCGACATCGCCTGTAGGTTCTTCAGATGGCGTATTGTGGCGTGTTTGATCATCCATGTCTATGCTGCTGGAGGATGGACATGTACTCGCATCTCGGGTTTCATGCTCAATAGATTCCGCCAAAGAGGTTGCGCTGAGCGTGCTAGGTTTATTCGTAGGTATGTTCCTACCTAATCCCACAAAAGAGCTGTAGTCAGAGAGGTTTGAATAGGTGCTCGACTGTTCATTGTGTGTGGTCGGCACGGATAAAGGTGGTGGAATTTGCTCATGTTTCCACGTGGAAACGGGCTCTTGTACATTACGGAGAGTCGCATCTTCGGTGAGCTGATGTTCCCATGTGGAAACACGTATCTGTCCAATTGTTGGAGTCTCCGTATGGTGTACACCCCTAGAGTAGAGAGTATGACGGGTAGTAGACGCTGCTTCACAAGCAGTATTGTTGCGTGAAAGCAGATATCGCGTGCGCAGTGAAAAATAAGGTGGGTTATCTTCTCCGGGTTGTGCTACTGTCTTTGAAAAGTCAATTGAGTGTGCTGCAAGGCGGGGCGGTGTCCCTGTTTTGAGTCGGGTGAGGGTGAACCCAAGCTGCTGGAGAGATGTGCTGAGTTGATCAACGGCGGGCCGCATATCACCGCCTGATGGAAGAGATTCCTTCCCAATGAAGATTCTTCCGCGAAGAGAAGTTCCCGTTGTGAGTATGACATGTTGCGTGGGTATGAAACCGTGTTGCTCGGTTTTGACTCCAATAACCTGGGTGTTGCTGGGGCTATTTGAGCTGGATGTTTCCTGTGTTTGAATGGCAATGACAACATCTTCCAATGTCGTAAGATTTGCTTGGCTCGCGATGACGCGCTGCATGCGATGCGTATATTCGTATTTGTCGCATTGAGCGCGCGTAGCCTGGACGGCAGGGCCACGACTTGTGTTGAGCGTTTTTTCTTGAAGTGAGGTCAGGTCTGCATTGAATCCCATTTCGCCGCCCAGAGCATCGAGCTCAAACACCAGATGGCTCTTGGCCAGTCCTCCAATTGAAGGATTACATGGCATACGGGCGATAGCATCCAACAACCCGGTAATGAGAAGCGTGCGGACTCCCATGCGCGCAGCTATCAATGCAGCCTCTGCACCGGCATGCCCGCCTCCAACGACGATGATGTCATACTTTTCTTCCATGCCGTGTATTATACCACAAGTGGCCGAAGATGGGGAACGCGAAGACAAGTAAACAGAGCTCGTCCTCACTCAAAAGTAACATGGACACTCAACAGTCGCTCGAAATCCAATTCATCGTAATGACAGCGGATAAGAGACACTAAAGCAATCTCACCCGACTTGGATGTAATTGTAAACACCAGACAGGTGGCATCTCAGTTTTCCTTCAGACCTTCTTTTCATGCAAAGAGCCTAAACAACTTTTTGAAGATCAGCTTCGCAGAATGGAGCACAGGCTAACTGCCTGACTCAAATGCAACCCATACGTCAAATTAAGCTGGCCAGTTGTCATTTGCTTTTCCAACGAGCGCGGGCGGAGTGCTCGCGCATGTGAATGAGCTTCATCAAAAAGTTGTTACCAATCCTCAAGAGCAGATTAAGGGTTCAATAGCTTCTTTTCGCGAAAGAGGATGACTGTCTGAAAAGAAGTTAAGTTCATTAAAGTGGAATATGATCAACACACTCAACTCTCTTTAAAGTGAACATGATAGATAGTAGGGGGCGGAAGATAAGCACACATGACAGTGATCCAGAGAAAGACAACTGGGCCTTTGTCATCGATTGTGACGTTATAAACATCTGTGTAACAAAGCCTTAAAATGAAGTTATGGGTCATTGAAGGTTGGGCGGATATGCATTTTCCCCTTGATTTTCAAGGGTTTGACGAAGTGCGGAGGGAAATCAAGTACAAGATATGAGAAAAATGCCTCAAATTATCAACTAGTTATCAACATACTTAAAACATCAATTATAAAGCGGGCACGGCGTCCTGTCGTTGGGATTGTTCACGACATATATCATTATAGGATGAACTATGTGACCAGCTGGAAAACGCGAAACTGAAAAAATGGGTTGTGCTCGCTTTTGGGGTATGATGTTCCAAAGACAATCAAATACAAATCGCTATTGACATACCTACCGGTAGGTATGTTATACTATGCGCCATGCCCCAAAAAACACAAAGAGACTCAGAAAGGACGCGCGCGCGAATTCTCGCGAGCGCGCTGGCGCTGTTTGCAAAGAAAGGTTACGTGCACACGACGTTCACGGACATTGCAGCGCGGCTGGAGATGACCAAGGGGGCGGTGTACTGGCACTTTGAGTCGAAGCAGGCGTTGTTGATGGCGCTCATTGACGAGATGCTGGAGAAGTTCCGCCGACAGATCGCCGAGCTGCTGCCGGAAGGAGAGGCGTCGTTCGAGGGGCTGTCCTTCCCGGTCGTCGCGGACATGATGGTGCGCAACGCGGAGCAGATCATCGGCGACCCGAAGGGTACGGCGTTTTTTCTGCTCATCCACGAGCAGATACAGTGGGCGGAGGCGTCGATGGAAAGCGTGCGGGAGGACCTGATGCGCAATCGGCGCTTCGGGCCGTGGGCCGCATTCAGGACGGCGGTGGAGAACGACGTGCGCGCGGGGCGCGTGAAGGAGGGCACGGATCCCGTGCAGGTGGCAAGCGTGTGCATCGCGATGTGGGACGGCCTCGTGCACACGCGGATCGTGCGGCTTCTCCAGTGCGACCTGGTGAACACGCTGCGCAAGTCGTACGAGGCCGTGTGGCAGTCGATTGCCTCGGATGGCAACCTGACTGTCGGCTGACGATTGTCGAATGTCTGAAAACTTAAAAAGGGAAAAGTCATGGAAACGAATACCGAGAAAAAAGAAAACGAGAAGAAGGGCAAAGGCGGCGCGGTCGGCGCCTTCATCGGAACGATCGTGCTGGCGGTTGCCTGCGCGGTGGGCGGCTGGATCGCGAACGACCTGTGGCCGAAGCGGCCGCCGGTGAGGCCGCAGATGCCGCAGATGATGGCCACGGTCGCCGTGAAGGAGGTGGAGGAGCGCACGTACAATCTGCCGGAAAAGTTCGTGGCGCACGCCGAGGCCATGCAGGAGGTTGACCTGTTGCCGCAGGTGGACGGCTACATCAAGGAGATCAAGTTCAAGGAAGGCGACATCGTGAAGGCGGGCGCGACCCTCTACGTGCTCGACGACGAGCGCTACCGCGCCGTGGCGAACCAGCGCAAGGCCGACCTCGAGGCCGCCGAAGCGGAGGCTCGCCGCGCGGAGCGCTACTGGGAGCGCATGCAGAAGGCCGACGCGCGCGGCATCACGCAGAAAGAGCGCGACGACGCGGAGGCCGGCGCCGACAAGGCGAAGGCTGCCGTCTTGCAGGCGCAGGCCAACCTGGTGGTGGCCGAGTACGACCTCAAGAAGGCCGTCGTGGTCGCGCCCATCAGCGGACAGATCGGCAAGACGAGCGCGCATGTGGGCGACTACGTGGCGCCGAGCAAGGGCGCGCTCGCGCGCATCGTGCAGATCGACCCGATCCGCGTGACCTTCCCGCTCACGGACCGCGCCTACATCGGCTGGCGCGCCGCGCTGAAGAAGGGCAAGGCGCCCGACTATCGCATGCGCCTCATCCTCCCGGACGGTAGCGAGTACGGCGAACAGGGCTCCTGGGACTTCGACGACAACGAGATGAGCAAGGACACGGCCACGATCATCATGCGCC